>NZ_JBAKHS010000008.1:0-292955 GCF_036906795.1 Micromonospora sp. CPCC 205739 | reverse complement strand
CGACGACGTTCCTGGAACTCGGCCCCGACGCCGCCCTCACCCCGATGATCGAGGGCATCCTCACCGACGACGTCACCGTCGTCCCCAGCCTGCGGCGCGGACACGACGAACAGCGCCAGGCCCTCACCGCCCTGGCCAAGTTGCACGTCACCGGCATCACCGTCGACTGGACCGCGCTGCTTCCGCAGGCCGGCCGCGCCGTCGACCTGCCCACCTACCCGTTCCAGCGGCAGCGCTACTGGCAGCGGGCCAGCACCTCCGACGGGGACCTCGGGGCCGTCGGGGTCGACGCCGCGCGGCACCCGCTGCTCGGCGCCGCCGTCACCCTCGCCGGCTCGGACAGCACCGTCCTCACCGGACGGCTCTCCGTGCACAGCCAGCCCTGGCTCGCCGACCATGTGGTGGGCGGCGCGATCCTGCTGCCGGGCACCGGCTTCGTGGAGCTGGCGCTGAGCGCGGGCGGGCAGGTCGGCTGCGACGCCCTCACCGAGCTGGTCCTCGAGGCGCCGCTGGTCGTACCGGAACGCGGCGGGGTCACCGTCCAGGTGTTGCTCGGCGCGGCCGACGAGACGGGCAGCCGGCCGGTCACCGTCCACTCCCGCGACGGGGGACCGGACCAGCCGTGGACCCGGCACGCCACCGGCACCGTCGCCCCCGCCACCCGGCCGCCGTCGTTCGACCTGGCCGCGTGGCCGCCGCCGGGCGCCGCCCCGGTCGACCTCACCGGACGGTACGACGCCCAGGCCGCCGCCGGGCTCGCCTACGGTCCGGCGTTCCAGGGGCTGCGCGCCGCGTGGACCGCCGGCGACCAGGTGTACGCCGAAGTGGCCCTGCCGGCCGGGGACGGCGCCGACGACGGCTACCGGATGCACCCCGCCCTGCTCGACGCATGCCTCCAGGCGGTCGGCCTCGACACCGCCCAGGTCGGGCCGGTCCGGCTGCCGTTCGCCTTCTCCGGCGTCACCGTCACGGTCCCCGATGCCACCACCGTCCGGGTGCGGATCACCCCGGCCGGGGACGGGGTACGTCTCGACATCGCCGACGCCGCCGGCCTGCCGGTCGCCTCGGTGGACACGCTCACCCTGCGGGAACTCTCCGCCGCCCAGCTCGCCGCCGGCCGGCCGGACCCGCTGTACCGGCTGGCGTGGCAGCCCGCCGGAACGGTCGACGCGCCTCCGGTGCGCTGGGCGGCGTGGGAGGACGTCCGCGACGACGTACCCGAGGTGGTGGTGCTGCGGTCGGAGCCCGGCCGGGACGCCGCCGCCGTGCACCGGGCGACCCACCGGGCCCTGGAGCACGTCCAGACCTGGCTCGCCGACGACCGGTACGCCCGATCCACCCTGCTGGTGGCGACCCGGGGCGCGGTTGCGGTGACCGACGAGGAGGCCCCCGACCTGGCCGGCGCGGCCGTCTGGGGGCTGGTCCGCTCCGCCCAGTCGGAGCAGCCGGACCGGATCGTCCTGGCCGACCTCGACGACCCGGACGACCCGGCGGCGCTCGCCCTGGCCGTCGCGACCGGGGAACCGCAGGTCGCCGTCCGCGCCGTCCGCGCCCACGTGGCCCGGCTCGCCCGGCTCACCGCCACCCCGGACGCGCCGCCGGCCACCGTGTTCGGCGAAGCGGGGACCGTGCTGGTCACCGGCGCGACGGGCCTGCTTGGCCGGCTCGTCGCCCGGCACCTGGTCACCACCCACGGCGTACGCCGGCTGCTGCTGACCAGTCGGCGGGGCGCGGCGGCGGCCGGGGCGGACGACCTCGTCGCCGAGCTGACCGCGCTCGGCGCGCACGTCCGGCTCGCCGCCTGCGACATGGGCGACCGGGACGCCGTGGCGGCCCTGCTGGCCGGGCTCGACCCGGCGCACCCGCTCACCGGGGTCGTGCACTCCGCCGGTGTGCTCGACGACGGCGTGATCGGCTCGCTCACCCCGGACCGCGTCGACGTGGTGTTCCGCCCCAAGGTGGACGCGGCGCTGCACCTGCACGAGCTGACCGCCGGGCTGCCGCTCACCGCGTTCGTGCTCTTCTCCTCCGCCGCCGGGGTGGTCGGCAACCCCGGCCAGGGCAGCTACGCCGCCGCCAACGCGTGCCTGGACGCGCTCGCCGCGCACCGCCGGGCCGCCGGTCTGCCCGCCCAGTCGCTCGCCTGGGGAGCCTGGGCCGGCGACGCCGGGATGGCCGCGAACCTCGACGCCGGCGACCGGGCCCGGGTCGAGCGGACCGGCGTCCGCCCGCTCGCACCCGCCGAAGGGCTCGCGCTGCTGGACGCGGCCGCCGCCACCGACGCGGCGGTGGTCGTACCGGTGGGATTGGACCTGGCGGCGCTGGCCGGCGTACCCGACCTGCCGCCGCTCTTCCGCGGCCTGGTGCGGCGACCGGCGCGTGCCGGTGGCGGGGCCGGGCCGGACGCCGCGGCGGCCCTGACCCGGCGGCTGGCCGCGCTGCCGGCCGGCGAGCGTGAGGCCGCGCTGCTCGACGTGGTGCTCACCCAGGCGGCGGCGATCCTCGGGCACGCCGGCCCGCAGGACGTCGACCCCGACCGGGCGTTCCAGGAACTCGGCTTCGACTCGCTGAGCGCGGTGGAGTTCCGCAACCAGCTCAACAGCGCGACCGGGCTGCGACTGCCCGCGACGCTGGTCTTCGACCACCCCAACGCGCGGGTCCTCGCCGCCGAACTGGTCACCGCGCTCGCCCCGGCCCCGGCCGACGGGCTGCCCGAGGACCGGGTACGGGAGGTCCTCCAGGGCATCCCGCTGAGCCGGCTGCGCGAGGCCGGGCTGCTGGACCGGCTGCTCGAACTCGGCGGGCTCGCCCCCACGCCGGACACCATCACCGCCCCCGCGGCGGACGACGAGGCCGGCCGCTCGATCGACGAGATGGACGCCGACGACCTGATCAGCATGGCGCTGGGCGACCAGGACCTCGACGACTTCATGACAGGAGACCCTCGATGACCGACGACAAGCTCGTCGCCGCGCTGCGCAGCTCGCTCAAGGAGACCGAGCGGCTGCGCGCGCAGAACCGGCGGCTCACCGCGGCCGCCCACGAGCCGGTCGCGATCGTCGGGATGAGCTGCCGCTTCCCCGGCGGGGTGAGCACGCCGGAGCAGCTGTGGCGACTGGTCGCCGACGGGGTCGACGCGATCGGCGACTTTCCCGCCGACCGGGGCTGGAACGTCGACGAGCTCTACGACCCGACCGGCGAACGGCCGAACACCAGCTACGTCCGGCAGGGCGGGTTCCTCGCCGACGCCGCCGCCTTCGACCCGGCGTTCTTCGGGATCAGCCCCAACGAGGCGACCATCATGGACCCGCAGCAGCGGCTGCTGCTGGAATGCGCCTGGGAGGCGTTCGAGCGGGCCGGGATCGACCCCGGCACGCTGCGCGGCAGCCGTACCGGAGTATTCGCCGGGCTGATGTACCACGACTACGCCAGCAGCCACGCCACCGGCTCGGTCGCCTCCGGCCGGGTGGCGTACGCGCTGGGGCTGGAGGGGCCGGCGGTCACCGTGGACACCGCCTGCTCGTCATCGCTGGTCGCGTTGCACCTGGCGGTGCAGGCGCTGCGGTCGGGGGAGTGCACCCTGGCGCTCGCCGGTGGCGCGGCGGTGATGGCGACGCCGGAGGCGTTCGTCGAGTTCAGCCGCCAGCGGGGCCTCGCCCCGGACGGCCGGTGCAAGTCCTTCGGCGCGGGCGCCGACGGCACCGGATGGGGCGAGGGTGCGGGCTTCCTGCTGGTGGAGCGCCTCACGGACGCCCAGCGGCTCGGCCACCCGGTGCTCGCCGTGGTACGCGGCACGGCCGTCAACCAGGACGGGGCGTCGAACGGCTTCTTCGCCCCGAACGGTCCCGCCCAGCAGCGGGTGATCCGGGCCGCCCTCGCCTCGGCCGGCGTCCCGGCCACCGAGGTGGACGTGGTGGAGGCGCATGGCACCGGCACCACCCTCGGCGACCCGATCGAGGCCCATGCCCTGCTGGCCACGTACGGCCAGGAGCGGCCCGCCGACCGCCCACTCTGGTTGGGGTCGATCAAGTCGAACCTCGGGCACACCCAGGCCGCCGCCGGGGTGGCCGCCGTGATCAAGATGGTGCAGGCGATGCGGCACGGGGTGATGCCCCGGAGCCTGCACGCCGAGGAGCGCTCCCCGCAGGTGGACTGGTCGTCCGGCGCGGTCGAGCTGCTGACCGAGGCGCGCGAGTGGCCGGCGGACGGGCACCCGCGCCGGGCCGGCATCTCGTCGTTCGGGCTCTCCGGCACCAACGCCCACGTCATCGTCGAACAGGCCCCGGAGTCCGCTGCGGAACCGGACGCCTCCACCGCCCCGCCCCCGTCGCTGGTGCCCTGGGTGCTGTCGGCGAAGTCCGACGCGGCGGTACGGGAACTCGCCAGCCGCTTCGCCGGCGTCGCCGCGCACCTCGCGCCGCCGGACCTGAGCGCCGCGGCCCGAACCCTGGTCACCGGTCGGGCGGCCTTCGGTCACCGGGCGGTGGTGCTGGGCGCGGACCCGGCCGAACTGTCCGCCGGGCTGACGGCGGTGGCGGCGGGGAAGCCGGCGCCGAACGCCGTCTCCGGTGTCACCCGGGCGGGTCGGCTGGCGGTGTTGTTCACCGGTCAGGGCGCGCAGCGTCTGGGCATGGGTCGTGAGCTGTACGGGGTGTTCCCGGTGTTCGCGTCGGCCTTCGATGCCGTGGTGGCGGAGCTGGATGTGCACCTGGATCGGCCGTTGCGTGAGGTGGTCTGGGGTGATGACGAGGAGTTGGTCCGGCTCACGGGTTACGCGCAGGCGGGGTTGTTCGCCGTCGAGGTGGCGCTGTTCCGCCTGGTGGAGTCGTGGGGTGTGCGGCCGGATTTCGTGGCGGGGCATTCGATTGGTGAGTTGGCTGCCGCGCATGTTGCCGGGGTGTTGTCGCTGGGGGATGCGGCTCGGCTGGTGGCGGCGCGGGGTCGGTTGATGCAGGCGTTGCCGGCTGGTGGGGCGATGGTGGCGGTGCAGGCGTCGGAGGAGGAGGTCCGGGCGGCGCTGGCGGGACCGGATGCCTCTGTCGCGTCCTACAAAGCTGATGACGTAGACGATTCAGCCCCCACCGGCACCGGCTCGGCTGTCGGCGACGGCAGCGGCCACGGCACCGGGGCGGTCGGGGGGAACGGTCACGGCCACGGCGTGAGTGCGGGGAACGGTCACGGCCACGGCGCGGTCCCGGCCAACGGTGGCGGCGACGGCATGGTCGCAGCCAACGGCGTCGGCATCGGCTCGACGGCAGGCGCCGGGGTGGACATCGCCGCCGTCAACGGCCCCCGGTCCGTGGTCATCTCCGGCCCGGAAGCAGCCGTGCTCGCGGCCGCTGAGCACTTCACGAACCTGGGTCGCAAGACCACCCGACTGCGGGTGAGTCACGCGTTTCACAGCGGCTTGATGGACCCGATGCTCGACGACTTCCGCGCGGTCGCGGCGAGCCTCGCCTATGCCGAGCCGCAGCTTCCGGTGGTGTCGAACCTGACCGGCGCACTGGCCACGGCCGAGTTGACCGATCCGGAGTACTGGGTGCGGCACGTCCGCGAGGCCGTGCGCTTCGCCGACGGCATCACCGCCCTGCACGCCGCCGGTGCCACCACGTTCCTCGAACTCGGCCCCGACGCCGCCCTCACCCCGATGATCGAGGGCATCCTCACCGACGACGTCACGATCATCCCC
This sequence comes from Micromonospora sp. CPCC 205739, assembly GCF_036906795.1. NCBI lineage: Bacteria > Bacillati > Actinomycetota > Actinomycetes > Micromonosporales > Micromonosporaceae > Micromonospora > Micromonospora sp. CPCC 205739. The sequence goes on along the minus strand of NZ_JBAKHS010000008.1, from coordinate 287,266 downwards.
AGCCTGCGGCGCGGACACGACGAACACCGCCAGGCCCTCACCGCCCTGGCGAAGCTGCACGTCACCGGCACCACCGTCGACTGGACCGCGCTCCTCCCGCAGACCACCGGCACCGTCGACCTGCCCACCTATCCCTTCCAGCGGCAGCGGTACTGGCTGCACACCCTCGACTACCTCGCCGAGTCCTGGCTGGCCGGCGCGCTCGGCGACGACCCCGCCGCGCTCGGCCTCACCCCCGTCGACCACCCGCTGCTGCGCGCCGCCGTGGCCACCGCCCAGGCCGACGGCCTCGTCCTCACCGGCCGGCTCTCCCGACAGGCCCAGCCCTGGCTCACCGACCACGACGTGCTCGGCACCGTGCTGCTACCCGGCACCGGCCTGGTCGAACTCGCCCTGCGCGCCGGCGAGGAGGTCGGCTGCCACCGCCTCGACGAGTTGACCCTCACCGCGCCACTGGTGCTGCCCGAACGCGGTGACGTCATGGTGCAGGTCGTCGTCGGCGACCCGGACACCGCCGGACGTCGCACCGTCGGCGTCTACTCCCGCTCGCCCGGCGGCCGCTGGACGCTGCACGCCGACGGCTTGCTCGCCGCCGACGCCGTCGAACCGTCCGTCGACCTGACCGCCTGGCCGCCGCCGGGCGCGACGCCGCTGGACACCGAGGCGGCGTACGAGCGGCTGCGCGGGCGGGGATACGCGTACGGGCCGACGTTTCAGGGGTTGCGGGCCGCCTGGGAACGCGGCGACGAGCTGTACGCGGAGGTGGCCCTGCCCGACGAGGCGCACCCGGACGCCGCCCGCTTCGGCCTGCACCCGGCCCTGCTCGACGCCGCCATGCACGCCTCCCTGCTCCAGGACCACGACGGTTCCGGGGCGACCCTGCTGCCGTTCGCCTGGAACGGCGTGTCCCGGCACGCCGTCGGGGCCATCGCGCTGCGGCTGCGGATGGCCCCCACCGGCCCGGACAGCGTCACCCTCGCCGTCGCCGACCCGTCCGGGCAGCCGGTGCTCACCGTCGGGTCGCTGGTCTCCCGGCCGGTCTCCGCCGCCCAGCTCGACGGCGTCCGGGCCGGCCGCGACCAGGTGCTGCACCGGGTGCGATGGCAGTCGGCAGCCACCCCGGACGCAGCGCCGGACCCGGCCCGCTGGGCGGTGCTCGGCGACGCCGCCGCCGTACCGGGGGTGCCGGCGTACGCCGATCTGGACGCGCTGGGCGCGGCGGTCGACGTACCGGAGGTGGTGCTGCTGCCGCTCGGTGCCGGCGACGGCGACGTGCCGGCGGCGGTCCGGGAGGTGACCCGGGCGGCGCTGGCGGCCGTGCGGGCCTGGCTGGCCGACGAGCGGTTCGCCCGCTCCCGGCTGGTCCTGCTCACCCGGGACGCCGTGGTCACCGGCCCCGACGACCGGGTGGCGCTGGACCAGGCGCCGGTCTGGGGCCTGGTCCGGGCGGCCCAGGCGGAGAACCCGGAGCGGTTCGTCCTCGCCGACACCGACGGCCGGCCGGAGTCCTGGGCCGCGCTGCCGGCGGCCCTCGCGGCCGGGGAGCCGGAGCTGGCGCTGCGCGCCGGACGGCTGCTGGTACCCCGGCTCGTCCCGGCGACCGACGCCACGGCGACCGACGCCGCGACGACCGACGGCGCGACGACCGACGCCGCGACGACCGCCGACGGGACGCGCGACCACGCCACGACCGGCGAGCCGGCGACCGGCGGCTTGAGCGACGGCACGGCGCTGGTCACCGGGGGTACCGGTGGGCTCGGCGCGCTGGTGGCCCGGCACCTGGTCACGGCGCACGGCGTGCGTCACCTGGTGCTGACCAGCCGGCGTGGGCCCGCGGCCCCCGGCGCGGACGCGCTGGTCACCGAGCTGACCGGGCTCGGTGCGACGGTACGCGTCGCGGCCTGCGACGCCGCCGACCGGGACGCCCTCGCCGCCGTGCTGGCCGACATCCCCGCCGCGCACCCGCTGCGGATCGTGGTGCACGCCGCCGGGGTCGCCGACAACGGCGTCGCCGCCACCCTCACCCCGGAACGGATGGCGGCCACCCTCGCACCCAAGGTGGACGGTGCCTGGCACCTGCACGAGTTGACCCGCGAGGTCGACCTGGCCGCGTTCGTGCTCTTCTCCTCCGCGGGCGGGCTGGTGCTCGCCGCCGGCCAGGCCGGCTACGCGGCGGCGAACGTCTTCCTCGACGCGCTCGCCGAGTACCGGGTCGCGCGGGGGCTGCCGGCGACCTCGCTGGCGTACGGGCTGTGGGGCACCGACGCGGGGCTGGGCGCCGCGCTCAGCGACGCCGACCGGGAACGGATGGCCCGGCAGGGCTTCCCCGCCCTCACCGAGGCCGACGGGCTGGCCGCGTTCGACACCGCGCTGCGGGACCGGCCGGTCACGCTCGCCCCGCTCCGGATCGACCCGGCCGCCGTGCGCACCGACGCCGGCATCCCCGCGCTGCTGCGCGCGCTGGTCCGCCCGCCCCGGCGGTTGCGCCGGGCCACCGACACCCCGGCCGGCGCGACCGTCGGGCGGTTTGCCGGACTGTCCGGCCCCGACCGGGTACGCGCCCTGCGCGACCTGGTCCGCGCCCAGGTCGCCGCCGTCCTCGGGTACGACTCGGCCGAGGCGGTGGAGCCGGACCGGGCCTTCTCGGAGCTGGGCTTCGACTCGCTGTCGGCGGTGGAACTGCGCAACGCGCTCGGCGCGGCGACCGACCTGCGGCTGCCCGCCACGCTGATCTTCGACTACCCGACCGCCGACGCCGTCGCGGCGTACCTCGACTCGCTGCTCGGCGGCTTACAGGCCGACGCCCCCACCCAGGGCGGGCCGCGCCCGGTGGACGAGCCGATCGCCATCGTCGGGATGAGCTGCCGCTTCCCCGGCGGGGTCGGCTCGCCCGAGGAGCTGTGGCGGCTGGTCGCCGACGGGGTGGACGCGATCGCGCCGCTGCCCACCGACCGGGGCTGGGCCGACGACCTGTACCACCCCGAGCCGGGGCGCCCCGGCCGCTGCTACGCCCGGGCCGGCGGCTTCCTGCCCAACGCCGCCGACTTCGACGCCGGCTTCTTCGGCATCAGCCCCAACGAGGCGTACGCGGTGGATCCGCAGCAGCGGCTGCTGCTGGAGTGTGCCTGGGAGGCGTTCGAGCGGGCCGGGATCGACCCGGGCACGCTCAAGGGCAGCCCCACCGGCGTCTTCGCCGGCCTGATGTACCACGACTACGGCTACGGCAGCTCCGCCGGCGGCAGTGCGGCGGCCGGTCGGGTGTCGTACGTGCTGGGGCTGGAGGGCCCGGCGGTGGCGGTGGACACCGCCTGCTCGTCGTCCCTGGTGGCGCTGCATTTGGCGGTGCAGGCGCTGCGGTCGGGGGAGTGCTCGCTGGCGCTGGCCGGTGGCGTGACCGTGATGGCCACCCCGGAGATCCTGATCGAGTTCTCCCGGCAGCGCGGCCTCTCCCCGGACGGCCGGTGCCGCTCCTTCGGGGCGGGCGCCGACGGTACCGGCTGGGCCGAGGGCGCCGGCTTCCTGCTGGTCGAGCGCCTGTCCGACGCCCAACGGCTCGGCCACCCGGTGCTGGCCGTGGTGCGCGGCTCGGCGGTCAACCAGGACGGCGCGTCGAACGGCTTCTTCGCCCCGAACGGCCCGTCACAGCAGCGGGTCATCCGTGCGGCCCTCGCCTCGGCCGGGGTGCCGGCCGCAGAGGTGGACGTGGTCGAGGCGCACGGCACGGGTACGACCCTGGGTGACCCGATCGAGGCGCAGGCGGTGCTGGCCACGTACGGCCAGGAGCGGCCGGCGAACCGTCCACTCTGGTTGGGCTCGATCAAGTCGAACCTGGGGCACACCCAGGCCGCCGCCGGGGTGGCCGGCGTGATCAAGATGGTGCAGGCGATGCGGCACGGCCTGATGCCGCCGACCCTGCACGCCGAGGAGCGCTCCCCGCAGGTCGACTGGTCGGCCGGGACCGTCGAACTGCTGACCCGGCCCCGCGAGTGGCCGGTGAACGGGCACCCGCGCCGGGCCGGCATCTCGTCGTTCGGCCTCTCCGGCACCAACGCCCACGTCATCCTCGAACAGGCCCCGCCGCCCCGGACCGGGGAGCCGGAGGCCGAGCCGCTCGGGCCGTTGCCCTGGCTGCTCTCCGCGCGATCCGAGGCAGCGCTGCGGGCGCAGGCCGCCCGGCTGCACCGGCACCTGTCGGGCCGGCCGGAGATGCGGCTGCCGGACGTGGCGTACTCGCTGGCGACCGGCCGCGCCGCCCTGGAACAGCGGGCCGCCGTGCTGGGCGCCGACCGCGACGAACTCCTCGCCGGGCTGGCCGCCCTCGCCGACGGCGGGGCGGCGGCGACTGCGCTGTCCGGTGTGGCCCGGGGCGGTCGGCTGGCCGTGCTCTTCACCGGCCAGGGCGCGCAGCGCCTCGGCATGGGCCGCGAGCTGCATGCCGCGTTCCCGGTGTTCGCCGCAGCCTTTGACGCGGTGGTGTCTGAGCTGGACGTGCACCTCGATCGGCCGTTGCGTGAGGTGGCCTGGGGCGATGACGAGGAGCTAATCCGGCTCACGGGTTACGCGCAAGCCGGCTTGTTCGCGGTCGAGGTGGCGCTGTTCCGGTTGGTGGAGTCGTGGGGTGTGCGGCCGGATTTCGTGGCCGGGCACTCGATCGGGGAGTTGGCCGCCGCGCATGTCGCGGGGGTGTTGTCGCTGCCGGATGCGGCTCGGCTGGTGGCGGCGCGTGGGCGGTTGATGCAGGCGTTGCCCGCTGGTGGGGCGATGGTCGCGGTGCAGGCGTCGGAGGAGGAGGTGCGGGCTGCCCTGGCGGGAGCGGATGCCTCTTCCGCGTCCTACAGAGCTGATGACGCAAACGATTCAAGCTCCAACAGCCACGGCCCGGCGGCGGGTGCTGGTGTGGACATTGCTGCCGTCAACGGCCCCCGCTCGGTGGTCATCTCCGGCCCCGAAGCCGCCGTGCTCGCGGTCGCCGAGCACTTCACCAGGCTGGGTCGCAAGACCACCCGCCTTCGGGTGAGTCACGCCTTCCACAGCTGGCTGATGGACCCGATGCTCGACGACTTCCGCGCCGTCGCGGCCAGCCTCACCTATGCCGAGCCGCAGCTTCCGGTGGTGTCGAACCTGACCGGTGCCCTCGCCAGCAGCGAGCTGACCGACCCGGAGTACTGGGTGCGGCACGTCCGGGAGGCGGTCCGTTTCGCCGACGGCGTCACCGCCCTGCACGCCGCCGGTGCGACGACGTTCCTGGAAATCGGCCCCGACGCTGCCCTCACCCCGATGATCGAGGGCATCCTCACCGACGACGTCACCGTCGTGCCCAGCCTGCGGCGCGGACACGACGAACACCACCAGGCCCTCACCGCCCTGGCGAAGCTGCACGTCACCGGCACCACCGTCGACTGGACCACGCTGCTCACCGGCACCCGCGTCGAGCTGCCCACCTACCCGTTCCAGCGGCAGCGCTACTGGCGTCCGGAGCGGCCCGGCGGCGAGGGGGCCACCCCGGCCGGCCTCGCCGCGACCGAGCACCCGCTGCTCGGCACGTCGGTGGCCCTCGCCGACACCGACGGCCTGCTCTTCACCGGCCGGCTCTCCGTCGACGCCCAGCCCTGGCTCGCCGACCACGCCGTCGGCGGCACCGTCCTCTTCCCCGGCACCGGCTTCGTCGAACTGGCGGTCGCCGCGGGCGAGCGGACCGGCACCCCGGTGGTCGAGGAGCTGATCCTGCACGCCCCGCTGGTGCTCCCCGAGAACACGGCCGTCACTCTCCAGGTCGCCGTCGGCGCGCCCGACGACACCGGCTCCCGGGCCGTCACCGTCCACGCCCGCGCCGGCGAAGCCGATCCGTGGACCCGGCACGCCGAGGGCAGGATCGGCGCGGGCGGCACGGCGCCCGCCGTGGACCTGACCACCTGGCCGCCGCCGGGGGCGACCCCCCTACCGACCGGCGACGCGTACGAGCGGATGGCCGAGCGCGGCTACGGCTACGGTCCGACCTTCCAGGGGCTGCGGGCCGCCTGGCAGCGCGGCGAGGAGCTGTACGCCGAGATCGCCCTGCCGGACGCCGCGCACGCCGAGGCCGAGCAGTTCACGCTGCACCCGGCCCTGCTCGACGCCGCGCTGCACGTGCTCGGGCTCGCCGACGGGGACGCCGACGACCAGGGCGGCACGATGCTGCCCTTCTCCTGGAACGTGGTCACCGCGCACGCCGCCGGTGCCCGGGGGCTGCGGGTCGCGATCCGCCCGACCGGGCCCCGCGAGGTCTCGCTGGACCTGGCCGACCTCTCCGGCGCGCCGGTGGCCAGTGTCGGTTCGCTCGCCCTGCGGGAGGTGGCCGCGGAGCAGCTCCGGGCCGCCGCGCCGGGCCGGCAGGAGGGCCTGTACCGGCTCGCCTGGACCCCCGCCGCCGACCTGCCCACCGCCACCACCGGAGCCGGATGGGCTGTCATCGGCCAACCCGCCCCCGGCGACCCTGACCTCGCCGGGCGCAGCACTGGCACCGGTCCGGCGAAAGCTCCGGACCCTGCCGCGCTTGGCGGGGACGGCGGCCGGGCGAACGACGGGGACCTCGCTGCGCCCGGCGCCGACACCGGTCCGGCGAACGACCCGGCTCTCGCCCTGCGCGGCGGGGACGGCGCCCCGACGAGCTACCAGGATCTCGGCGGGGGCGGCAGCCTTCCCAGCTACCCGGACCTCGCCGCGCTCGGCGCCGCCGTGGACGCTGGCCTTTCGGCGCCCGACGTGGTGCTCTTCCGGGTCCCCCGCCCGGAGACCACACCCGCCACCGCCGAGCGTGCCGAGCCGAACACCGGCGTCGACGTCCCGGCGGGGGTACGCGGCTGCGTGAACGAGGTCCTGGACGTCGTACAGGGCTGGCTCGGCGACCCTCGCTTCACCGCCGCCCGGCTGGTCCTGATCACCGAGGGCGCGGTCGGCGCGGACGGCGCGGACGTGACGCTGACCCAGGCGCCGGTCTGGGGGCTGCTCCGGGCGGCGCAGGCGGAGAACCCCGGCCGCTTCGTGCTGCTCGACACCGACCGGACCGACGCCTCCCGGGACGCCCTCGGGCCCGCCCTGGCCACGGACGAGCCCGAACTGATGCTCCGGGCCGGCCGCGTCCTGGTGCCCCGCCTGGTCCGCGAGCCGTCCGCCCCGGCCGACACCCCGGCCGGGCTGGACCCCGACGGAACCGTGCTGGTCACCGGCGGCACCGGCGGTCTGGGCGCCCTGGTGGCCCGGCACCTCGCCGGGGCGTACGGGATCAGGCACCTGCTGCTGACCAGCCGGCGGGGGCCGGCGGCGCCCGGGGTGGACGAGCTCCGCGCCGAGCTGGCCGCGCTCGGCGCCACCGCCGACGTGGTGGCCTGCGACGTCGGCGACCGCGACCAGCTCGCGGCGCTGCTCGCCACCGTTCCCGCCGAGCGCCCGCTGACCGCCGTGGTGCACGCGGCGGCGGTGGTGGACGACGGGGTGGTGGGCTCGCTGACCCCGGAGCGGATCGACGGGGTGCTGCGCCCCAAGGTGGACGCCGCCTGGCACCTGCACGAGCTGACCCGCGACGCCGACCTGGCCGCGTTCCTGCTCTTCTCCTCCGCCGGCGGGCTGGTCCTCGCCGCCGGGCAGGGCGGGTACGCGACCGCGAACGTCTTCCTCGACGCGCTCGCCCAGCACCGGGTGGCGGCCGGCCTGCCCGCCACCTCGATCGCCTACGGGCTGTGGGGCACCGACGTCGGCCTGGGTGCCTGGCTCACCGAGGCGGACCTGCAACGGATGGCCCGGCAGGGGCTCCCTGCGCTGACCGTGCCGGAGGGGCTGGCCGCCCTCGACACCGCGCTGCGCAGCCCCCGCGCGACGCTGGTGCCGGTGAAGGTCGACGTGGCGGCGCTGCGCGCCCGCGCCGACGACCCGCCCGCGCTGCTGCGCGGCCTGCTGCCCCGGGTACGGCGGCGCAGCGCCGCCGCCGCGGTCGACCCGGAGTGGTTCGCCCGCCGGCTCGCCGGCCAGTCCCCGGCCGAACAGGAGCGCCAGGTCACCGAGCTGGTACGCGGCCACGCCGCCGCCGTGCTCGGCCACGACGGCCCGGAGGCGGTCGACCCGGAGCGGGACTTCCTCGAACTGGGCTTCGACTCGCTCGCCGCGGTGGAGCTGCGCAACCGGCTCAACGCGGCGACCGGGCTGCGGCTGGCCCCGATGGCGGTGTTCGACAACAAGAACCCCGCCGCGCTGGCCCGGCACCTGCGCGCCGAGCTGGCCCCGGCCGACGGTGGGGCGCCCGCACCGGAGCCGGCCGCCGAGCCGGACACCCTGGCCGGGCTGTTCCGCGCGGCGGTGCTCGGCAACGAGGTGCTCAAGGGCTTCAACCTGCTGCGGGCGGTGGCCGACCTGCGCCCCCGGTTCACCTCCGCCGCCGAATTCGGGGCGGTACCGCCGGGCGTCACCATGGCCGACGGCCCCGGAGCGCCCGTGCTCATCGGGATCAGCACCCCGATGGCCACCGGCGGCCCGCACCAGCACGCCCGGCTGGCCGCCGCGTTCCGGGGGCGGCGCCCGATGGTCTCGCTGACCAACCCGGGATTCGTCGCCGGTGAGCGGCTACCCGAGTCGGTGGACGCGGTGGTCGACGTGCTCGCCGAGAGCGTCGTCCGGGCCGCCGCCGGGCGCCCGTTCGTCCTGGTCGGCTACTCCTCGGGCGGGACGCTCGCCTACGCCACCGCCGGGCACCTGGAACGCACCGGGGGGGTACGCCCCGCCGGGGTGGTGCTGATGGACACCTACCGGGTCGACACCGACGACCGGGACCAGTCCCGGCTGATGGAGCAGCTCACCGTCGGGCTGGTCCAGGCCGACGCCCGCTTCGGGATGCTCAACAGCGCGGCGCTGTCGGGGATGAACCGCTACTTCGACCTGGTGCCCCGGTTCCGGCTGGACCCGGTCGAAGCCCCGGTGCTCTTCGTCGGCGCGGCCGAGCCGTTCCAGCCCGACGCGGCCGACGACGACGGCTCCTGGCAGGCCCGGCCCTGGGAGCCGACGCACGAGTACCGCACCGTCGCGGCCACCCACTTCACCATGATCGAGGACCACGCGACGGTCGCCGCGGAGGTCATCGAGGAGTGGCTCGGGGCGCTCCCCGCTAGGGGCTGATAGGGGTATGGACCGCCCGCCCCGATCCATAGTGTCTGCCACGGGAAGCGATCGACGCACGATAGGGAGCAACGGATGAGCACCGACGGCAGCTGGCAGCTGGACATCGAGAGCCCGCTCGGCAAGCAGAGCCTCTGGGTCGACCTGACCGCCGAGGGCGAGAAGCTGATCGGCAAGGCCCGGGCCAACGGCCAGGTCATCGACCCGGACATCATTGACGGCGAGCTGGTCGGCGACGTCGCCTCGTGGAAGATCAAGTGCCGCAAGCCGGTCCCGCTGACCATGAAGGTCACCGTCACCGTCAACGGCGACACCATGACCGGCAAGGCCAAGCCGGGCATGTTCGGCACCTTCCCGGTCACCGGCCGCCGCGTCTAGTGACCGCACCGACGACCAAGGGGACGGCGCCGTTCGGCGAATTCCGGACCTGGTACCGGGTCACGGGGGAGCTGTCGCCGGGGCGGACCGCGCTGGTGGTCGTGCACGGCGGCCCCGGCAGCACCCACGACTACCTGACCAGCCTCTCGGTGTTCGCCGACGGCGGCACCCCCGTCGTCCACTACGACCAGCTGGGCAACGGGGGCTCCACCCACCTGCCGGACCGGCCGGCGGAGTTCTGGACCGTCCAGCTCTTCCTCGACGAGCTGGACAACCTCCTGCGCCACCTCGGGATCGCCGACAACTACGTGCTGTTCGGCCACTCCTGGGGCGGCCTGCTGGTGGCGAAGCACGCGGCGGCGGCGCCAGCCGGGCTCAAGGGCCTGATCATCGCCGACGCCCCGGCGTCGTACCCGCTCTGGCTGTCGGCGATGGCCGAGCTGCGCGGCGCGCTGCCGCCCGGGGTCGACGAGACGCTGCGCCGGCACGAGGCCGCGGGCACCACCGACAGCGACGAGTACCACGCGGCCACCAAGGTCTTCTACGACCGGCACCTGTGCCGGCTCGACCCGTGGCCCCGCGACTACCAGGCCTCCTTCTACGAGCTCTACAACGACCCGACCGTGTACCTCGCGATGAACGGACCGAGCGAGTTCCACGTCATCGGGTCGCTGAAGGACTGGGGCGTCACCGACTGTCTCGCCGACATCCGGGTACCGACCCTGGTCATCTCGGGCCGCCACGACGAGGCCACCCCGGCCATCGTCCGGCCCTTCGTCGACCTGATCCCGGACGCGCGGTGGGAGCTGTTCGACGACTCCAGCCACGTGCCGCACCTGGAGGAGCCGGAGCGGTTCCGCCAGACGGTGGGCGACTACCTCAAGACCGTCGCGCAGGTGTGAAGAAGGACGGACATCCGATGACCGACGCGGTCGGGCGGTTCCCCGCCGACACCCTGGACCAGTTCGTGCTCGGCCCCGCCGCCCTCACCCCGGACAAGCCGGCGGTGGTCGAGCGGGCCGGCGGTGTGCTGGTGACCGTCACGTACGGCGAGCTGGCCCGCGCGGTCGACGCGCGGGCCGCCGCGCTGACCGAGGCGGGCGTGGGCACCGGCGACCGCGTCGTCATCGAGTCGCACACCTCCGCCGCCGCCATCGCGGTGCTGCTCGCCTGCTCCCGGCTCGGCGCGGCGTTCATCCCGGTCGACCCGGACACCCCGGACCTGCGGGTCCGGGCCATCGTCGAGGCGACCGACCCGGTGCTGCACGTCCGGCCCGCCGGCCGTCCGGCCCGGGACCTGCCGGCGGCCACCGCCGTCGCCGAGTTCGGCCCGGAGGGGCTGGTCGCCCCGGCCGGCAAGCCCCGGCAGCGCCGCCGGCGCGCGGTGGTCGGCACCGACCCGGCGTACCTGATCTTCACCTCGGGGACCACGGGGCAGCCCAAGGGCGTGGTGCTCAGCCACCACGCCGCGCTGGCCTTCTACCGGGGCGCCCAGCGCTTCGGCGTGGTGGCCGCCGACGACGTGGTGGCCAGCACCTCACCGCTGGCCTTCGACGTCTCGCTGTTCGACCTCGGGGTCACCCTGGGCAGCGGGGCGACCCTCGCGCCGGTGCCCCGCGAGTTCCTGAGCTTCCCGCGCCGGCTGCTCGGCTTCCTCGCCGATGCCGACGCGACCGTGGTGCACGGTGTGCCGTCGCTGTGGCGGCCGCTGCTGCGCCACGAGCCGGACGGCCTGGCCGCCCTGGACCGGCTGCGCGGCATCCTCTTCGCCGGGGAGAACTTCCCCCTGGCCGAGCTGCGCCGGCTGCGCGAGCTGCACCCGGGGCTGCGGGTGGTCAACGCGTTCGGCGCGACCGAGACGGTGGCGTGCTCCTTCGCCGAGGTGCCCGACCCGATCCCCGCCGACGCCGAGCGGCTCTCCATCGGCGACGGCTACCCGGGCGCGGAGCTGCTGCTGGTCGACCCCGACGGCGCGGTGGTCGACGCGCCCGGCGCGGTCGGCGAGATCCACGTCCGCTGCCCGTCGCTGTTCAGCGGCTACTGGGACGACCCGGCGGCCACCCGGCAGGTGCTGGTCCCCGACCCGCTGGAGCCGCGTTCCGGGCAGCTCGTCTACCGCTCCGGCGACCTGGCGTACCGGGGGGCCGACGGGGAGCTGTACTTCTGCGGGCGGACCGACTCGATGGTGAAGATCCGGGGCAACCGGATCGAGCTGGGCGAGGTGGAACGCCGGCTGCTGGACCATCCGGCGGTCGGCGCGGCGGTGGCGCTGGCCGCCCCCGCGGCCGACGGCGAGCCGAGCCTGCACGCCTTCGTGGTGCCCCGGGAGGGCGCCACCGTCGGCGCCGCCGAGCTGGTGGAGCGGTGCCGGCGCAGCATGCCGGCGTACATGGTCCCGGCGCGGTTCCACTTCCTGACCGAGCTGCCGCTGACCGCCAACGGCAAGGCGAACCGGACCGCGCTGGCCGAGCTGGCCGGCGCGGCCCGGTAGGCCGCCGGGGTCACCCCACCAGGGTCCGCTGGCGCGGCCGGGGCCGCAGCGCGAGCGCCGGGGTCAGGGTCAGCACGTCGAACGGTCGCCGCGCCGCGTCCACCCGGCCCCAGAGCCCGTCCGGCCCGGAGACGCAGAGCCGGGACACGCCGTGCGCACGCAGCGTCTCCAGCGCCCCCGGCCAGCGCACCTGCCGGACGATCCCGTCCAGCAGCAGCCGGCGCACCTGCTCGCCCCGGGTCAGCACCGCGCCGTCGTGGTCGGAGACCATGGGCAGCCGGGGGTCGGTGAACGGCAGCTCGGCGACCAGCTCCCGCTCCACGGTCGCCCGCAGCGGGGCGAAGGCACCCGAGTGCATCGGCGGGCTCATCGTGTACAACGGCAGGCCGCCGCGCGCCCGCACCGCCGCCTGGAGCCACTCCAGGCGGTGCCGGCGTACCGAGAGCATCCAGAAGTCGTCGTCGACGTGGCAGGCCGTCTCGTACCACTCGCCGGCCTCGTCCAGCTCGCCGAGGATCTCGGCCAGCCGGGCCCGGGGCGTCCGGGCGAACGACTGGGTGACCACGTCGCTGTGCGCGTGCGTGAAGTACTCGGCCAGGTGCCGGTTCCAGCCGACGGTGAGCCGTACCGCGTCGGGGAAGCTGAGCGCGCCGGCGTAGACGGCGGCCGGCGTGCCGCCGAAGCTGGGCCCGACGACGATGTCGGGCCGGACGTCCAGCGCGTCCTCCGCCCAGTACGCCAGCGCCAGGCAGACCACCAGGAACGCCACCCGCTCGCTCTCCGAGTAGCCGCCCTCGGCCTGCCGGTAGCGGTCCACCAGCGACCAGCCGAGCGTCTCGTCGGCCTCCGCGGTCAGCCGGCGCGCCTCCGGGTTGATCAGCAGGAAGCGCCCGACCTGCGCGAACGAGCTGGGGCTGATGCCGGGGAAGACCACGGCGGTGGCGCCGGCCACCTGCTCCGGTCCGGCGCCGTCCCGGTCGGGGGCGGTCACAGCAGGACCTCCGACCGGTACGCCGGCGACGCGGCCAGGATCTGGCTGGCGATCGCCTCGACGTGGTCGGTGATGGTGACGTCCCGGTCGAGGTAGGGGACCAGCTCGCGGGTCCGCTCGTAGAGCTTTCGGGTGACCGGGGAGAGCCCGTCGTTGCCCCGGATGTCGACCGCCTGGGCGGCGCAGAGCAGCTCGAAGGCGACCACGTAGGTGGCGTTGGCGAGCACCTCCCGGGCCCGGCGGGCGGCCACGAAGCCGAACGAGACGATGTCCTGGAAGTCGCCGGTGCTGGTCAGCGACTGCACGGACATCGGCACCGCCATGGCCCGGGTCTCGGCGGTCAGCGAGGCGGTCATGAACTGCCCGCCCATCAGGCCGAGTCGCAGGCCCGGGTTCTCCCGGCACAGGAACGCCGGCAGGCCGTTGCTGTTGCTCTTGTCCAGGAACCGGTCGATCCGCCGGTTGGCCAGGTTGGTCAGGGTGGTCAGCGAGATGACCAGGTGGTCCATCGCCATCGCCACGTACTGGCCGTGGAAGTGCCCGTTGTGGAACACGTCGTTCTCGTCCGGCACCACCAGCGGGTTGTCGTTGGACGAGTTGAGTTCGGCCTCCAGCGTCTCGCCGATGCGCAGGAAGCTGTCCAGCACCGGCCCGAGGATCTGCGGGGTGCACCGGATGGAGTACGCGTCCTCGATGGGCTGCGAGCCGGCCTTGGCCGAGGAGCCCATCTCGGCGGCCAGCGCCGCCTCGGTCTCCTGCTCGTTCACGGCCAGGGTGGACTCCTGCAGGGTGCGCCAGAGCCGGGCGGCGATCTCCCGCTGACCCTTGTGCGGCTTCAGCTCGTGCACCCGCGGGTCGAAGGGCTTGGTCATCCCGCGCAACCCCTCCACGGAGAGCGCCGAGACCGTCAGGTACGTCTCCAGCAGCCGGCTGGCCTGCGCGAAGACCAGGCTGCCGAGGCCGACCATGCCGGAGGTGCCGTTGATCAGCGCCAGCCCCTCCTTGAAGCTGAGCGTCATCGGCTCGATGCCGGCCAGCCGCAGCGCCTCCGCGCCGGGCATCGTCTCGCCCCGGTAGCGGGCCCGCCACTGGCCGACGCAGACCAGCGCGATCGCGGCGAGCGGACCGAGGTCGCCGCTGGTGCCCAGCGACCCCTTCTCCGGCACGCACGGGATGATCCCCGCGTTGTGCACGGCGATCAGCTTCTCCAGGTTCTGCGGCGAGATCGCCGAGTTGCCCCGGGCCAGCGACACGATCCGGGAGAGCATGATCGCTCGGACGGTCCGGTCGTCCAGGTACTGCCCGACGTTGGTGGCCACCGCGTTGATCAGGTTCTCCTGGAGCTGCTGGGCCATGGTGACCGGCACCAGCCAGTCGACGAAGCCGCCCATGCTGGTGTTGACGCCGTAGATGACGCGGCCCTCGTCGACGAAGCGTTCCAGCGTCTCCCGGGAGGTCTGGACGCGTTGCCAGACCTTGTCGTCGAGGGCGACCGGCACCGAGTGCGTGGCCGCCGCCTCCAGTTGCTCCAGCCTGACCCACTGGTCGGCTGCCACAGTGAATTCCACGAGATCGAACCCCCTCCGCGGGACGGATGTCAGCGTTGTCCGCGTCGGGTCGGACGATCGGGCAGCGCGGTCTCGCACTGCCTGTGAGCAGGTGCCCCGTGGAACCCGACGGGTGCGCAGGGTCAGTCAAGCCGCCGCCGTCGCGGGTGGACCAGACCGGGCGTACCCCTAGAAGGGCGCGACCGGCCCCTAACCCGGGCCCGGCCCGGACCCCTTGCCGCGGCCGGGCGCCGGGCCGGGGGAGTGCGTTCCCTCTGCCGGGGGAGGCCCCGGCGGCGGCGCGTTCGTAGCGTCACCGGCATGGACATGACAGGTGCCGCTGCGCCCGCCGAACTCACCGGCGGGGGTGGGCGCTGATGCTGGTGCGGACCACGACCCTGGTACGCCGGCCGCCGGAGGCGGTCTGGCCGCTGCTCTGCGACTCGCGGATCACCTCGACGCCCCGCTGCCCGGTGTTCCGGCTCGGCGCGCCCACCCCGGTCGAGTGCTTCCTGCCGGCGGGGCCCGGTGCGGTGGGCGCGCCCCGGCAGTGCGTCTCCGACCGGGGCGTGGTGTACCAGCGCATCACCGAGTGGTCGCCGCCGGCCCGGCTGGCGTTCCGGATGGAGCGCACCGACCTGCCGATCGGCTCCTGCGTCGGCGCGTTGAGCGACACCTTCGAGCTGACGCTGGCGGCCGGTGGCCGGGCCACCCGGTTGACCCGCTCCACCCGGGTCGAGGTGCGCGGCCGGCTGCGCTGGGCGCGTGCCCTCGCCGTGTGGATCGGGCTCAAGGCGGTGCACCGGTTCGTGTTCGGCGACTGGCGACGCTGAGGCGTGCCCCGTCAGCCGCTCCCGGCGGACGGCGCGCTCACGCCCCGGCGGCGCGGTGGGCCGCGGCGAGGCGTTTCGGTGCGCGGGCGTACCAGGCGTCCAGGACCAGCTCCGTCAGCTCCGGCACGCTGATCCGCTCCAGCCGGACCAGCACCGCCGGGTAGCCGTCGAAGTGCGGGGTGGTGAAGTAGATCGCCGGGTCGTCGGCGAGCAGCGCCTCCTTGGCGCCCAGGTCGGGCAGCTGCGCGCCGAGGATCGGACCGTCGGGGGCGGCGTCGCCCAGGGCGTCGTGGTCCGCCCGGCGCAGCGGCCGGTCCCACACGAACGGCTTGTCGCGTACCCGCCAGGCGGGCGCGCCGTCGTAGGACGGCCGCTCCGTCGTCTCCGGCAGGGCGAGCGCGAGCCGGCGTACGTCGTCCCAGGTGGCCACGGTCCGACCATACGACCGGCACGGCCGCGGGGAAAGGACCGTCGGGGATGGCGGGCGGGGTGGGGGCGGGGTCAGGGGAGGGGGTGGGAGATGTCGCGGGCGTGGTCGGCGACGGCGGCGCCCACCACCGTCGCCTCCAGGGGCAGCATCTCCAGGCATCGGCGTACGGCGGCGGCCATCAGCACGTTCGGCACCCGCATGGAGAGCGTGCAGTGCGGCACCCAGCGCCCCGGGCGGTACTGCTCGGACAGGGCGATCCCGGCCCGGGCCAGGCGCTCGTGCACCAGGGCCTGGTGGGCCAGCAGTTCGACGGTGGGGGTGACCCCGAGCCAGAGCACCCGGCCGACGAACTGCCCGGCGTGGTCGAAGCCCAGCCGCAGCGGCGCGGCGACCACCGTCCCGCGCAGCGCCTCGGCCACCCGCTCCGGGTCGAGGCGGGGCGCCACGGCGAGGGAGACGTGCGGCCGGTGCCGCTGCTCCAGCAGCGAGCGCATGCTCTGCACGCCCTCGGCCTCCAGCGCGTCCCAGAGGACCCGGATGCGACGGGTGGCGTCGGTGTCCAGATACAGCTCCAGCGCCGCGACCACGTGATCACCCTAGAGGCCGGGTTTAGCCGGCCTCGGTGGGCGGTACCCGACGGGAGACGGCGGCCCGCGAAGGAGTGTTCCGGTGGACGTGGACGACCTGTTGATCGAGACCTACGACCGGCTGCCCGACCTGGTGCGCGCGGCGGTGGACGGGCTGAGCCCGGAGGAGCTGCGCCGCTCGCCGGGGCCCGGCGCCAACCCGGTCGGTTGGCTGGTCTGGCACCTGACCCGCATCGAGGACCACCACGTCGCCGACCTGCTCGGCGCGGACCAGCTCTGGACCTCCGGCGACTGGGCGGCCCGGTTCGGCCTGGCCCCCGACCCGGACGACACCGGCTACGGTCACACCCCGCAGCGGACCGCCTCGGTGCGCCCGGAGAACTCCCGGGCCCTGGTCGACTACCACGAGGCGGTCGCGCGGCGTACCCGTGAGTTCCTGGCCGGGCTGCGGCCGGCGGACCTGGACCGGGTGGTGGACGAGGCGTGGGACCCGCCGGTGACCCTCGGGGTGCGGCTGGTCAGCGTGGCCGAGGAAGCCCTCCAGCACGTCGGCCAGGCCGCCTACGTCCGGGGCCTGCTCCGCGCGGGCTGAGCCGGGCGTCACCCGGCCCGGCGCAGCGCGGCGTACGCGAGCAGGTGGAACGCCTGCGCCTCGGCGGAGGTGCCCGGGCGGGTGAAGTCCGGCGCGCCGCTGACCGGCCGGACCAGCCCGTGCCGGTCCACCTGGCGGTTGGCGGCGGCGAACAGGTCCCGCCCGACGTCCCGGTACGACCGCGGCAGCCAGCCGTCGGCGACCCCGGTCAGCGCCGCGTACGCCAGCATCTGCGCGACGTTGACCTCGACGAAGCTGCCCGGGTCGTCGAGCACGTCGTGGAAGAGCCCGTCCGGCCGGCGGTGCGCCAGGCAGGCGTCGAGTAGCTGCCGGGCGTGCCCGGCCAGCTCCGCCCGCCGTCCGGCCGGCCAGTCGGAGCGCAGCCGCAGCGCACGGGCGATGCCGGCGACCACCCAGCCGTTGCCGGTGCCCCAGTGGCCGGGGTGCTCCAGTTGCCCCCGGTCGGAGTCCCAGCGGGCCGCGTAGAGCCCGCTGCGCTCGTCGTACAGCCGGTGCCGGTGGCCGTCCACCTGGGCCGCCGCCGGTCCGGGGTGCCCGCAGAGGGCGAGCAGCGGCACCACCATGTACACGGTGTCCGCCCAGACCTGCCGGTTGCCGAGCAGGTGGAACAGGGTGCCGTCGGCGGCCCGGGGCGCCCGGGTCAGCAGCCAGTCGAGCTGCCGGTCCAGCGCCGCCGACCACCGCTCGTCGGGGTGCGCGGCCACGGCGTGCCACAGCGCCTCCCCGCAGGCGGCGCCGTTGACCGCGCCGTCCTCGCCGGAGACGTCACCGAGCCGCCCGTCCGGGTGCTGGCGGGTCACCGCCGCGTCGGCCAGCAGTACCGCCTGCTGGTCGCGGCCGAGGTCGAGCAGCGCGTGGCCGGCCACCCCCTGCTCCCAGGACTGCCGCTGCATGGCCAGCAGCGCCGCCAGCACCCGGCCCACCCGGGGGTCGTCCAGTTCGCGCATCGTCGCCTCCCTCCGATCCAGCTACCCCGGATCACGCCGCCCGCACCCCGGTGCCACGCCTCACCCGGTCCGGGTGAGGTCGCCTCACCCTCCGGGGCGCGACCGTGCTCACCGGGCTGCGGGACCACGCGGGGGAGGGGGCCATGGCCATGTCGGCGGCAGAGTTCCTGGAGCGGCTGAGTCCGCGCCGCCGCCCCGAACTGCCCGAGACCACCGCCGGCACGCTCCGGCTCGACCTGCACGACGGAGGCTGTACGGAACACTGGTACCTCACCCTGCACGACCAGTGCCTCGACGTCGCCCGCTCGGCGGACGACGCCGACCTGGTGGTCCGGGCCGACCGGGAGGTCTTCGACCGGCTCGTCGCCGGCCGGACGCACGTGGTGGCCGCGCTGATGCGCAACGAGCTGACCGTGCAGGGTGACATCCGGCTGCTGTTGGCGCTGCGGCGCATCTTCCCGGGCCCGCCCGACGCCCGGCACCCCCGCGACGTCGCCGGACGCGGGGCGGCGCGCCGATGAGGCAGGAACGCGTCCACGTCGTCGCCGGGAACGCCTTCGCCGCCAGCGACGCCCAGGGGGACATGGAGCCCGACCCCCGGGCGCCGGTCGGGCTCTTCTCCTTCGACACCCGGTTCGTGTCCCGCTGGGTGCTCACCATCGACGGCGAGCGGCTGCGCGCCCTGTCCCGCGACGACCTCAGCTACTTCGAGACCCGGTTCTTCCTGGTCCCCGGCCCCGTCGACCGCTACGTCGACGCGGACGTCTCGGTCATCCGCCACCGGTCCATCGACGACAGCTTCAACGAGCGGATCACCGTGCTCAACCACGCCGCCGACCCGGCCGACCTGGTCGTCCGGATGGACATCGGCGCCGACTTCGCCGACACCGCCGAGATCCGCAGCCCGCAGCACCGCCGGACGAGCGCCACCGCCTCCTCCGCCGACGGCGTGCTGCGACTGCGGTACGAGCGCGACCGGTTCAGCCGGGAAGCCATCATCTCCAGCACCGCTCCGGGCCATGTCGACGAGGGCGGCATCACCTACCGGGTCACCGTCCCGGCCAACGGGCAGTGGATCACCGACCTGCACGTCGGCATGACGGTTCGCGGTGAGGGCGGACGCGACCTGCGCAGCAGCCTGGAGACCCACCGGCAGCGGGTCGGCCGGGACATGCGCGAGGACCTGCGGGAGTGGCGGGGCCGGGCCCCGCACCTGGCGGCCGAGCGCGAGAGCCTGTCGGACGTCTACCAGGGTGCGCTGACCGACCTGGCCGCGCTGCGCTACACGCCGCTGTCCTACCCCGGACAGGTGCCGGTGGGCGGCCTGCCGTGGGCGATGGCGCTCTACGGCCGGGACGCCATCGTCACCTGCCTGCAGACCCTGCCGTTCACCCCCGAACTGACCCCGACCACGCTGCGGGTGCTGGCCCTCGCCCAGGGCGGGCGGCTCGACGACGAGCGGGACGAGGAACCCGGCAAGATCCTCGGCGAGCTGCGCTACGGCGAGTCCGCCGGCTTCGGCGACCAGCCGACCGCGCTCTACTACGGGGCCGCCGACACCACCCCGCTCTTCGTCGTGCTGCTCGACGAGTACGAGCGCTGGTCCGGCGACGCCGCGCTGGTGCGGGAGCTGCGTCATCCGGCCCGGATGGCGCTGGACTGGATCGACGCGTACGGGGACCCGACCGGCGAGGGCTACCTGCGCTACCAGCGGCGCAACCTGAGCAAGGGGCTGGTCAACCAGGGCTGGAAGAATTCGCCCGACGCGATTGTGCACCGCGACGGCCGGGAGCCGGGGTTCCCCCGGGCGACCTGCGAACTGCAGGGGTACGCCTACGACGCGAAGCTGCGGGGTGCCCGCCTGGCCCGGGAGTTCTGGGACGACCCGGCGTACGCGCAGCGGCTGGAGCGGGAGGCGGCGGCGCTCAAGGAGCGCTTCGACCGGGACTTCTGGCTGCCCGGGCGGGGGTACTACGCACTGGCGTTGGAGCCGGACGGCACGCGCGTGGAGACGCTCACCTCCAACATCGGCCACCTGTTGTGGAGCGGGATCGTCCCCGAGGAGCGGTCCGCGGACCTCGCGGGGCACCTGCTCTCGCCGCAGTTGTTCACCGGCTGGGGCGTGCGGACCCTGGCCGAGGGGCAGCTGCCGTACAACCCGGTGGGGGCGCACGTCGGCGCGGTCTGGCCGTCGGACAACTCGCTGGTCGCCGCCGGTCTGCGCCGCTACCACCACGACGAGGAGGCGGCCCGGGTCGCCGCCGGCGTCCTCGCGGTGGCGGAACTGCTCGGCGGGCCGGTGCCGGAGGTGATCGCCGGTTACCCCCGCGAGGTCACCAAGTACCCGGTGCAGCTGCCGATAGCGGGCCGCCCGCAGTCCTGGGCCTCCGGGGCGCTGCTGATGCTGCTGGGCACCATCCTCGGGTTGCGGCCGTGCGGCGACAACCTGCTGGTCAGCCCGGCCGTGCCGGAGGGCTTCGGCCGGATCGAACTGCTGGACGTCCCCGGCCGGTGGGGCCACGCCGACGCGTACGGCCGGGACCGCTCCGACGGCTCCCGGGGGCGCCGCTCCCGGCTGCGCTGATCCGTCCCGCCGCGCCGCTGCCCGGCGGTCACCGCTGCCCGGCGGGTGTCCCCGTCGGGGCGTTGTCGGGGGCCTGTCCCGGCGCGGGAACCGCGACCGCCGGGGTGTCGGCCGGACGGGCGGGGATGCGCCGGGACAGTCCTCGGTCCACGCCGACGAAGAGCAGGCCGAGCACCCAGAACGCGACGGCGAAGAAGACGGCGCTGACCGACACCCCGGCGTAGCCGAGCTGCCCGGCGTCGATGAACGGGTACGGGTACCGGTGCACGACGAGCCCGCGTACCAGCGCGAAGCCCAGGTACGCCAGCGGGAAGGCCAGCCACCAGGCGGCGTGCCGCACCCGGAGCCGGCCGCGCTGGTCGAACAGCGCCCAGTCGGCGATCGCCAGCAGCGGTACGACGCTGTGCAGGAACTGGTTGCCCAGCGCCTCGCCGAGGGCGCGGTCCGGCTGGGGCATCGCGAAGGGGCTGGCCGGGTTGGCCAGGACCAGGTGGTACACCACGCCGGTGATGGTGATGTACAGGGTGACCGCGCCCTTGAGCGCCGACGGCGGCTCGGCCCGGGACCGCCAGGCCCGCCAGCCCGCGTAGCCGGCGAAGAACCCGACCGCGACGTTGCTCTGGATGGTGAAGTAGGGCAGCAGGCCGGTGACCGTGGCCGGACCGAGCGCGGTGAGCACGACCCCGGCCAGCACGCCGAAGACGGTCGCCAGGCGGAGGGCCACCGCCACGCGTCGACGCCGCAGACTCATCGGCGCAAGCTACCAGCCCGCACGGTCACCGGCAGGCAGAGCCCGACCGCCGCTGCACGGACCGGCCGCGTTGCTGGCGGGCCGGGGGGCGTCGCGGCGGCCGGGTCAGCGGGGGGTGGGCGGACTGTTCCGGGCGGTGCCGCCGGGCGCGGTGGGCTTCCCGCCCGGGGTCGACGGCGTCCGGCCCGCGCCGGAGGGCCGGCCGTCCGGCTGGCGGCTGGCCGCCGGGTCGGGGCGGTCGGCCGTCGGGGCTGCCGGGTCCGAGCGGTCGGCCGTCGGGGGCACCGGGGTGCCGGTGTCGCGGACCACGCGCTCGCAGTAGCCGGGTACCTCGTTCCGGCCGCCCGCGCGGGCGATGAGGTCGGCGAAGGCCGGGTTGTCCAGGGCCCGGCCGGGGTTGTCCGCGGCGCTGGCCCGGTAGGCGTGGCACAGCCCGAGGACCGACGCGGCCGGCGACGGGCTTCGGGACTCCAGGTGGGACGGGGCGCCGGACCTGTCCCGCCCGGCCGTCGGGGAGGGGCTGTCGTGCGGCACGGTGGACGCCGCCGGCGGGGCCGGGTCGTCGCGGTGCAGCGGGCCGGGCAGGGTGCCGGTGGCGGCGGCGAGGGCGACGCCCCCGCTGGCGGCCACGGCGAGGCCCGCGAGCGCGAGCTTCAGCCCGGCCAGCTGGGCCAGGACACGCGGACGGGCGGGCCGTGGGGTGGGCCGCGCAGGCTCGGCGCGGGCCGTGCGGAACGCCTGCATCGCGGCGCTCTCGCCGCGCAGCTCGGTGGGGTGCGGCGCGGCGCGCACCGCCGTCAGCAACCGGACGAGCGGCTCCGGGCCGTCGTGCGGGTCGACGACCGGGCCGACGAGCAGTCGCTCGACGGTTTCCTGGTCCATCCGATGTGCGTTCATCTCGTGTCCCTCAGCGCCGGGCATACCCCGGGCGTCACATTCCCGCCGCTCGGGGTGGCGCGAGTCACGCCGTGGCGTGCCGGGCGCGGGCCGGCCTGCGTCACCGACCCGCCGCTACGCAGCCGATGCTGTACAGCCGGCTCGACCTGGCCCGGCTCGCGCCGGAGCTCGCCAGCGGTATGGTCGACCGGGTCGCCGGGGCAGGCCTCGGACAGGGAGCTGGCCGACGCCGCCCCGGTGGAGGCGCGCGCCGCCCTCGGTGACCGGGCGGAGGCCGAGGACGGCCGTTTCCTGCTCGGCCTGACGCGCTACGTGGTGGGGCGCCCCCGCTGACCCCGGCCGGGATCAGCCCATCGTCTTGGCGCCGTCGATCGCCTCGCGGAGGATGTCGGCGTGGCCGGCGTGCTGTGCGGTCTCCGCGATGAGGTGCAGCAGGACGCGGCGCACCGACCAGCTCGCGCCCGGCTCGAACCAGGGTGCCACCGGCAGCGCCTGCGCCGAGTCCAGGTCGAGGGTGGCGATCAGCTCGTCGGTGCGGGCGGCGACCTGCGCGTACTGGTCGAGCAGCCCGGCGAGGGTCTCGCCCTCGACCATCCGGAACCCGTTCGCCCAGTCCAGCGGCTCGCTCTGCATCGCCTCGGCGCCGCCGACCGCGAACCACATCCACCGCTCCTCGGTGACCGCCACGTGCTTGATCAGGCCGCCGAGGCAGAGCTCGCTGACCGTGGTGCGGGCCGCGGCCTGCTCGTCGGTCAGCCCGCGCACCGTGTGCCGCAGGAAACCCCGGTGCCGGCCGAGGGTCTGGGCCAGGTCGGCCCGCTCGCCGGTGAGAACCCGCTCCGAAGTGGTCATCGCTGCACCTTCCGTCGATGTCGTCGAGGCCCAGGCTAGGCCGGGGCACCGACAGTTCCGCCACGCGACGCCAGCGGTTGCCGATCCGGGGCGATGCCGGTCCACTGAACTACATGGGTGACATTTGGTCGGCACGTCCTCCTGGTCGGACCAGACGCTGCTGCGCTCCGGCTGGTACCCGCGCTCCGCGAAGACCCCCGCCGACCGCCTCGGTTACTACGCCCGCCACTTCGGACTGGTCGAGGTGGACACCTCGTACTACGCGATCCCGGTGCCGGAGACCACCGCCGGCTGGGTCGAGGCCACCCCGCCCGGGTTCACCTTCGACGTCAAGGCGTTCAGCCTCTTCACCGGCCACCCGACCCCGGTGTCGATGCTGCCGAAGGACCTGCGGCCGGCCACCGGCCCGGCCCGGGTCCGCCGTCGCGACCTGCCCGAGCGTGCGTACGAGGAACTGTGGGCCCGGTTCCGGGCGGCGCTGGAGCCGCTCGCGGCGGACGACCGGCTCGGCGCGGTGCTGCTGCAGTTCCCGCCGTGGCTGACCCGCGGCGAGGCCGGCCGGCGGCGGATCGTGGAGCTGGCGCGGCGCTGCCGCCCGTGGCCGGTGGCGGTGGAGCTGCGGCACGGCTCCTGGTTCGACGACGTGGCCGCGGCCGAGACGGTGACCTTCCTGCGCGACCACGACCTCAGCATGGTCTGCGTGGACATGCCGCAGGGGCACCCCTCCTCGGTGCCGCCGATCATGGTCGGCACGGCCGAGCCGATCATGATCCGCTTTCACGGGCACAGCGCCCACTGGGAGGGCGGCAGTAAGGAGGACCGGTTCCGGTACGCCTACTCCGACGAGGAGCTGCGCCGCTGGGCGGAGCTGCTGACCGACCTGGCGGAGCACTCCGGCGAGCTGCACGTGCTGTTCAACAACTGCTGCGAGGGGCAGGCCCAGCGCGACGCGGGCCGACTGGCCGAGCTGCTCGGCGTGACCCCCGCGCCGGAGCGCGCCGGCGTGTGAGGCGGTTTGCCGCCCCGGGCCCCGGGTACCGCGCCGAGAACGACAGAAGGGTGCCGCGATGACGCAGGAACGACAGCCGGGTGTGCCGGACGACGCCGAGGCCCGCCGGGTCCGCGAGGCGGAGGAGGCGCACGGCGGCAGCATGGCGCCGGGGCTGGTGGACGAGAGCGGCCGGCCGGTCGCCGAGCCGCCGCCGGCGCCGGCCGCTGACGAGGACGGCACCGGCTCCTGAGGCGGGGACGGACGCCGACGGGACCGGCCACGGGTTGCCGTGGCCGGTCCCGTCCTGCGTACCCGGGTCGACGGTGAGCGGGCGCAGGTGCGGTCGGGCCGCGCCGGGGACGGTTGTCCCGGCCACGGCCCGTCGCCCCGACGTCAGTCCCGGGTGATCCCCTCCGGGTGCATGCCGGTGTCCCGTTCGAGCGGGTTGTCGGGCAGGTCCCCGTCCGCGGTGTCGTCGGGGAAGGGACGCCGGGACGGCGCGGGGTCGGGCGGCGCGCCCGGCCCGGCGTCCGTGAACCGGGTCGGCTCCACCGAACCGAAGCCGTGCCGGCCCGCCGGCCCGGTCGGCGCGCTCGGCTCACCGGCACGGCGTTCACCGCGCCGGCCCTCCGGCACGGCGGTCTCCTCGCTGCCCTCGTCCATCGGGTCGTGCTTGCCCGCGCCCCAGGGCGGGTCCGCGTCGAAGCCGTCCGTGGTGCCCCAGGGGGCGGCGGACTCCGGCCCGCGCCCCGGGCCACCCGTCGGTCCCTTCTTCGCCGTCATGGCCACCTCGCTGCTCGTCGTCGCGCCCGACCGTGTCACGGCGTCCCGACCGGTGCGGGGCCGCCGTCGCCGACGGCCACCCCGCGCCGGTCGGGAACCGTTCAGCCGGCCATCGCCATCCCGCGCTGGCGCTTGGCCGTGCCCATCGCCGCGAGCTTCCCGAGCGACGCCGGCGCGCTGATCAGCGAGCCGGCGCGCCCCAGCACCCCGCGGTACACCTGGCCGGGCTTCTGCTGCTCACCCATGTACGAGGTGACCACGACCAACGCCCCGGTCAGCGCCGGGATGGCCCACTGGAGCAGCTTCATCTGCCGCTGGCAGGAGGCCACGTCGGACGGGGTCTGATAGTTGGGCTCGGTCGTCCCCTGGACCGGCGGGTTGCCGGCCTTCTCCAACCGCATGCCGAGCAACCGGCTGTACCCGGTGACCGCGAGCGCGCCGACGGTCAGCGCCGTCTTGACCGCGCTGACCCTCCCCACGCCGCGCTGGGTGAACACCCGCGGGCTCTCCGCGGCGAGTTCGCCGACCGCGCCGGCCAGGTGGGCGCCGATCGCCGCCGCGTTCACCGGCGTCCAGCGGGACCACCCCGCCGAGGCGACCGGCAGTCGCTGAGTCGAGTCGCTGATCCGCCCCGCCGCCCCGTTGACGCCGAGCGCTCCCATCAGGGAGCCACCGAACCAGGCTGCCAGGCCCAGATCGTGCATCGAGCGCAGTGCGGTGTGCCGTTCGGACATCTGATCCCCCTCCACCGTATTCGGGCGCAGCGGCATACCCGCCCGTCGCGCGGCTACGCACCCGATCTCACCGGCGGTCGGGACGTACCCTGCCGCGCCGTTCGTCCCGGCAGGGCCGCCGGGAATGGTGACGGGGTGGGTCGAAGGGCGCTCAGCGGCGCGGCAGGCCCGCCGCGAAGGTCGCCACCCGCGCGGCCAGCGGCCGTCCGGCGCGGACCCAGGTGAAGTGGTCCAGCGGGGCGCCGGCCTCGGCGCTCGTGTAGCGCTGCCGGGTCACCGGCGCGGCGGTCAGCTTGGCGCAGAGGTGGTCCAGCGTGCGGTGCGGGGTGTACTGGTCGTCGTCGACGCTGACGGCGAGGACGGGCGTGCCGACCCGGCCGACCGCCGCCTCGGCGTCCACCCCGTCGAGCATCGGGAAGCGACCGGTCCGGGCGGTGTACGCCCAGTCCCGGATCACCCCGCGCGCCTGCCGCCCGCCGAAGCCCCAGCCCGGCCAGACGCCGAGCGCCGCCGCGGTCGCCGCGATGCCCTGGGTGTACGGCAGCACCCCGTACCGCCGCAGCCCCGGGTAGCTGCGCCAGTACGGTACGCCGACGGCCAGCAGGGCGAGCCCGTCGACCGCGTCGGTGCCGTGCAGGGCGAGGTGCAGCAGGGCCGCCTGCCCACCGAGGGAGTGCCCGAGCAGCACCCGGGTACGGCCGTCCAGCCGGGGTTTGAGCGCGTCGAGCACGGCGCCGACGTCACCGGCCAGTTCGGCGTAGCCGTATTGGCAGGCGCGGCTCGGTGGGGGAGTGCTGGCGCCGGTGCCGCGCAGGTCGGCCACCACCACGGCCAGGCCCGCCTCGCGCAGCGCGGCGGCGAAGGGGCGGTAGTAGCGGGCCCGGACGCCCATCGCCGGCCAGAGCACCACCACCGGCGCGCCGGCCGGCCCGTCCGGCTCGGGGTAGACCTGCATCCCGAGGCGCGCCCCGTCGACGTCGACGAACTCCTGGCTGTACTCGGTGTCCCCGCTCACCGCCTCAGCCTACGGCGGGAAGCTACCGACGGGTAGCAACGGGTGTGCCACGCTCCACCCGTTCCACCGCGGCCAGCACCGCCGGCACGTCCAGCGCGGCCAGCGCCGGATGCACGGTGGCGGCGTCGACCGGTCGCCGCTGCCCCACCCAGAGCGCCTGGTGCCACGGCCGGTCCGGCGGGGGACCCCACTGCGCGGGCGGCACCGGGCCGAAGAGCAGCACCGACGGGGTGGCGTAGGCGGTGGCGAGGTGCCCGATGCCGGTGTCGCCGCTGACCACCAGCCGGGCGTGGGCGGCCAGCGCGGCCAGCTCCCCGAGGCCGGTCTCCCCGGCCAGCACCGCCGCGGCCGGCAGCCCGGCCAGGGCGCGTACCTGCTCGGCGATGCTCCGTTCGCCGGCGGTGCCGGTGACCACCACCCGGTGCCCCCGGGCGGTGAGCGCCCGGGCCACCTCGGCGAAGCGCGCCGGTGGCCAACGCCGCTGCGCCGCCTTCGCCCCGGGGTGGACGATGCTCACCCCGGTCGGCATCCGCCCCGGCTCCGGCCGGCGCAGGGCGAGGTCGGTGCGGTCGGCGGGGATGCCGTACCAGGCCAGCATCCGGCACCACCGGTCGATCTCGTGCTCCTCGGCCCGCCAGTCCGGGCCGTCGCGGTGACCGGCCTGCGCGTTGGCGAAGGCGAGCAGCCGGCCCGGCCGGACACCGGCGAGCATCCGGTGCGACTGCGGGCCGCGACCGTGCAGGTTGACCGCCAGATCCGGCGCCGGGCCGGGCCACGCCAGGTGGCCCAGCCCGTCCGCGTCGACCAGCCGGTCGACGCTCCCGACCAGATCGACCAGCGGGGCCAGCCAGCGCGGCGCGACCAGCGCCAGCTCCTTTTCCGGGTACGCGGCCCGCAGCGCGCGCAGCGCCGGCACCCCGGTCGCGAGGTCGCCGACGCCGAGCGCGCGTAGCACCAGGATCACGGGTACGACGACTCCTGTTCGGCGCAGACCACCATCTCCCGTACCGCGCAGCCGGGCGGCTGGGAGAGGGCGAACATGATCGCGGCGGCGGTGTCGGCCGGATCGTTGAGGATCGCGTCCGGGCCGGGCTTGTACCGCTCGTCCCGGTCGTCGAAGAACGCCGTCCGCATGCCGCCGGGGATCAGCAGCGTCACCCCGACCCGCCCGGCCAGTTCGGCGGCGAGCGCCCGGGTGAAGCCGACCACCCCGAACTTCGCCGCGCAGTACGCGGTGGCGTCGCCGACCGCCTTGATGCCGAGCGTGGAGGCGACCGTCACCACCGTGCCGTGCGTGCGCTCCAGGTGGGGCAGGGCGGCCCGGACGACGGCGGCGGTGCCGAGCAGGTTGATGGCGACGATCCGGTCCCAGGTCGCGCCGTCGATGTCGGCGAGCGCGCCGGGCACGTCCATCCCGGCGGCGGTCACCAGGCCGGTCAGGCCGCCGGCCTGCTCGGCGATGCGCCGGGTGGCCTCCTCGGCGGCCCGGGTGTCGGCCAGGTCGCACTCGACCCACGGCACCCCGTCGGCCGGCGCCTGCCGGTCCAGCACGTACGGCCGCCCGCCGGCCTTGGCCACGGCGGTCACCACCGCCGCGCCGAGGCCACTCGACCCGCCGGTGACCAGCACCGCCGATCCGTTCAGCTCCCTGCTCATCGTGCTCCTCTGACCAGTCGGGCGCCGCGCGAGCGCGCGGCGCTGATCGTCGCGGTGGTGGACCGGCCCGCCAGGTAGGGCACGGTCACCACCCGGCCGCCCCAGCCGCGTACCAGCTCGGCCTCGGGCAGTTCGGGGGCGCCGTCGCCGGCATAGTCGCCGCCCTTGACCCAGACGTCGGGGCGCAGCCGGGCCAGCGCGGTGGCCGGGGTGGGCTCGTCGAAGACCACCACGGCGTCGACGCAGTCCAGCGCGGCCAGCAGCCGGGCCCGGTCGGCCTGCGGGTTGACCGGGCGGTCCGGCCCCTTGAGGGCGCGGACGCTGCGGTCGGAGTTGAGGCAGACCACCAGGCAGTCGCCCAGTCGGCGGGCCGCCTGGAGGGTGGCGACGTGCCCGGCGTGCAGGATGTCGAAGCAGCCGCCGGTGGCCACCACGGTGCCGCCGTCGGCGCGTACCCAGGCGACCAGGTCCTCGGCGGCGGACTCCGGCCGGCGCGACGTGGCCGGCTCGGCACCGCGCCGGGCCAGGCCGGCCGCGCCCCCGGCGGCGACGTACGCGGACGCCGCGGCGACCGCATCCTGCACCGCCTCGGAGGTGAGCGCCCCGGCGGCCAGGGCGGTGGCGGCGGTGGCCGCGAACCGGTCCCCGGCGCCGCAGGTGTCCTCCGCGCGTTCCACGTCGGACGGTGGCGGCACCACCAGCGGGGTGCTGCCGGAGTGGCAGAGCACCGCGCCGTCGGCGCCCATGGTCACCGCCACCGCGCCGACCCGCCAGCGCTGGCGCAGCTCGTGCCCGGCGCGGGTGGCGGTGGACAGCGGCGACCCGGCACCGGCGTCGCCGGTGAGCTGCCGCAGCTCGGACAGGTTGGGGGTGGTCAGCCGGGCCCCCGGCACCGCGACGGCGCCCTTCGGGTGCGGGTCCCAGACCACCGGGGCGCCTGCGTCGGCGAGCGCGGCGCGCAGCGCCGGCTGCCGGACCAGGCCCCGGCCGTAGTCGCTGACCAGGATGGCGCCGGCCGAAGCGAGCACCTCCAGCGCCGCCTCGGGGGGCTCACCCGGTGGCCGGGCCGCACCGCCGCGGTCCAGCCGCAGCAGGGTCTGCCCGCCCGCGCGGAGCCGGATCTTCTCCGGCGTCGCCCCGGGCAGCCGCAGCGCATACAGGCGCACCCCGGCGGTGGTGAGCAGTTCCGCGATGCGGGCCCCGGCGGCGTCGTCGGCCAGCGCGGTCACCAGTGCCACCTCGGTGCCCTGGGCGGCGGCGAGCAGCGCGGCCAGCCCGGCGCCGCCGGGCCGGTCGGTGGCGGTGCGTTCGTCGAGCACCGGCACCGGCGCGTCCGGGCAGACCCGGCTTACCGCGCCCTCCACGTCGCGGTCGAGCAGGGCGTCGCCGACGACCACCAGCGGCCGGCTCACGACGGGCACCCGGGGCGGCTCGGCCCGTGCCCGTTGGTGCCGTGCCCGTTGGTGCCGTGCCCGTTGGTGCCGTGGCCGTTGAGCGCGTGCCGGTTGATCCCCGGTGCGGCGCCGGCGGCGGCCAGCGCGCGCTCGTCGCCCCCGGCGAGCCGGCCGGCGAACTCGACCGTGCGCTGCCTCGGCGCGGCGGTGCGCGGCAGCTGGCGGACCAGCGGCAGCGCCGCGTCGACGTACTCGCAGAGCAGGTGCAGCGAGACCAGGTGCAGCTCCTGCACCACCTGGCTGTCCGGCGAGGGCACCGCCAGCACGTCGTCGCAGACCTCGGCCAGCGGGTTCGGCGCGGGGCCGGTGAACGCCCAGCAGCGCACCCCGACCTCGCGGGCCGCCTCCACCGCCCGCAGGAGGTTGGCGCTGGTGCCGCTGGTCGACATGAGCAGCAGGACGTCGTTCTCCCGGCCGTGGGCGCGGACCTGGCGGGCGAAGACCTCGTCGTAGCCGTAGTCGTTGCCGATCGCGGTCATCGAGGAGGTCTCCGCGTGCAACGCGATCGCCGAGTACGGCTCCCGGTCGTCGCGCAGCTTGCCGACCAGTTCGGCGGTGAGGTGCTGGGCCTCGGCGGCGCTGCCGCCGTTGCCGGCCGCCAGCAGCCGGCCGCCGGTGGCCAGCGTCCAGGCCAGCTGGGTGCCCCAGCCGGCCAGCCGCTCGGCGGTGCACCGGTACGGCAGCAGCGCGGCGGCCAGCCCGGACAGGTGCGCGTCGAGGGCGGACATCGCGTCGCTCATCAGGCCACCGCCGGGGCGACTCGGCCGACCGTGCTGACCGTGGCGTAGACCGCGCTCAGCTGCTCGGCGCAGCGCTTCCAGGAGTAGCGGCTGCGGATGCGGTCCAGCGCCGCCGTGGCGTACGCGAACCGGCGCACCCGGTCCGCGAGCAGCCGGCGGATCGCGGTGCCCAGCGCGCGCGGGTCACGCGGCGGCACCAGGTCGCCGGTCAGCCCGTCGACCACGGTGTCGGCGATGCCGCCCACGTTCGTGCCGATCACCGGCACCCCGCAGGCCATCCCCTCCAGCGGGGTCAGCCCGAACGGCTCGTACCAGGGGGCGGCGACCAGCAGGTCGGCGGAGCGGTACCAGGCGCCCATCTCCTCGCGCGGGACCGCGCCGACCAGCTTGACCCGGTCGGCGACCCCGCAGGACTCGGCGAGGGTCCGCAGCCGGCGGGCGAAGCTGTCGGCGGGGAGCAGGTCGGCGGGTGGGCCGCCGACCACCACGCACTCGACCTCCGGCACCGCCGGCAGGGCCCGGACGACGTCCTGGAAGCCCTTGCGCTCGACCATCCGCCCGACGGTGAGGATGCGCGGGCGGGTCGGGTGGCGGGGCGCGACCGGCCCCTCCGGACGGAACATCTCCTCGTTGACCCCGGACGGGACCAGCGCCATCTTCGCCCTCGGCACGCCGAGCCGGACCAGCTCGCCGATCTCGTCCTGGCACTGGACGATCACCCGGTCGGCCGCCCGCCCCAGCGCGCGTTCGTAGCCGATCCGGCCTGGTGGACTGGTGTCCCGGGCCCCCTGGTGGCGGCGTTTCACCGAGCCCAGCGCGTGGTACGTCAGCACCACCGGCGTGTTGGTGCGCCGCCCGGCGTGCAGGGTGGCCAGGCCGCTCATCCAGAAGTGGGCGTGCGCCACGTCCGGCCGCCAGCCCTCGCCGCTCCACTGCTCGGCCATCCACCGCCCGAACTCGCCCATGTACGGCAGCAGCTCGTCCTTGGGCAGCCGCAGCGCGGGCCCGGCGGGCACGTGCCGCACCTGGTAGCCGGCGGCGGCGTCGATGGTGTCGGGCAGGTCGGCCGAGTCCCGGCGGGTGTAGACGCGCACGTCGTGCCCCTCGCCGACCAGGGCCGCCGCCAGTTCGGCGACGTGCGTGTTCTGCCCGCCCGCGTCCTCCTCGCCGAGGACGGCGAGCGGGCTGGCGTGCTCCGAGATCATCGCGATGCGCATGTTTCCTCCTCCAAGATCCGGTCCCAGTCGGCGAGGAACCGGTCGAGCCCGAAGCGGTCCTTCGTCACCTCCCGCGCCCGCGCACCCAGCCGGTACGCGGCGTCGCGGTCCTCCGTCAGCCAGCGGGCCGCCTCGACGAGGGTGTCGACCCGGGTGGAGAGCACCCCGGCGTCGGGCGGCACCGCGTCCACGGCCTCGGTGGTGGCCAGCGCGACGACCGGCATGCCGATCGTCATGGCCTCGATCAGGCTCAGCCCCAGCGACGTCCACCGGCACAGGTGCAGGTACGCCCGCCGCCGGGCCACCTCGGTGTGCATGACGTCCTGGGGCAGGTCGTCGTGGCTGGCCAGGCGGTGACCGGGCAGCCCGAGCCGGTCGGCCAGCCCGGTCACCCCCATGCCGAAGACGTCCAGCGGGGCGACGTTGGCGAACCGGGGCATCAGGTCGGTGCCGGTGACCCGCCAGCGTCGGATCGGCTCGTTCGTCACCACCGCGAGCCGGTCCAGCTCGCCGGTCCACTCCACCCTCGGCGGCACGATGCCGTGCTCGACGACGGCGGTGCGGGTGCCGCCGTTGTCCCAGAAGAGTTCGTTGAATCCGGTGACGTGGGTGAGCAGCAGGTCGTCGCGGTCGGCCATGGGGTGGCGGGTGTTCGGCACGTCGCCCTTGGGGGTGTTGTGCTCGACGTACACCGCCGGCACGTCCCGCCCGGGCCGCCGGCGCAGCCAGCGTTCGGCCAGCTCCAGCTCCTCGGGGCGTTGCAGCACGACCACGTCCACGTCCGCGCCGGCCAGCTCCTCGGGGGTGACCTCGACGGCGCTGTCCGGCCAGGGGTAGGTGCGGGCCCGGCCCAGCCCGTACGGACCGCGGTCCGGGGTGACCGGCACCAGGTAGCGGTGCCTGCCGTGCACGAAGGACGTGGTCCAGGAGCCGTGCACGTGCCAGAGCAGGACGTTCATGACCCTCCTTCAGCGTCGGATTCCGGTGGTGAGCAGGCGGACCGCGGCGACCACGTCGGCCGGGTCGACCCCGGCGGTGAGGCAGGGGTGGCCGGGTACCGGGCAGCGGGTGGCCCGGGTGTCCCGGCAGGGCGCGGCGGCGTCGCCGAGGCGGACCAGCGGCACCCGGTAGGGCGCCCACTGGCCGAAGGAGACGGTGGGGGCGAAGAGGCTGACGACGGGTACGCCGACGGCGGCGGCGAGATGGGCGGGGCCGGTGTTGCCGACCACCACGCAGCTCGCCCCGGCGAGGACTCCGGCCAGCTCCGCCAGCCCGGTACGCCCGCCGAGGTCGGTGCCGCCGGCGGCGGCCACCCGGGAGGTCAGCACGGTCTCGACCGGCCCCCCGGTGACCACTACCCGATAGCCGCTCGCGGTAAGCCTGCCCACGATCTCCACCCACCGCTCCGGCGGGCAGGCCCGGGCCGGCACGGACGCCCCCGGGTGCACCACCACGTACGGACCGTCGGGTGCCGTGGCCGGGGGCGCCGCGACGCGCAACGCCGGCTCGTCGCCGGCCGGCTGGCCGAATCCGGCGGCGGCGGCGAGGGAGAGGGCCCGCTCCGGCTCCGGC
Organism: Micromonospora sp. CPCC 205739; assembly: GCF_036906795.1. Lineage (NCBI taxonomy): Bacteria > Bacillati > Actinomycetota > Actinomycetes > Micromonosporales > Micromonosporaceae > Micromonospora > Micromonospora sp. CPCC 205739. Next base: position 254,062 of record NZ_JBAKHS010000008.1, on the reverse strand, counting down.
ACGCCGACCGGCACCTTGTGCCGTACGTCCAGCAGGGAACCGGGGTAGTCGTCGCTGATCGCGCTGATCCGACCCACTCCGGCCATCCGCAGCAGCAGCGCGAGGGGGAGGGCCGACTGGTGGAAGGAGGTGAAGACGACCGCCTCGTCGGCGCCGACGGCGGTCAGCCGGGCGGTCAGCGCGCGGATGTCGTCGGGGTCGACGGGGGCGGGGTCGCCGTCGATCCAGGGCAGCGGCCATTCGACGATCTCGTCGACGCCGGGGAGCAGTTCGGCGGCGGCCCGGCCCCGGGGACCGCAGAGCAGCACGACCCGCCGCGCCCCGGCCGCGACGGCCCGGATCGCCGGGCCGGTGACCAGCACGTCGCCGGCGGAGTCGCTGCGTACCACCAGGACGGTGCCGGCGCGGCGCGCGGCGGTGGGCCGGACGGCGGCCTGCCGGCGCAGGATCTCGTCGACCGCCGCCGGCAGGTCCCGGGCGACGTGCGGGGCGGCGGCGACCTCCTCGGACCGGGTGACCGGGGTGGGCACCAGCACACCGGTGGCGCCGGCGGCGAGCGCCGCGGTCATGTCCCGGCCGATGTCGCCGACCATGACGCAGCGCCCCGGGGAGGTGCCGAGCGCGGTGGCGGCCGCGTGGACCATCCCCGGGGCGGGCTTGCGGCAGCCGCAGCCGTCGCCGTCGTCGTGCGGGCAGATCTGCCAGGTGTCGAAGGGGCCGAGCAGCTCCTCGACCCGGGCGTGGACCGCCCGCATCTGATCGGCGGTGAAGAGTCCCTTCGCCAGGCCGGACTGGTTGGTGACGACGCCCAGGCGCAGGCCGGCGGCGCGCAGCCGATCCAGTGCCTCGCGCGCGCCGGGCAGCGGGCGCACCTTCTCCGGGTCGCCGTTGTACGGCACGTCCTCGACCAGCGTGCCGTCCCGGTCGAGCAGCACCGCGTCGAAGAGGCCGTGCGTGATCGCCGTGCCCCCGTTCATGGCAGACCAGTTGCCCGGGGCAGGAGGAGTAAACATCAACTCTGCGCTCCGGCGGGCTCACCGTCCGCACCGGAGCGTCGGTGCCGCCACCAGCCCCGTACCCAGTGGGCGACGGCGACCGGCGGGATGAGTGCGCTGGTCAGCAGCATGGTGGACACCTCCTCCCGGGTGCGCGGGCCGGGCGCGATCCGCACCGCGGCGAACTCGGCCGTGCCCACCGCCCAGCCCAGCGCGCCGGTGGCGGCGACCGCGCCGAGGACCCGGCGCGGCGCGCCGTGGCGGGGCAGCAGGGTCCGCAGCGCGGCGGCGGTCACCGCCAGCGTCCCGGCGGCGGCGGTCGCGACGTGCCGGGGCCGCCGGCCGGGCGGCAACCCCAGCTCGGCGCGCCAGTCCGGGCCGTAGAGCCGGCGCAGCAGCGCGTCGTCGGCGTTGCCCCGCTGCACCCGCAGGCTCACCCAGCGGTCCTCGGGGCGGACCGGGTGGGTGACGACGCGTCGGCCCCGGACCAGCTCCCATCCGGCGCGGCGGACCCGGTGGGCCAGCTCGGCGTCCTCGCGGTAGGCCCGGGGGAAGCGCTCGTCGAAGCCCTCCACCGCGGCCAGCGCGGCCCGCCGGTACGCCATGTCCGCAGTGATCCACTCGCCCTCGGCCAGGCCGCCGGTGCTCCGCTCCCAGTCGGTGGGCCGCCGGTCGGCCGGCAGCGGCACCGTCACGGCGCCCTGCACCCCGCCGACCCGGTCGCCGACCGCGAGGTCGTCGCGCAGCCGCCGGACCCAGTCCGGCGCCGGCACCACGTCGTCGTCGAGGAAGACCACCCAGGGCCGGCGGGCCGCCCGCCAGCCGACGTTGCGGGCCGCCGCCGGGCCCGCGCCGCGCCCGGTCACCACCTTCGTGTACGCGGACAGCGCCCCCGGCACCGCCAGCTCGCCCGCGGCGTCGCGCCGGTCGTCGACCAGCAGGATCTCCACGTCGGGCAGCGCGGCGAGCTGCGGGGCGAGGGCGTCGAGCAGGGCGGTGAGGCTGGGCCGGCCGAGGGTCGGCACCACGATGCTGATCACCGGCCACCGCCGAGCGCGCCGCGCCGCACCGCGAACGGGCCCAGGGCCAGCAGCTCCACCGGGGCGGAGCCGAACAGCTCCATCGCCTCGCGCGGGGTGTCCACCATGGGCCGGCCGGCGGTGTTCAGCGACGTGTTCACCACCACCGGCAGCCCGGTACGCCGCTCGAACTCGGCCAGCAGCTCGGCGACGAGGGGCTCGGTGTCGGTGTGCACGGTCTGCACCCGGGCGGTGCCGTCGACGTGGGTGACCGCCGGGATGCGGTCGCGCCACTCCGGCTTCACCCGGTGCACGAAGAGCATGTAGCGGCTGGGGAAGACCCCGTCGAAGATGTCGGCGAAGCGTTCGGCGCGGACCATCGGCGCGATCGGGCGGAACTGCTCCCGCCCCTTGACGTCGTTCATCCGGGCGGTGGTCGCCGGGTCGCCGGGGTGGGCCAGCAGCGAGCGGTGCCCGAGGGCGCGCGGGCCGTACTCGCTGCGCCCCTGGTACCAGGCGACGATGCCGTTGTCGGCGAGCACCCGGGCCGCCTCAGCGGCGATCGAGTCGGGCCGGAAGTACGGCAGCGCGGCCCGGCGCAGCTCCGCCTCCAGCTCCTCGTCGGACCAGCCGCGGCCGAGGTCCGCCCCGGTCATCGGCGTCGCTCGGTCGCCGAGCGTGCCGGCGACGTGCAGGGCGGCGCCCAGCGCGGTGCCCGAGTCGCCGGCGGCAGGCTGCACCCAGACGTCCCGGTACGGCCCCTCGGCCGCGAGCCGGGCGTTGGCGACGCAGTTCAGCGCCACCCCGCCGGCCATCGCCAGGGTCGAGGCGCCACCCGAGGCGTCGTACAGCCAGCGGGCCAGGTCGAGCACGACCTCTTCGAGGCGGGCCTGCACGCTGGCGGCCAGGTCGGCGTGGTCCTCGGTCAGCTCGGCGCCCGGCTCGGCGGCCTTCGCCAGGCTCGCCCAGTCGATCCGGTCGACGTGGAAGCCGCCGGAGTCGGTGACCCGGACCAGCTCGCGCAGCACGCCGAGGTGCTTCGGCCGGCCGTACGAGGCCAGCGCCATCACCTTGTACTCGTCGCTGGAGTGCAGGAAGCCGAGGTGGCGGGTGAGGTCCTCGTAGAGCAGGCCGAGCGAGTGCGGCAGCTCCTGCGAGTAGAGCGGGCTCAGCTCGCCGTCGCGGTAGACCCCGGCCAGGTGGCTGGCGACCTCGCCGCGGCCGTCGAGGACCAGCACGGCGGTGTCGTCACCGGCCGGCGGGGCGGCCAGCCCGGCCGAGGCGGCGTGCGCCACGTGGTGCGGGACGAAGCGCACCTTCTCCGGGTCGAGGCCGGGCAGCGCGGCGGCGAGGAACTGCGGGGCCCGCCGGGCGTAGTCGACGCGCAGCCAGTCCCACGGGTCGGCGAGGCCGAGGTCGGCGGCGTCGCGGCACAGGCCGGGGTCGAAGGAGTAGGCCACCGCGTCGAGGCTCTCCACGTCGACGCCGGCGCTGGACAGGCACCAGGCCGCGGAGAGCTCCGGCAGCTCCCAGGCGGAGAACGGGACCGGCCGCTTGCCGTGCTTGCGACGGCTGAACCGTTCCTCTTCGGCGGCGGCCACCACCCGCCCGTCGACCACCAGGGCGGCGGCCGGATCGTGGAAGATCGCATTGATACCGAGGACGCGCATGGGAGGGTCCCTACCCTCGCCTTCGCCTCCTAACCTGTAGATCATCGACTTCTCCCACCGGCCGCAAACCTCCAGGTTGGAGATTCGCGGCCGGTGCGGATCCCGCCGGGCCGGTCAGAGGCCGCGCAGCATTCCGGGGCCGAACACCTCGTAGGCGATCCGCTCCGCCGGCACGCCCCGGCGCAGCAGCCCGCCCCGGACCTGGTTCATGAAGGGCAGCGGCCCGCAGAGGTGCACGTGCGCGTCGGGGGAGAGCGGGATCAGCTCGGGATCGATCCGGCCGCCGGTCACCTCGGCGGTCAGCGCCTGCGGGTCGTCACCCTCGGTGACCTGCTCGTACCAGAGCTTGAGGCGCAGGTGGGGCAGCTGGGCGTGCAGCCGCGGCAACTCGTCGCGGTGCGCGTGCGCGGCCCCGTCCCGGTCGGCGTGCACCAGCACCACCGGCCGGTGCGGCGCGGTGGCCGCCAGGTGCTCCAGCGCGGACATCGCCGGGGTGAGCCCGATGCCGGCGCTGACCAGCACCAGCGGCCCGTCGCCGGCCACCGCGCTGACCTCCCCGAAGGGCGGGCTGAGCCGCAGCGTGTCGCCGGGCGCGATCCGCTCGTGCAGGACGGTGGAGACCAGGCCGTCCGGCGCGCCGCCGACGCCGCGTACCCGCTTGACGGTGATCCGCCAGTGGTCCGCGCCGGGGCGGCCGGAGAGGCTGTACTGCCGGATCTGCCGGCCGCGCCCGCCGTCGAGGTCGACGGCGACCGAGACGTACTGCCCGGGGACGAAACCGGGGACCGGGCCGCCGTCGGCCGGCTCGAGGGTCAGCGAGACGACGTCGGTGGCCTCCGGCACGACCGCGGTGACCCGCCAGTCGCGCCAGACCGAGTCGCCCCCGGCCACACCGGCCGTCGTGTAGACGCGGGCCTCCCGGGCGATGAGTTCGCAGGCCATCAGCCAGTACACCTCGTCCCAGGCCGCCGCGACCTCCGGCGTGACGGCCGCGCCCAGCACCTCGCCGATGGCGGCCATCAGGTGCCGGCCGACGACGGTGTACTGGTCGGGGGTGATGCCGAGCGAGGCGTGCTTGTGCGCGATCCGGTCCAGGATGGCGTTCCACGCCGGGCCGCCGGCGCCGGTCAGGTGTTCGGCGTACGCGACGACGGAGGCGGCCAGCGCGGCCTTCTGCTGGCCGGTCGCCTGGTTGCCCCGGTTGAACAGGTTGAGCAGCTCCGGGTGCGCGGCGAACATCTGCCGGTAGAACCGGCCGGTGATCTCCTCCCCGTGTGCCCGTACGACGGGCAGGGTCGCGATCACCACGGCCTTGGACGATCCCGAGAGCACGGCGCTCCTCCTTCTGCGTTGCCTACGCCCCGCACTTAAACAGGAATTCCGGATACCTCTTCAGGGCCGAAAGTCCCGGGTGGCGTGTCGCGGGCGTCACGGTCGGCCCCTGTCCGGGCCGGGCACACGCTGGCTAGGGTCGATGCGTGAAGCTCAACCGGTCCACCGACATGGCGCTGCGGATCGCCATGCTGACCGCGCCGGCGTCGACCCGGACCACCGTCGACGAGCTGGCCGATCGGCTGGACCTGCCGCGCAGCCATGTCGCCAAGGTGGTGCAGCGGCTGCAACGGCTCGGCGTGCTGGTCACCATCCGGGGTCGCTCCGGCGGCGTGGCCTTCGCCGAGGGCGCGGAGGAGCTCACCGTCGGCCAGGTCGTGCGGGCCTTCGAGGGCGCGGGCGAGGTCGTCGCCTGCGAGGAGTCCGGCTGCACCCTCCGCGCCGGTTGCCGGCTGCGGGTCCAACTGCGCCGCGCCCAGGACGCCTTCCTCGCCGTCCTCGACGACGTCCGCCTCGGCGACCTCGCCGACACCCCGGCCGGCCCGCTCCTGCTCACCCTCACCGCGCCGCCGCGTATCCCCTGACCCGTCCCCGTCGGGTGCCGGCCCCGGCGAGTCCGGGTGGCGGGTCCGGCCCGGTGCTCCCGCCCCCGTTGGCGGGTGGGCGGTAGCCTGCGGCAGGGATGGCCCACGTCGATGGGAGCGCCGATGTCGAACTCCCGGGTTTCCCACCCGATCTTCGCCAGGTTGTTCGCGCGGGCGAGCGTGGCGATGGATCGGGCCGGCGTCGCCGAGCACCGGCGTCGGCTGGTCGCCGGCCTGCGCGGGCGGGTGGTCGAGGTGGGTGCCGGCAACGGCCGGATGTTCGCGCACTACCCACCCGAGGTGGACGCCGTGCTCGCGGTGGAGCCCGAGCCCTGGCTGCGCGCCGCCGCCCGGGCGGCGGCCGAGCGCGCGCCGGTGCCGGTGACGGTCACCGACGGGCTGGCCGAGGCGCTGCCGGTCGCCGACGCCACCGCCGACGCCGTGGTGATGTCGCTGGTGCTCTGCTCGGTCCCGGATCAGGCCGTCGCGCTGCGGGAGGCGTACCGGGTGCTGCGTCCGGGCGGGCGGCTGTGCTTCTACGAGCACGTCGCGGCGGACACCCCGGGGCTGCGCCGGGCGCAGCGGGTGGCCGACGCCACCTGCTGGCCGTTGCTCACCGCCGGCTGCCACACCGGCCGGGACACGGTGTCGGCGATCGTCGCGGCCGGGTTCAGCGTGGTCCGGCTCGACCGGTTCCGCTTCCCGCCCGGCGGCCTGCCCGCGCCGGCGTCGCCGCACGTGCTCGGCGCCGCGATCCGGCCCTGAGGTCCACCGCGCGGACGCACGTCGGGGGCGGCCCGGGCGGGCCGCCCCCGACGTCGAGCTCAACCGACGGTGACCGTGCCGTCCGGGGCGCGGACGCAGGAGACCGCGCGGGAGGCGGTCGAGGCCGCGCCGGTCAGGCACCGGCCGAGCACCCGGTGCCCGGCCGCGCTCGGGTGCCAGGACTCCTGGCAGGTCTGGAAGTACGTCCCGCAGGCGTTGGCGATCCGCTGGATCGCCAGCTTGTCGTAGCCGGAGAGGCTGGTGACGAAGACGCCGGTCGGGCCGTCCTGGAGGCGGATCGGGGTGGCCAGCGTGCCGGTGGGGCTGCCCGCCTGCTCGCAGAGCCGGGCGCCGTCGAAGGCGCGCTGCACGTTGAGGTAGACCAGGTCGGCGGCGGGGAACTCCGCCGCCAGGGTCGTGCGTACGGAGTTGACCAGCGTGCCGAGGCCCTGGGAGAAGCGGTGGCCCGGGGCGAGGCTGCCCCGGTGGATCGGGCAGCCGGCCGCGTACCGCTCGGCGCCGAGGGCGCGGAACTTGTCCCGGGTGTCGTCCCGGTCGTCCTCGCTCCAGTAGACCGAAGCCAGCTCCGGCGGCAGCGGGTTCGTGTAGTCCTGGAACACGATCCGGTGCTGGCCGTCGGCGTCGATCTCGCCGAGGGTGGTGAGGATCTGGCGTACGGCGGCGGTGGTCTCGGCCGTCGCGGCGCTGAACTGGGCGGCGGTGGCCAGGTCGGCGTCGTCGCAGGGCTCCTGCTCCACCGGCCCGCCCAGGTACGCCCAGAACTCCCACCAGCCGGTCCAGGCGTCGGCGATGAACCGGTTGGCGCACTTCTCGGCGACGCTGCCGAAGGTGAACGAGCTGTTGTTGGAGCCGAGGCCGACCAGGACCAGGTCGATGTCGTGGGTCTGCCCGACCGCGCGGAGCTGGTCGAGCTGCGCGGCGACCTGCCGGCCCTTGGCGCGGGAGGCGGACGCGGCGGCGATGTCGTACGGCTGGCCCCCGGAGCAGGCGAGGTTGAACCGGGCCTGGATGCCCGGCAGGTCCGCCTGGTGCAGCGAGGCGTGCGGCGAGCGGTGGCAGAAGTAGGCGTTGCTGTTCGGCGCCGACCAGCCCGGGAAGGGCTGCGCCACGCCGGTGACGTCGGCCACCGGGGAGTACGCCCCGGCGCCCTCGCCGCTGATGAAGCTGTCGCCCAGCGCCACGGCGGCGGTGGGCGGCGCCGCCGCGGCGGGGGTGGGCAGGCCGACGGCGGCCGAGAGGGCGGCCGCGGCGACGGCGAGTGTCGCGGCGAGAGCGGTACGACGGAACCTGACCATCGCGTCCCCCATCTGTTCATGGAAATGTGAAAGATCCTCCGGTGGTCGCGATCAGATCACCTTCCCGTGATGGCCGTCAATGGGCCGTAACGCGTTCGTTCAACCTTCGACACACCGGTGTGCCGACCCGGCGGTTCGGCCGGCCCGGTCCGGGGAACACCCCGGCGGAGGGTGGCGTTGGTGTCGGATGACCCGCGATCGGCGGGCGCCGCCGCGCTGCCTTGAGCGGGGCTGCGCCGTTGTGTCGGGGCGTACGGCTAGGCTCGCTGCGGCGCGCCGCGCGTGGAGATCGAGACGGTGAGCGGCACCACACCGCCGAGACCTGGGAGTACGACCAGTTGACCGCACAGCCTGAGACCCTCTACGGGGCCGACGACCTCACCCACCTCGAGGGCCTGGACGCCGTCCGCAAGCGTCCCGGCATGTACATCGGCTCTACCGACAGCCGTGGCGTGGGTCACCTCGTCAACGAGATCCTCGACAACTCGACCGACGAGGGTGTCGCCGGTCACGCCACCAAGGTCGAGGTGACGCTGCACGCCGACGGGTCGGTACGGGTCGACGACGACGGCCGCGGCATCCCCACCGACGTGCACGCCAAGTCCGGCATCTCCGGCGTCGAGCTGGTGCTCACCCGGCTGCACGCCGGCGGCAAGTTCGGCGGCTCCGGCTACAAGACCTCCGGCGGGCTGCACGGCGTCGGCGCCTCGGCGGTCAACGCGCTCTCCCGCCGGTTCGACGTCACCGTCCGGCGCGGCGGCAAGGTGCACGCCATGTCGTTCCGGCACGGCGTACCGGGGATCTTCGACGGCGACGGCCCGGACGCCCCCTTCACCGCCGGCCCCGGGCTCCAGATCGTCGGCGCGATGAAGCGCGGCCAGCGCACCGGCACCTCGATCCGCTACTGGCACGACGCCCGCTACTTCGAGACCGGCGCGACGCTCGACGTGGACGCCGTCCGGATGAAGCTGCGCAACACCGCGTTCCTGGTGCCGGGGGTCGACTACCGGCTGCGCGACGAGACCGGTGAGGAACCCGTCGAGGAGCGCTTCCACTTCCCCAACGGCCTCACCGACATGGTCGAGTTCCTGGCACCGGCCGGCGACCGGCCGGTCTCCGGCACCCTGCTGGTCACCGGCGAGGGCACCTACCGGGAGAACGCCGCCGACGCCAACGGCGTGATGCAGTCCAACGTGCAGCGCCGCGCCGAGGTCGAGGTGGCCTTCCGCTGGGGTACCGGCTACGAGCGCACCGTGGAGTGCTTCACCAACACCATCCGCAACGCCCACGGCGGCACCCACCGCAAGGGCTTCGAGCGGGCGCTGGCGCGGACCCTCGCCGACGCCGTGCGCAACACTCGGGGCCTGCTCAAGGCCAAGGAGGAGCCGCCCACCCTGGACGACGTCCTGGAGGGGATGACGGCCGTGGTGCACGTGCGCCTCCCGGAGCCGCAGTTCACCTCGCAGACCAAGGACGAGCTCTCCACCGCCGGCATCACCAAGGTGATCCAGTCCCTGGTGGAGCAGCACCTGAAGGCGTGGCTGGAGGACCGCAGGACCAAGGCCGAGGCCCGGACGGTCCTGCAGAAGATCGTCGACGCGGCCCGGGTCCGGCTGACCCAGAAGCAGCAGAAGGACGCGGCCCGGCGCAAGACCGCCCTGGAGGGCGCGTCGATGCCGGCCAAGCTGGTCGACTGCCGGGCGGCCGGCATCGACCGCAGCGAGCTGTTCATCGTCGAGGGCGACAGCGCCCTGGGCACCGGCCGGCTCGCCCGCTCCGCCGAGTACCAGGCGCTGCTGCCGATCCGGGGCAAGATCCTCAACGTGCAGAAGGCGAACCTCCAGCAGGTGCTGGACAACGCCGAGTGCGCCGCGATCGTGCAGGTGCTCGGCGCCGGCTCGGGGCGCACCTTTGACCTGTCGGCCCTGCGGTACGGCCGCGTCCTGATCATGGCGGACGCCGACGTGGACGGCGCGCACATCCGTACCCTGCTGATCACGCTCTTCGCCCGCTACATGCGGCCGCTGATCGAGGCCGGTCGGCTCTTCGCCGCGATGCCGCCCCTGCACAAGATCACCACCAAGGGGCGCAACCCGCAGACCATTTACACCTACACCCAGGCCGAGATGGAGGCGACGGTCCGCAAGCTGGAGAAGGCGGGCAAGCAGATCGTCACCCCGATCCCGCGCTTCAAGGGCCTCGGTGAGATGGACGCCGACGAGCTGTGGGAGACCACGATGAACCCGGCCACCCGGGCGGTCCGCCGGATCACCCTCGACGACGTCGACGCCGCCGAGCGGATCCTCGAACTGCTGATGGGGGAGAAGGTCGAGCCGCGCCGCAACTGGCTCATCGACTCCTCCGACCGGGTCGACCGCGAAGCGATCGACGCATGAGCCCGCTGGCCGACCGCCGAGAAGGAAGCTGAAGATGGCACGCCGCAAGGAAGACCGCGCCAAGGTGGACCTCTCCGCCTTCGACCAGGCCGGCGCGCGGGTCTTCGACAACCCGCTGGTCACCGAGGTCTCCGACTCCTACCTGGAGTACGCGTTCTCGGTCATCCACTCCCGCGCCCTGCCCGACGCGCGCGACGGGCTCAAGCCGGTGCACCGGCGCATCCTGTGGTCCATGCACGAGGCCGGCCACCGGCCCGACCGAGGGCACGTGAAGTCCGCCCGGGTCGTCGGCGACGTGATGGGCAAGTACCACCCGCACGGCGACACCGCGATCTACGACGCGATGGTCCGGCTGGCCCAGGACTTCTCGCTCAACGTGCCGCTGATCGACGGGCACGGCAACTTCGGCTCCCCCGACGACGGCCCCGCCGCGGCGCGCTACACCGAGGCGCGCCTCTCCCGCGAGGCGATGCTGCTCGTCGGCGAGCTGGGCGAGGACACCGTCGACGTCGAGCCCAACTACGACGGCTCGCTGACCCAGCCCACCGTGCTGCCGGCCGCCTTCCCCAACCTGCTGGTCAACGGCGCGTCCGGGATCGCGGTCGGGATGGCGACCAACATGATCCCGCACAACCTCGGCGAGGTGGTCTCGGCCGCCCGCTGGCTGATCAACCACCCGGACGCCGACCTCGACAAGCTGATGGAGTTCGTCCCCGGCCCGGACCTGCCCACCGGCGGTCTGCTGCTCGGCCTGGACGAGGTGCGCCGGGCGTACGAGACCGGGCGCGGCGTGGTCCGGATGCGCGGCCGGGTCGAGATCGGCCCGCTGGAGGGCAGCCGCGGCCGGCAGGCGATCACCGTCGTCGAGCTGCCGTACGGGGTCGGCGCGGAGAAGGTCATCGCGGCGATCACCAACGAGGTCACCAAGACCAAGCGGCTGACCGGCATCGCCGACGTCAAGGACCTCACCGACCGGGAGAGCGGCACCCGGCTGGTCATCGAGTGCAAGGTCGGGGTCAACCCGCAGGCGCTGCTGGCCGACCTCTACCGGCTCACCCCGCTGGAGCAGTCGTTCGGCGTCAACAACCTGGTGCTGGTCGACGGCCAGCCGCGCACCCTGGGGCTGAAGGCGCTGCTGGAGGTCTTCCTGGCCCACCGCTACGAGGTCGTCACCCGGCGCAGCGCGTACCGCAGGCGCAAGCGTGAGGAGCGGCTGCACCTGGTCGACGGTCTGCTGATCGCCCTGCTCGACATCGACAAGGTGGTCAAGCTGATCCGGGCCAGCGAGGACGCGCAGGCGGCCAAGGACGGCCTGATGCAGAAGTTCAAGCTCTCCGAGATCCAGGCCACCTACATCCTGGACACTCCGCTGCGCCGGCTGACGAAGTACGACCGGATTGAGCTGGAGGCCGAGCAGGAGAAGCTGCGCGGGGAGATCGCCGAGCTGTCGAAGATCCTCGACGACGAGAAGGTGCTCAAGAAGGTCGTCTCCGACGAGCTGGCCTCGGTGGTGAAGCAGTTCGCCGTGCCGCGGCGTACCACCCTGGTCGACGGCGACCTCAAGGAGGTGCTGGCGGCGTCGGTGCCGGCCGGCCCCCTGGAGGTGGCCGACGACCCCTGCCAGGTGATCCTCTCCGCGACCGGGCTGGTCGCCCGGACCGCGGCCGAGTCCGAGGAGGCCGCCGAGGGGCGCCGGCGCAACGGCCGGGTCAAGCACGACACGGTACGCGCCGTCGTGCACACCACGGCCCGGGGCCGGGTGCTCCTGGTGACCAGCGCCGGCCGGGCGTTCAAGATCGACGTGCTGCCGCTGCCGGTGCTGCCGGAGCAGGCCGGCACGGTCTCGCTGCGCGGCGGCATGTCCGCCGCCGAGCTGGTGCCGCTGGAGGCCGGCGAGACGGTGGTCGGGCTGGCCCCGCTCGGGGCGACCGCGCAGGGCTCGCCGGGCCTGGCGCTCGGCACCCGGCAGGGCGTGGTCAAGGTCTGCGCGCCGGAGTGGCCGGTCCGCTCCGACGAGTTCGAGGTGATCGGCCTGCGCGAGGGCGACGAGGTGGTCGGGGCGACCTGGCTCACCGACGGCCAGGAGGCGCTGACCTTCATCACCTCCGAGGCGTCGCTGCTGCGCTTCGCCGCCACGCTGGTCCGCCCGCAGGGGCTCAAGGGCGGCGGCATGGCCGGGGTCAACGTGCCCGACGGGGCGCGGGTGGTCTGGTTCGGGGCGGTCCGCACCGACGACCCCGGGCACGGCGAGCCGATGGTGGTCACCTCCACCGGCGCGACGGTCAAGGTGACGCCGTTCGGGGCGTACCCGGCGAAGGGGCGGGCGACCGGCGGCGTGCGCGCGCAGCGGTTCCTCAAGGGTGAGACGGACCTGGTGGTCGCCTGGGTCGGCCCCCGGCCGGTCGGCGCGACCGCGACCGGCGACCCGGTGGAGCTGCCCCCGGCCGACCCTCGCCGCGACGGCTCCGGCTTCGCCGTCATGCTCGGCCCCACGGTCGTCGGCCACCTCATCGAACGCGACTGACACCGACACGCGAAGAAGGGCCCGGGGGCAACCACCCCCGGGCCCTCCCTCATCTCTCCCCCGGCCTACCCTGTGGCCGTTGATCATGAAGTTAGCGGCACCGATTCCGACAATTCGCGCCGCTAACTTCATGATCACCGGCGTGATCCGGGCCGGGGCGGCCCGGTCGGCGGGGGGGTCAGGCTACGCCGGTGGGGCGGAACTGGACGCTGACGCGGGGGCCGACCGGGCGGGTGGTCTTGGGGATGGCGTGCTCCCAGGTGCGCTGGCAGGAGCCGCCCATCACCACCAGGTCGCCGTGCCCGAGGGGAAAGCGCAGGCTGGCACCGCCGCCGCGCGGACGCAGCAGCAGGGGCCGGGGCGAGCCGAAGGACACGATGGCGACCATCGTGTCGGTGTGTGCCGAGCGGCCCTGGGTGTCGCCGTGCCAGGCGACGCTGTCCCGGCCGTCGCGGTAGAGGCACATGCCGGCGGTGACGAAGGGCTCGCCCAGCTCGGCGGCGTAGTGCCGGGTCAGCGTCTCGCGGGCCTCGGTCAGCACCGGGTGCGGCAGCGGGCGGCCGCCCGCGTACCAGCAGAGCAGGCGGGGGACGTCGACCTCGGCCTCGTACATGGTGCGCCGCTCGGCCCGCCACGGCACCTCGGTCAGCAGGGTGTCGAGCACCGCGTCGGAGCCGCGCACCCAGCCGGGGAGGTGGTCGACCCAGGCGCCCCGGGTGAGCACGTGCCGGCGCAGCCCGCCCGGCAGCGGCCCGAGCGACGGCCCGGCGTCGGCGAGGTCGAGCATCGACGGCTGGTAGGCGGCCTGCGTCATGCCGCCACCCTATCAGCGGTTTAGTACAGGCGTACGATCGCCGCGCTGGACCAGGTCGAGCAGCGCGTCGGCCACCCGGCCCCGGCCGCGCCCGTCGACGGTGGCCCAGGCCCGTGCGGCGAGCGCGGCCCGCCGCCGGGGCGAGGTGAGCAGGCCGGTCAGGGTCCGCGCGGCCGCCGCCCGGGCCGCCCGGCCCGCCATCCCGGCCGCGGCCAGCTCCGGCAGCTCGCCCAGGCCGGCGGCCAGCCCGTGGTCCACCACCCGGTGGTACGACTCGCGCTGGTTGTCCACCACGCTGACCAGCGCCGACGGCGCGCCGAGGCAGCACAGTTCCCAGGTGGAGGTGCCGGCCGCGCTGACCACCAGGTCCGCCGTGCCGATCAGGGCGGGCAGCTCGTCGGTGGGCGGGACCGGACGCAGCGACTGGCCCCGGCCGGGGGAGACCGCCGCCAGCTCGGCCTCGACCTCGGGGCGGCCCACCACCACCGTCAGCTCCATCGGGTGCCCGGTGGCCAGCAGCACCCGGGTCAGCACCGGGGCGGCGCCGAGCGCGTCGGTTCCGCCGAAGAAGGCCAGCACCCGCGGCCGGCCCACCGGCGCGGGCTGCCTCGGTGCGGCCGGTCGGGCGCCGATCACCGAGTCGCGCAGCAGCGCGTACCGGGTGCCGGCGAGCAGCCGCCCGGCGGGCGCGGCGGTCCGCGCGCCGAAGTTCTGGTCCAGGTAGAGGTCGGCGTCCTGCCCCCGGGTGTCGCCGTCGACGATCGCCAGGGTGGCCACGCCCGCCGCGCGCAGCGCCCCCGCCCCGGCCGGGTCCAGCTCGTACGAGTCGAGCACCAGCGCGTCCAGCCGGTGCCGCTGGGCCGCCTCGACCAGCCCGGCCGGGGTGTCGGGGCCGGGGTGCGCCGGGATGCCCCGTGCCGCCAGCTGCCCCTGCGCCCAGCCGACCCGCTCGACGGTGCCGAACAGCTCGACGCGGGCCCCCCGGGCCAGGAACTCCTCGCCGAGAGCCAGGCAGCGGACCAGGTGGCCGACGCCGCGCCGGGGCCCGGCGTCGCAGCGCAACCCGATCCGTGGGGCGTTCAGGACTCCTCCAGGCGCTTCTGGCGTACGTCGGCGTTGAGGGCGCGCAGGGCGGGCCGGTCGGCCAGCCAGTCGGCGAGCTTGGCCAGCGGCACGCTCACGTCGCCGAAGTGGTCGGTGACCGCGCGCACCAGCGCCCAGTCCTGCTCGGTGTCGAGGGTGAGTCGCAGCGCCGAGCGGTCCGGGGTGAGGGTCACCCCGAGCACCCGGAACAGCTCCGGGTGGGTGTACGCGTACGAGGTGACGTGCACCCGGTGGTGGTCGGTGGCGAGCCGGTCCAGGGTCCGCAGCGCGTCCGCCCGGATGATCTCGACGTCCAGCCCCCGGGGCAGCGTACGGGCGATCGAGGTGCTGGCGTAGTCGAGGCCGGGCACCGCCCGGTACACCGCCGCGACCAGCGCGATGATCTCCGGGTCGAGCAGCGGGCAGTCGGCGGTGAACCGCATGACCGCGTCCCCGGGGTGGGCGGCCAGGGCGCCGACGAAGCGGCCCAGCACGTCGTCGACCGGGCCCCGGTGGCACGGCACGCCCAGCCGGTCGCACTCGGCGACCAGCGCGTCGTCGACGGCGTCGGTGCTGGTGGCCACGACCAGGTCGGCGAGCACGCCGCTGTCCCGGGCGGCCCGGACCACCCGGCCGAGCACGCTGCGCCCGGCCAGCGGCCGCAGCACCTTGCCGGGCAGCCGGGACGATCCCATCCGCGCCTGCACGATCCCCACGATCCGCGCCTCACCCGACCGCCCGGCCAGGGACGGCGCGGTGGTCGGGGAGGCGGCGCCGCCCGCGCCCGACGGTCCGACGCTCACTGCTGCTCCTCCCGGGGGCCGCGCTGGTTCAGCGCCTCCCGGGCCCGGCGTTTGGCCGCGCGGGCGCCCCGCTTCGCCAGCCGGGCCGGCGTGATCGCCAGCCGGCCCACCCGGTAGCTGAGCGAGCCGCTGAGCAGGTTGATGGTGGCGTCGGCCCGGCGCAGCGCCCGCTCCCGCGAGGTCAGCAGCTCCTCGGTCCACTTGAGCAGCGCGCCCAGCCGGGTCAGCTCCTCCCGCTGGCGTACCCAGGCCTCGCGCAGCTGCTGGTAGCTGCGCAGTCCGGCGGGCGGGTCGGTCGGCTCGACCGCGCGCAGCTCGGTGGCGAGGCGGACCCGCCCGTCGGCGTCGAGGCCGCGCAGCGCCGCGGCGACCGCCGCCTCCGCCTCGATCGCCGCGTCGACGGTGGCCCGGTCCAGCTCCCGGCCGGCGAGGCCGCCCAGCACCACGGTCAGACCGGCGACGTCCAGGGTGGACGGCCAGGGGTGGGCGTACCCGCCGGTGAGCAGCGCGGTGGCGAACCGCCACAGGCCCCGGGCCAGCACCACGTCGACCTCCAGCGGCGCGGCGGCCCGCCAGCTCGGGTCGAGCACCGCGTGTGCGTCGCCGGAGAGCACCACGTTGTCCGTGCCAGCGAGGGCCACTGAGCCGCCCAGCCGGCCGTCGGAGTCGGCCCCGGCGGCGAGCCAGGCCGCGTACCCGCGCAGCAGCCGGCGCAGGGTGTCCAGGTCGCGGCGCAGGCAGGCGTCGAGCAGCAGGGTGCGCAGCAGCCGCCCCTCGGGCACCGGCCCGTCGAGCGCGCCCGCGTCCCGGTAGGCCACCTCCCGGGTGGCGAAGGGCGCCGGCTCCGGCCGGCTCACCCGGCCGGTCACCCGCCACCGCCAGCCGTCCGGCCCGTCGATCACCTCCGCCACGCCGATCCCCGGCGGCCCGGTCTGTACCAGCACCACCGGCAGGGCGTCCGGCGACGGGTCGCCCCCGCCGGGCGGCCCGGAATCCGCGTCCGGGTCGGCGGGTCGGTGGGCGAGCAGCAGCCAGCCCGGCGCCAGCGCCGAGCCGAGGCCCGCGTGCAGCGCGTCGACGGCGAGCCGGGCCGGGTCCTGGAGCACGGTGCTGTCGCCGGCGCCGACCGCGCAGGCACCGTGCAGCACCGCGTCGAAGAGCCCTGAGGTGCTCCGCCGGTCCAGCTCGTCGGCGGCCACCACCGCGGTCGGCGCGGTCGGATCGGGGTACGCCGCGAAGCACGCCTGCGGCCGCAGTCCCGCCGCGGTGAGCCGGGCACGCAGCTGCTCCGGGTTGGCCGGCCGGCCGGTGTCGAGCACCCCGCCGACGGTCCACGCCGAGTCGGCGCGGTCGGCGTACCAGGGGGAGGCGGCGACCAGCCGATGCACGCCGAGCGGGTTGTCCAGCCGCAACAGCAGCGTCCCGCCCGGCCGCAGCGCCCGTACCAGCCGGTCCAGCACGCCGTCCCAGCCCAGCCGGGGGCCCTCCACCGACTCCACCGCGTCCACGCCGGCGGCGGCGATCACCACGTCGAAGGTGTCGCCGGCGGGCAGGCCGGCCGGGCCGCCCACCACCACCCGGGCGGCCCGGTCGGCCAGCGCCACCCCGTCCGGGTGGCTGCGCAGCAGGCAGGTCACCTCGGCGTGCGCCAGCCGGGTCAGCAGCACCGGGTCGTGCGGCCCGGCCAGCAGCACCCGCGCCCCCGCCGGTACGACCCGGGCCGCCAGGGCAGCCAGCGGCCCGCCGTCGGGCAGCCGCTCCTCCGGCAGGTCGGACCAGGCCAGCATCTCCCCGCCGGGCAGCGCGATCCGGGCCGCCGTCCGAGAGGCTGTCGGGAAACCTCGCGGCGGCTGCGGCGGGCCCAGCCGACGACCGGCCGCGTTGGAGATCGGTCCGGATACAACACCGGTATCCGGGCCGATCTCCGCCTTGCCGGATCGCCGGCTGGACTCCGCCTCGCCCGCCCCGGGGTTTCCCGACAGCCTCTGTGTGGTCAACTCTTCTCCTCCTGGAGGTGCGCCCACCCGAGCAGCTCGCGCAGCTCGGCCGGCGTACAGCGGTGGTCGGTGCCCAGCTCGGCGCGGGCGATCTCGAAGGCGGTCGGCAGGTCCACGGACTCGCCGTGCAGCTCCGGCCACTGTCGACGGATCCGGGCGGTGCCGCCGAAGGTGGGGTCCTCGGCGGCGAGGATCATCGGGTCGCCGTAGACGGCGGGTTCGCAGCCGGCGGCGATGCCGTAGAAGATGGCGCTGGTCAGCCGGTTGGAGGCGACCCGCTTGTGCCGGCGCAGCTCGGTGAGCTGCTTGTCGAGGAAGAGCGGGTCGGTGTCCTTCCACCAGTGGCCGCGGTAGCCGTGGCAGATCACCCGGAAGCCGGCGTTCTCGTAGAGCCGGCGCACCCGGCGCATGCCGTACTCGTGCCAGTAGAGGCAGACGGTGACCGGGCCGGGCTCGGTGGCCCGGATCCGGGCGATCAGCTCCTTGTGGTCGCCCTTGACGTGCTGGCCCTCCCAGCCGTGGAACGGGTACCAGATGGTGCCCTCCCGCTGGGCCTCTGGCGGGTCCTGCGACCGCAGGGACAGCAGGTAGGCGAAGGGCGCGCCGACGGTGACGACGTTGCGCCGCCCCACCGACCAGGCCCGCCGCCGGGTCTGCTCGGACCAGAGCAGGCTGGGGGTGAACTCGGCGTACGGGTGGCCGGGGGCGAGTCCGTCGCCGATGTTCCAGCCGTGCTGGACGTACCCGTTGATCCGGGGCGGGTGCCCGTCGCCCAGCCCGCAGTAGCGGGCCAGCACGTGCGCGTGTCCGTAGAAGTGGTTCGCGTGGTGCATCGCCTTCCCCCGTCAGGCGCCGACGGGACGGACCGTGACGCCGCGCAGCGCCGCGCCCAGCGCGTCGATCACGCGATCCTGGTCGGCGTCGGTCAGGGTCGGGAAGAGCGGCAACGACAGCTGCTGCGTGTAGAACGACTCGGCCACCGGGCAGGATCCGCGCCGGTAGCCGAGGTCGGCGAAGGCCGGGTGCCAGTGCGCGGGCAGGTAGTTGACCTGTACGCCGATGCCGGCGGCCCGCATCCGGTCGTACACCTCGCGGCGGCGTCCGTCGAGCACCCGGATCGGGTAGAGGTGCCAGGCCGGGGCGGCCCACGAGCGACGGCCGGGCCGCAGTACGCCGTCGAGGTCGGCCAGCGCCTCGTCGTACCGGGCGACCAGCCGGGCGCGGGCGGCGAGGAAGTCGCCGAGCCGGCGCAGCTGGCTGCGACCCAGCGCGCAGAGCACGTCGGGCAGCCGGTAGTTCAGGCCGAACTCGTGCACCTCCTGGTGCCAGCCGCCCTCGTCCGGCCAGCGCAGCGCGTCGCGTTCCCGGACCAGCCCGATGTTGCGGAACCGGCGCGCCCGGGTCAGCAGCTCCGCATCCGCCGTGGCGACCGCGCCGCCCTCGGCCGTGGTCAGGTTCTTGGTGGGGAAGAACGAGAAGGTGGTGAGGTCCGCCAGCGAGCCGACCGGCCGGCCCTTGTAGGTGCCGCCGATGGAGTGCGCGGCGTCGGCCAGCAGCAGCGCGTCGCTGTCGGCGAGGGCGCCGTGCAGGGCGTCGTAGTCGGCTGGATGGCCGGCGTAGTCGACGGCGGAGACCACCCGGGTACGGGAGGTGGTCGCCGCCGCGGCCGCGGCCGGGTCCAGGGTGAAGGTCTCGTCCTCGACGTCGGCGAAGACCACCGTCGCGCCGAGCGCCACCGCGCTGCTGGCGGTGGCGACGAACGTCATCGGCGGCACCACCACCTCGTCGCCGGGGCCCACCCCGGCCGCCGCGTACGCCACGTGCAGCGCGGCGGTGCCGTTGGAGACCGCCGCGCAGCCGGCCCCGCCGGTCCACCGGGCCAGGTCGGCCTCGAAGGCGGCGACCTGCGGACCGGTGGTGAGCCAGTCGCTGCGCAGCGCGGCCACCACGGCCTCGATGTCGTCGGCGGTGACCGACTGCCGCCCGTACGGGAGCATCGCCGTCACGCGCCGATGCCGAGCATGTCGCGCAGCTGCTCGACGCTCAGCCACTCGTCGTTGGTGTCCGACTGGTACGCGAACCCGTCCGGCACCGGCTCGCAGCCGACCGGCGGCTGGTAGCCCCAGGTGGCGATGGTGGGTTGGACGATGAACCGGTCCCGGGCGCGCAGCGTCCGCCGGCTGTCGTCCGGCGCGATCATCTCCTCGTGCAGCTTCTCGCCCGGCCGGATGCCGATCTCGTGGGTGGTGGCGTCCGGGGCGACCGCCTCGACCAGGTCGAGGATGCGCATGCTGGGGATGCGCGGCACGAACAGCTCGCCGCCCTGCATCTGGTCGAAGCTGTCCATGACGAACTGGACGGCCTGGTCGAGCGTGATCCAGAACCGGGTCATCCGCTTGTCGGTGATCGGCAGGCTCCTGCCCTCGGCGGCCAGCCGGCGGAACAGCGGCACCACCGAGCCGCGAGAGCCCACCACGTTGCCGTAGCGGACCACCGAGAAGCGGGTGGGGTGCTGGGCGGCGTAGTGGTTGGCGGAGACGAAGAGCTTGTCGCCGACCAGCTTGGTGGCGCCGTACAGGTTGATCGGGCTGGACGCCTTGTCGGTGGAGAGCGCGATGACCTTCCGCACGCCGGCCTCGATCGCGGCGTCCACCACGTGCTGCGAGCCGGTGATGTTGGTGGCGATGAACTCCGACGGGTTGTACTCGGCGGTGTCCACCTGCTTCAGCGCCGCGGCGTGCACCACGTGGTCGACGCCGTGCATCGCCCGGGTCAGCCGGTGCCGGTCCCGGATGTCGCCGATGAACCAGCGCAGCCGCGGGTCGTCGCCGAGCTGCTGGCGCAGCTCGTACTGCTTCAGCTCGTCGCGGGAGAAGACCACCACCCGGGCCGGGTCGGCCTCGGCCAGGATGTGCCGGAGGAAGGTCCTACCGAAGGAACCGGTGCCGCCGGTGACCAGGATGGAGGATCCCGTCAGCTCGCTCAATGTGGTGCTCCCATGATCGCAGGTTGTGCGCCGGCGGCCGGGGGCCACGCGACCGGACGGACGCTAACCACGGCGGGTTAACACCCCGACGCTCCCGGGTGAACCGACCGCGCTGGTCCCGTGAATGCCGGACACCCGGCAGGCGAACACTTGCGCCGACCGCGCCGCGCGGCTGACCTGCCGGATCGGTCGTGGCTACAGTGGCCGCGCGGCCCCCGGCGGCTCCCGGCCGTCGGCCGCCCCCCACCGTCCCGGCGCCTCGAATCGATGGCGCCCCCGCCCCGCCTGCCGGAGATCCTGGACCGTTTCCGTTCGAGCGGAACGGCAGGTGTCCAAGATCCGGCCACTGGCGGGCGCCGGGCCGGCACCAGCACCGACCCCTGCCGACCGACGGTCGCCGGGGCCACCCAGCGAGCAGGAGGCGACGATGACGTCCGGTACCGACGTACGGGAACGGGCAGTTGCCCCGGCCGAGGCGGCGGCGTCGCCGGGGCGGCGGCGCTGGCTGGTGCCGGCGCTGCTGGTCCTGGGCTGGCTCGCCGGGGTGGCCTGGCGGATGTGGCTGGCCCGGCACGTCGCCCTGCCGATCGCGCACACCGACGAGGACAGCTACCTCAACACCGCGCGGGCGCTCGCCGGCGGGCCGGGCGGCTTCAGCAGCGAGAACGGACCGCTGCGCCGGGTCGGCTACCCGATGCTGATCTCGCCGGCGTTCCTCGGCGAGCGGGACTTCACCGCCAGCTACCGGCTGGTGCAGCTGATCAACGCGGCGGTCAACGCCACCGTGCTGCCGTTGGCGTACCTGCTGGCGCGCCGCCTGCTCGCGCTGCGCCGGTCGTCCGCGCTGGTCGCCGCCGCGGTGGCCGCGACCCTGCCGGCCACCGCCTTCTACGCCCAGGTGGCGATGATCGACGCGGTGCTGGCGCCGCTGGTGCTGGCCTGGCTGCTGGCCGTGCACCGGTGGATCGCCCGGCCGGGGGTGCCGGCCGCCGCCCTGGTCGGCACGCTGGTCGGCGCGTTCCACCTGCTGCACTCCCGGGGCCTGGTGATCGTGGCGGTGTACGCCGGGCTGGTCCTGCTGCTGCTCGTCCGTCGCCGGGCCACCCCCGCGCAGGTGCTCGCCGCGGTGCTGCCGGTGCTGGCCCTGGCCCTGGTGAACTCCGCCGGCATCCGGTTGCTCGGCGACCGGGTCTACCTGCTCGGAAACCCGCCCGGCGGCGGCACCGTCCGGGCCGTCGCCTCCGGCCGGGGGCTGCTGCGGCTCGGGGCGGCCGTCGCCACGCAGCTCTGGTACCTGGTGGTGATCACGTTCGGGCTGGCCGGGATCGCCTGGGCCGCCGCCCTGCGCGAGCTGCGCCGGCCCGGCCGCGACGCCGCCGTCCGCTGGACGCTCGGCGTCGCGCTGGTGACCAGCGTCGGCGTGGCCGGCGGCGCGTCGGTGATCCTGGCCGGCATCACCACCAAGCCGCTGGACGCCATCTACGGGCGGTACGTGCAGATGCTGGCCCCGTTCTGGCTGCTGGTGGGGGTGGGGGTGCTGCTCACCGTGGCGTACCGGGTGCTGCTGGGCCGGGCGGCCGTCGCGGTGGGGTTGCTGGTGGCGGGCGCGGCGCTGATCGCCGCCCGGCTCGCCTACGTGGCGAGCCGGGGTCACGAGCTGCGCTACGGCGGTTTCGGCGCGCCCGACCTGATGGCGCTGACCGGCGGCTGGCGCGAATTCCGCCCGTTCACCGGCGCGGCGGTGGGCGCGCTGGCCTGCGTGCTGCTGGTCGCCGCCGTCCGGGTGCCGAGGCTGCGGGTGCCGGTGCTCGCCGCGCTGGTCGTCGTCAACCTCGGCACCATGCAGGTGATCACCGACCGGCTGGTCCGGCCGATGGTGGCGGCGACCGCGCCGACCCCGCGCGTCGCCGACCTCGGGGTACGACCCGGCGAGCGGGTCCACGCCTCGGTCGGCGTGCACTACATCCTGCGGCTCAACCTGAGCCACCAGGTGACCTGGACCGACGTGCGGTGGTTCGCCGAGCAGCCGCCGGCCGGCACCGAGGTGGTCTTCGCCCGGTGGGCGCCCGGCGCCCCGGACGACTGGGACGGCGCCCGCTATGGATTCGTCCGCCTCGGCGGCAATCCCGGCCAGCACTGGGCGGCCTGGCGGCGCGCCTGACCGATTTTTCCGGCCCCCTGATGAACGGGGAATGGCCGGCCGGTTAATGCGCGACGGACAATTGTCGACATCAGCGCCGGCGACGATTCTCCCGGTGCAGGGAAACGGGGACGACGGCGATTTCCCGGCCGTCGTGCACCTGACGTTCCTCGGTGCCCTCGACGAACCGGAACCGGCGGTTCATCCGGCGTACCACGGTGTTGTCGGCGAGCACCTCGCCGTCGAGCCGGTCGAGGCGCAACTCGTCGAAGGCGTGGTCCACCGCCGCCCGCATCACCGCCAGCCAGACCGGCAGCGTCTCGCCCCGCTCGGCCAGCCCCTCGGCGTCCAGGTAGAAGCCCCACGAGCCGGTACGCGGACCGTCCAGCCGCAGGTCGAAGAAGGTCACCACGCCGCAGGGCACGCCGTCGTGGACGTACACCAGCACCCGGCGGGTGGCGTCGGTCCGTACCCGCGACCACCACGTGGCGTGCTCCGCCGCGGTGATCTCATGACTGTTCTTGCTGACCTGCCGGTTGGTTTCCTGATTACGCCAGGACAACATCAGGTTAACGTCTTCCTCGGTCGCCTCACGCAGCACCCCGACCTCTTTCCGTTCGATTCCTGCGGGCCTCGGGAACCCTACCCGGGAAATGGTGAGGGCAATTCCGGGGCTGTACACTCCGCCGCATGAACGAATTGAGTCGCGCGCAGATCCGCGACCTCATGGCGCAGGTGCTCGCCAACCAGGGCAAGGTGCTCCCGGACGACGACGCCGCCGACCTGCGGGAGATCGGCTTCCGGTCGCTGGACTTCTCCGAGCTGGCCCTGCGGGTGGAGGACGAGACGGGGGAGGAGCTCAACTTCGACGCCCCCGGCCTGCGCCGGATCGCCACCGTCGGCGACGTGCTCGACTTCCTCGGCACGCTCCAGCGGCAGTGACCATCACGACCTCCACCCCGGCCGGCCTGGACAACCGGGTCGTCGTCGGCGGTGTCGCGCGTACCTGGCGGGCCCTTCCCGCGCCGGCACTGCCGTCGCCCGCCGCCGTCCTCGCCGCGGGCTCCGCCGACGCCCTGACCGCCGCCCGGCAGCACGCGGTGCACGGCACCGAGCTGCTGCTCAGTACCGCGCACCGGGTCGACCCGGCGATGCGCGACGAGCTGCGCGCGGCCGGCTTCGCGCTGACCACACTCGACGCCGACGGACCGGTGACGGTCCCGCCGGCCCGTCCCCGCCCGGCCGAGCCGGGCCGGCTCTGGCTGCTCACCTCCGGGTCCACCGGGCGGCCCAAGCGGGTCGGGCACACCCTGGACTCGCTGACCACCGTCCGGGGTGCCCAGCCGTCGCGGACCTGGCTCTGTCCGTACGCCCCCGGCACGTACGCCTGGTGGCAGGTGGTGACGCTGTCGCTGACCCAGCCCGGGCAGCACCTCGTGGTGGTCGACCCGGACGAGTTGGACGACTGGCCGGCCGTCGCCGCCGCGCACGGCGTGGACGCCGCCTCCGGCACCCCGACCTTCTGGCGGCGCACCCTGCACCGCGACGGCGCGGCCCTGGCCCGGGTGCCGCTGCGCCAGCTCACCCTGGGCGGGGAGCCGGTCGACCAGGCCGTCCTGGACCAGCTCCGCGCGGTCTTCCCGGCCGCCCGGATCTCCTGGATCTACGCCTCCTCCGAGGTCGGCGCGTCCATCGTGGTGCACGACGGCCGCGCCGGCTTCCCGGTCGACTGGCTCGACCGGGAGGTGCCCGGCCGGCCCCGGCTCGCGGTCGACGGCGACGAACTGGTGGTCAGCTCGCCGTACCACGGGGCCGGGCTGGCCGGGCCGGTGCGCACCGGCGACCGGGTGCAGATCGTCGGCGACCGGGTGCTGATCACCGGCCGGCTCGACTCCGACGAGATCAACGTCGGCGGGAGCAAGGTCTCCGCCGGGCTGGTCCGGGGCGTGCTCACCGCCCACCCAGGGGTGGCCTGGGCGCGGGTCACCGGTCGGCGGGCCCCGGTGCTCGGCCGGATGGTCGTCGCCGAGGTGGTGCCGACGCCGTCCGGCGAGCCGCTGGACGAGGCCACGCTGGTGCGCTGGTGCGCCGACCGGCTCCCCGAGTACGCGGTACCGCGCCGCATCCGCATGTTCACCGAGATTCCCGTCAAGGAGACGTTGAAGAGCGATGTCTGACTCCCCGCTCGTCCCGCCCAGCACCGTGGTCCTCGTCTCCGGCGGCTCCCGGGGGCTGGGCCTGGCCATCGTCACCGACCTGCTCGACGCCGGCGTCCGGGTGGCCGCCTTCGCCCGTACCGTCACGCCGGAGCTGGAGAAGCTCGCCGAGGCGCACCCCGACCGGGTGCACGTCGGCGCCGTCGACGTCACCGACCCGGCCGCCACCCAGGCCTTCGTCCGGGAGGTGGAGGAGCGGCTCGGCCCGATCGACGGGCTGGTCAACAACGCCGCCGTCGGGCAGGACTCCCTGCACGTGCACACCTCCACCGCCGACATCGCCCGGATCATCGAGACCAACCTGACCGCGCCGTTGCAGCTCACCCGCCTGGTGATCCGCCGGATGCTGGGCAAGGGGCGGCGCGGGCGGATCGTCAACGTCACCTCGATCTGCGCCCAGCGCGGCTTTCCCGGGCTGGTGGCGTACTCGGCCACCAAAGGCGGCATGGACGCGGCCACCCGCTCGCTGGCCCGCGAGCTGGGCGACCGGATGCTGGTCAACGCGGTGGCACCCGGCTTCTTCGCCTCCGAGATGTCCGCCGTGCTGGGCAGCACCCAGCTCGACCAGATCGTCCGGCGCACCCCGACCGGCCACCTCACCGAGCCGGAGGAGGTCGTGCCGGTGGTGCGGATGCTGCTGCGCGAGCAGACCAACATCAACGGCCAGGTCGTCGTGGTGGACGGTGCGGCCTCCATCTGACGCCCCGTCCCGGCCGGGGCCCGCCACCCGCGCGCCCCGGCCGGTGCCGGCCCTGCTCGGCGCCGCCGAACGGCACCTGCGGGTGGGCCGGCCGGCCGACCTGGGGCACGCCGTCACCCGCAGCCACCTCGACGACGGGCGCTGCGTCGGCTGGTACGGCCCACCGACCCCCGGCTGGCGGGTCGCGGTGGACGCCGAACGGGCCGACGCGGACGTCCCGCCCGCACTGGCCCACCGCTTCGGGCGGGCCGACTTCTGGGCCCGCTGGACCCGGGCGGAGAGCCTCTGCAAGCTGGCCGACGCGCCGGTGGCCGCCTGGTGGCGGCGGCACGGGCTGGCCGTACCCCCGGACACGCCGGCGGTGTGGCGGACCCTGCGTCTGCACGACCTGGTGGTCACGGTGGCCTTCGCCCCGCCGCGCCTCGGCCCGTGACGCTGCCCGCCCCGCGGCGTGTCGGCAGGCCGCAACCGGTCCGCCCGGTCCGTCCGGGGGCGGACCGGGCGCGACGCGCTCGACTCAGATGAGATCCCAGCTCAGCGGAGTGCCGCGCGGGACGTCGACGGCGAAGGTGCGGCCCAGCACCTTCTCGATCTCCACCGGCGGCAGCCCGCCCGCAGGCCGGATCGACCGCACGGTCTCGGCGGTCACCGGATCGCCGGCCCGCACGTCCGCCACCACGTAGAGCGAGCGGCGGAAGCGCAGCCCCTCCCGCTCGGCGGGGGTGGGGCCGATCGCGGTGCCGCCGAGGGCCGCGTACGCCCGCCCCGACTCGACCACCAGCGCGGCCAGCTCGTCCGGGTTGAGGGAGAAGTCCGAGTCCACCCCGCCGTCGGCGCGGTCCAGCGTCACGTGCTTCTCGATGAAGCAGGCGCCCAGCGCCACCGAGGCCACCGGTACGCCGATGCCGGGGGTGTGGTCGGAGAGCCCCACCGGCACGCCGAACGCGTCGGCGAGCACCGGGATGCGGCGCAGGTTGCTGTCCGCCGGCGGGGCCGGGTAGGAGGCGGTGCAGGCCAGCAGCACGATGCCACCGGCCCCGCCCTCGCGGACGGTGCGCACCGCGGCGTCGATCTCGGCCACCGTCGCCATCCCGGTCGAGATCACCAGGGGCTTGCCGGTGCCGGCGACAAGCCGGATCAGCGGCAGGTCGACCAGCTCCGACGAGGCGATCTTGTACGCGGGCGCGTCCAGCTCCTCCAGCAGCTCCACCGCCGTGGCGTCGAACGGCGAGGAGAAGACGGTCAACCCCCGCTCGCGGGCCCGGGCGAAGATCGGCGCGTGCCACTCGTACGGCGTGTGCGCCCGCTCGTAGAGCCGGTACAGGTTCTCCCCGCCCCACAGCTCGTGCCCGCCGGAGATCCGGAAGGCCGGGGTGTCGACGTCGATGGTGATGGTGTCCGGCCGGTACGTCTGGAGCTTGAGCGCGTGCGCGCCGCTGGCCGCGACCGCGTCAACGATGGCCAGCGCCCGGTCCAGCTCACCGTTGTGGTTGCCGGACATCTCGGCGACCACGAAGGGTCGCTCCCCGGTCCCGACCACGTGCGGTCCGATCTTCACTGTCGTCGTCATGCCGACCTCTGTCCGCTGTGCGTCCGCGCCCGGGCGCGGTCCCTGCCTCGTCGTCCGTGGACGACCTGGAAAACTGCGCCGCCGTGGGCCTCCGACCCGGCTCCGGACGCGCACGGCGGTGCGACGGAACTCGTCGTCACGGCGCGCCGCGACCGGCCAGCGCGTCGCTCACCTCGGCCCGGTCCGCCCCGCGGGCGGCGGCCCCGTCCACGGCGGGCGGCGCGGCACCGGCCGGGGCCGCGGCGGGCCGGCGCAGCCGGCCGGCGAGCCGGTGGGCGTGACGCAGCACCGCGTACGCGAGGTAGCTGTCCCGGCCGACCAGCCGGTGCTTGAGCCCGACCACCCCGCCGGGGCGGGGGTAGCCGCCGGTCGGCAGGTGGCGACGGTACTGTGCGGCCACCCGGTGGAAGAACTCCCGGCGCAGGTGCGGGTGCAGCCGGTCGTCGTTGCCGACCACCACCAGCATGTGGTTGACCATCAGCCCGAACAGCTCGGCCCGCAGCCGCTCGTCCGGGTACCGCCGCCCGACCCAGTCCAGCAGCCGGTCGTACTGGTCGAAGGCGTCGAAGTGCCGGCCGCTGCGGGTGGAGGTGATCGCCCCCTGCCGGCCCTGCCGGTAGAGGTAGCAGACCCGGTCCAGCACCGAGATCTTCTCCGCGCCGATCAGCAGCGGATGGCTGAACGGGATGTCCTCGTACCAGCCGGGGTGGAAGCGCAGCTCCAGCTCGTCCATGAAGGCGCGGCGGACCACCTTGTTCCAGGCCGTGTGCTGCACCCGCAGCAGCTGCGGCCGGTCCGCCAGGCGCACCACGTCGGGCACGCCGCGCAGCAGCGGACTGCTGGCGTCGAGCTCGCGCCGCCCGCCGTCGTGCACCCGCACGTGGTCCACGAGCAGCACGTCGGGGCGGTGCGCGCGCAGCCGGTCCAGCACCGCGGGGATGGTGCCCGGCGGCAGCCAGTCGTCGCTGTCGACGAACCAGACGTACTCGCCGGTCGCCACGTCCAGGCCGGCGTTGCGGGCCGGGCCCAGGCCGACGTTGCTGCTCAGGTGCACGGTGTGCACCTCGGGCCGGCCGGCGGCGTACGAGCGCAGCATCTCCCCGCACCGGTCCGGGGAGGCGTCGTCGACGGCGACCAGCTCCACCCTGCCCCGCTCGCCGGCCGGGACGTCCGCCCGGATCGACTCGAGGCACTGGTACAGGTACGCCTCCACCCCGTGGACCGGCACGACGATGCTCAGCAGGACGGTGGCGGGCGTCGGCTCGTTGACCACGCCGCCACCCTGGTGCACCCGGGTGGACGGGCACGGAACCTGACGTATCCGGCGGAGATGGAGTTACTGAACAGCGCCCGAGCGGTGGGTTAACGGCTCAGGATCCGCCGCACCGGCGTGCCGACCGCCTTCCTGACCCGGGCCCGCAACCGCTGCTCCTCCAGCGTCCGCAGCTGGCCGCCCAGCTGGGTGTTGCGCTCGCGCAGCCACTGGATCCGCTCCAGCAGGGCCTCCGGGGAGGTCGCGGTGGCCGGGCGGACGGCGGGCGGGAAGCTGGTGGCGCGTACCCGCTCGTCGAAGCGGGTGGCGGCGTCGCCGTCGTCGAACGCGTTGCCGAGCCGGTGCGCGGCGAGGAACGCGGCCATCCGCTCGTAGCGGGCCCGGTGGCCGGCGTGCAGCGCGGTGTAGTCCGCCTCGGCGTAGAGCTGGGCGGCGTCCACGTCGGCGGGCACCTGCTTCATCGTCCGGTGCGGGATGTCGAAGTACCGGGCCAGTTCCAGGGTGCGCGAGTCGTGCGCGAAGAGGTAGCCGGGGGTGCCGGCGACCAGCGCGGTGATGGTGCCGTGGATCCGGGTGCCGAAGGCGAAGTCGAAGCCGGAGAGGTAGTCCATCCACCGGCCCGCTGGTGGCGGTCCCACCAGCCGGTAGGGTCCCCGGACGGTGGCCCGACCGGTGCCACCGTCCGGGGTCGGGCCGCGGTCGCGGCGGCGAGCGGCCGGGGGAGGAGAGGTACGTGCGGGTGAGCGTGGCGACGGCGGGGTGCCCGACATGACGAGCGCGGTGGGCGCACCGACGGCCGCCGCGAGCCGGCTGCCCTCGCTGACCGGGCTGCGCTGGGTGGCCGCGATGCTGGTCTTCGGCTACCACGCGGGCACCATGCGGATCGTCGGCGAACCGGACTACCAGGCGGTCGTCGGCGCGGTCTTCACCCTGGGCCTCTCCGGGGTGCAGTTCTTCTTCATCCTCAGCGGGTTCGTGCTGGTCTGGTCGGCCCGCGACGGGGACCGGCGGCGCGACTTCTGGCGGCGGCGGCTCGCCAAGGTCTACCCGAACCACGTGCTGACCTGGGCGGCGGCGCTGCTGGTGATGTGGTGGTTCGCCGACACCATCGTGCCCCGCGCCGCGCTGGAGAGCCTCTTCCTCGTGCAGGCCTGGGACCCGACGCCCGGCTACTTCTACAGCATCAACACGGTGAGCTGGTCGCTCTCCTGCGAGCTGTTCTTCTACCTCTGCCTGCCGCTGGTGCTGCCGGCCCTGCGCCGGGCCCGCGCCGGCCTGCTCTGGGCGGTGGTGGCGGCGGTGCCGCTGCTGATCGTGGCGCTCTGGCCGGGGCAGGCGCTGGTGCCGGAGGAGAGCACCTGGTGGTTCACCCAGATCTTCCCGGTGGTCCGCTCGCTGGAGTTCTGGCTGGGCGTGGCGGCGGCCGAGCTGATGCGGCGCGGCCGCTGGCGGGGCCCCGGACTGCCGCTGGCCAGCCTCGTCTTCGTGGTCACCTGGGTGGTGGCGGGGCAGTGGATCCGGGCCGAACTCTGGGCCGCGATCCTCTCCGTGGCGTACATCCTGGTCATCACCGCGGCGGCGGACGCGGACGTACGCGGGCTGCCCTCGCCGTGGCGGCACCGCCGGCTGGTCTGGCTCGGTGAGGTCTCGTTCGCCTTCTACCTGGTGCACGTGCTGGTGATGGTCACCGTGCTGCGGGCCACCGGCCACCTCGGCGTCGGGCTACCCGGCTGGTGGGGCCCGCTGGCGGTGCTCGGCTTCCTGGCGGTGAACCTGGTGCTGGCCGCCCTGCTGCACCGCTGGGTGGAGACGCCGATGATGCGCCGCCTGGCCCCCCGCCGCCGCCGGCCCGCCCCGGCACCCGAGCCGTCCACCCTGGACACCGAGCCGCCGCCGCGCGCCACGCCGGCACCCCGGGCCGCCGGCACCGACGCCCCGGCGGGCCGCCCGATCGAGTACGCGGGCCCGCGCGACCCGCACTGAACCCCCGTCCACCCTGGCCGGTCCAGCGCGGTCCGGTCCCGGGCCCGTCGACCTCGCCCGCTTTGGCGGCATGTCGGGGTGACGTTGCCGAGGGATTGCCCGACACGCCGCAAACGGGAGGCGCTCGTAGGTCGCCCGGTCGTGAGTGCCGCGCCGACACGCCGGCGACGCTGCGATCACCTGGCATCGGCGGTAGCGTGGTGCCGTGCTCCCGGTCGCGCCCACCAGTCCGTTGTGGTGGGTCGCGCGCTGGAGTTCCCGGCTGCTGACCGGCCTCGCCCTGGCGGTCGCGCTCTCCCTCGGCGGTTCGGCCGCGCCCGACGCCGGCGCGCTCGCCGCCGCCCCGCGCCCAGCCAACGCGCCGGCCTTCGCCGACCTGGCGGTTCCCGACGTGTCCGCCGTCCGCGCGGCCGCCGTCGACCTCGCCGCCGTCCCCGCCACCCTCGTCGTCACGTTCGCTGACGGCTCCGCCGCGACGCTCACCGCCGGCCCCGCCGCGACGCTCACCTCCGGGCCCGCCGTCACGCTCGGCGTCGGGGACGCCCAGCGCGCGGGCCGCGCCCTCGTCGCCGCGCCCGCCGCCCCACTCGACCCGGTCGCCTCGATCGACCCGGCCGGCCGGCCGGCCCACCCGGTCACCGCGCCGCTGCCCCTGGCCGGGCTGGCCGTCGGCGCCACCGGTCCCCGCGCCCCGCCGCTCGGCTGACCGCCCACGCGGGGGTGACCCGCGACCGCACCTGTCGAGAACCCCATCACCGCACACGCCCGCCGGTACGCGTCGTCGCCCTCGGCCTCGCCCCGCCGCCCCCGGGCCGCGTGCAAACTCCTCATCCGCGTCCCCCTTCCGGGAGGTGCCGACCATGAACACCGTCGTCTACCAGTTCCTCGTCGAGGTCCCGACCGCCGCCGCCATCTGGTCGGCCCTGCTCGTGCTCGCCCTGACCGTGCTCACCGTGCTGGTCGCCCGCCCGGAGCGGGAGGCCGCCGCCGACCCGGCCGTCGATCCGTCCCCGGCCACCACCCCCGCGACGGAGCTGGCGGACCTGCGCCGGTACGCCGAGGAGGTCGCCGTCGCCGCGGCCGGCGCCGCCCAGACCGCCCGCCGGTGGCGGGAGGCCTGGCTGGCCGCGCAGGAGGAGGTGGACCGGGCCTGGGAGG
The DNA here is from genome assembly GCF_036906795.1 of Micromonospora sp. CPCC 205739. NCBI lineage: Bacteria > Bacillati > Actinomycetota > Actinomycetes > Micromonosporales > Micromonosporaceae > Micromonospora > Micromonospora sp. CPCC 205739. The sequence continues at coordinate 222,738 of NZ_JBAKHS010000008.1, read as the reverse complement.
CGTACGACGAGGCGGAGACCGCCGCCCGCCGCTTCGTCGGCGCCGCCGCGCTGCCCGCCCCGCACACCCCCCGCACGCCGGCCGAGTACGCGGGCCGGGAGCGTTGGCTGCACCAGGCGGCGGTGGCCGCCCACTGGCGGGGTGAGCTGCCCGTGGAGCGGCTGCGGGACGTCTTCGCGCACCGGGACGGCTGGGACCCCCGGCGGCACCCGGTCGAGCAGGAGGTGCTGCTGGCCCGGGCGGTCCGCGACGGCCGGCGGGACGCGTACCGGGTGGCGGCCGGGCGGGAGCGGTCGGCGTGGCGGGACGCCGAACTGGCCGCCGAGGCGGCCCGCGCCCTGGCCGCCGAGGCGTACGCGGCGGCGCAGCGGCTGCGTCCGGGGCGGGTGCCCGCGCCACGGGCGGCGACGGCGGCGGCGCGGACGACGCCCGCGGCGCGCTGGCGTCCGGCCCGGGTGGGCTGACGCGCGACCGAATCGTTACCTGAATTCCGTGAGTCGCGTCACCGGAATCGGGGAAACGGTCATCGGTAACAGTCGGTGACATCGATCGCCGCGAACGGCGGACCTTGCTGCCCGGCTGTCCGGTTGTGACCCGACCGTGCCATAACAAACGCCTGTCCCATTGAGTGACGTCAGTGCCGAACTGTACGGCAAATTCGTGGCACCGATCATGTTTACGCAGCTGGGGACGCTTGGCGGGCAGGTGGAGCGGCCAGTAGTGTCGCCCCGGTCCGGTGCGGTTTCCGATCGCAAGAGGCGACGCCGCGCCGACCCGCTCAATCGTGATTTCCACGAACCGGGGACCCACGCACGTCTGGGGTGAATCCGCGGGCCACGGCCCGTGGTAGGGCGCTCTTCCCGCCCGAATCCGTCAGCTAACCCGGTAGGCGGTGTCGGAAGGAGTTTCCACTTCGTGCAGCACTCTCGCATCCCTCGGCTTTCTCTCCACCTCGGTACCGGGGTGTTCCCGCAGGTCCGCCGCGCCCTCGCGCGCTGATCCGGCCCACACCCCGCCGCCCGGCCACTGCCCGGGCGCACCCCCGCCGAGCGGCCCCCACACCGGTCCTGACACCGCGGGTGACGTCCCGTCACGCGCCGGCCCGGCACGCCGCTCCCGCCCTCGTACCGTGGAGGAAAACACGTGAAGCACACCCTGAAGCGGCAGCTGCGCCGGCTGGCCGGCGAGCGGTCGTACCAGCTTGTCGCCGGTTCGGCCGCCGCGCTCGTGCTGGTCTCCGGCGCCACCACCCTGCTCGCCGACGAGGCGCCCGCCCGCCAGCAGACCTCGGCCGCCGTCGCCGCCGAGGTGGCGCCCCGGCTGGACGACATCGCCACCCGCGGCCAGGCCCGCGCCGCCACCAATCACCGCCCGTCGCCCTCGCCGAGTGCCTCGCCGTCGGCCGCCACCAGGGGCAAGGCGGACCCGGACCTGACCCGCAAGGCGGCCCCCAAGCCGCCGTCGACCAAGGTCCTGCGGATCGACTACCAGGCGCAGAACACCTACTACAACTGCGGCCCGGCGGCGGTGCGCAACGCGCTCAGCGCGGCCGGCGTCGAGCGCAGCCAGGACGAGCTGGCCGGTCCGCTCGGCACCACCGAGATGGGCACCAACTCGGCGCGGGACACCACCCGGGTCCTGAACCAGTCGGTCAAGGGCGACCCGTACCGCACCCGGATGTTCGAGGGCACCCCCAGCTCCGCGCAGATCGACCGGCTCCAGGCCGACGTCATCGAGGCGATCAACGACGGGCGGGGTGTCGTCGCGAACGTGGCGGGGTCCGCCACCGACACCGCCGGTGGCTGGCACTCCTTCCCGGGCGGCCACTACATCGCCGTGGTCGGCTACAAGAACGACGGCCGTACGGTCCGGATCGCCGACTCGGCGGACCCGAACGTGCCGACGTACTGGATCAGCACCATCGACCTGGCGAACTGGATCGCCACCCGCGGCTACTCGGCCTGATCCGCACCGCCACACGTACGGGCACCGGCTCCCCTGGGAGTCGGTGCCCGTCGTCGTCGGAGCGGGTCTCGCGCGGCGGAACCGGGCGATGGCACACTGCGCCCCATGACCGACGACTCGGGTACCCGCCGACTGCTGTTGCTGCTGCACGGGATGGGCGCCACCGGCGACGTGTGGCTGCCCTGGGCGCCGTTGCTGGAGCATCGCTGGCCGGGGCGCTGGCTGGCGCCGGACCTGGCCGGGCACGGCTTCTCGCCGCCACTGCCGGGCTACTCCTTCGCCGGGCTCGCCGGCCAGGTCGCGGCGGGGCTCGTCCCGGCGGCCGAGGGCGCGCGGCCGGGTGAGCGGCTGGTGGTCCTCGGGCACTCCCTCGGCGGGGTGGTCGCGCTGGCGCTGGCCGCCCGCGAGGCGGGGCTGCCGGTCGACGCGGTGGTGGGGCTGGGCATCAAGGCGGTCTGGTCGCCGACCGAGCTGGCCCGGGCGCGGGAGCTGGCCGAGCGGCCGGTGACCTGGTTCGCCACCCGGGACGAGGCGGCCCGCCGCTACCTGAAGGTGGCCGGCCTCGGCGGGTTGTTCGCGCCGGACCACCCGGTGGTCGACGCGGGCCTGCGCGTCGAGGACGGCCGCTGGCGGCTGGCCATGGACCCGGCCGCCTTCGCGGTCGGCGCGCCGGAGCTGCCCGCCCTGCTGGCCGCCACCGACGTCCCGGTGCTGCTGGCCCGGGGCGAGCACGACCCGATGGTCACCGACGCGCAACTCGCCGAGCTGGGCGTGCCGGTGGTGACCCTGCCCGGCCTCGGGCACAACGCGCACGTGGAGGACCCGGCGGCGGTGCTGGCCCTGCTCGACCCGTACCTGTGAGCGGCGGCGGGCGGCCGGGCCCTGGCCCGACCGCCCGCCCCCGGGTCGCTCAGTAGCTGCAGCCGCTGCTGGGCAGGCTGGCCGCGGCCGGCACCGTCGCGCCGTCGTAGATGGCCAGCAGCAACCGCTGCGGGCACCGGTTGACGCCGCCGACCCGGACCTCGATGTGCAGGTGCGGTCCGGTCACGTTGCCGGTGGCGCCGGTGTACCCGATGATCTGCCCGGCGCTGACCCGCGCGCCGGCGGCGACCGAGCGCGACGACAGGTGGCAGAACAGGTAGTACGCGCCGTCGTCGCCGGTGATCCCGACGCCGTAGCCGCAGCTGCCGCCGGCGTGGGACACGGTGCCGGCGGTGATCGCGTACGTGGTCACCCCGGTCTCGGTGGGCAGGTCGATCGCGGGGTAGTCGTGGTGCGGGTCGTCGTACTCGGAGCGGGGCAGCACCGACCGGTCGATGACCGGCGCCCAGGTGCCGCCGCCCCCACCGCCGCCGACCAGCCACTGCCAGGTGGTGGCGCCGACGGTGGTGCCGCCGGTGAGCCCCCGGCCGGACTTGAAGGCGGAGACCGCGGTGGTGGTCGAGGCGCCCCACACGCCGTCGACGGTGAGGCCGTAGCCGTACTTGTTCAGCGCCGTCTGCAACGCCCGTACGGCGTTGTTGTTCGCGCCGACGTCCAGGGTGACCACCAGCTTGCCCCAGGTCAGCGGCCCGACGATCCCGTCGGCCGCCAGCCCGTTGGCGGACTGGAAGGAGCTGGTCGCGGCGGCGGTGCCGGCGCTGTAGTACCCGTCGACGGTGAGCGTCCGGCCGTGGTGCCGGAGCAGGAACTGGGCGGTGCTGACGTTGGCGCCGCCGGTGCCGGTGCTCAGCGTCGGCCAGTTGGGGGTGGCGGCGTGGGCCGCGCTCGGCGCGGCCAGCATGGTCAGGACGGCGAGGGACGCCGCGCCGAGCCAGCCGGCGACGCGGCGGAGGGGTGATGGCATGTGCGCACTCCCGGGGGACGGAGGGAGGCGAGCGGCGTCGGGGCGCGCCGCGTCGCCGGTGCGCGGTCGCCGGTGGCCGTGCCGCCGCCGGTCGATCGCGCGCCCGGCTGCCAGTATGCTGACGGCAATAAATATTTACAATGGTGAGAAGTTGTAAATAACTTTCGCCGTGCGCGTCGCCGCGCGGCCCGTTCGGAGTGCCCGTGACCAGCGCGGACAGCGCGACGCCCCGCGCCGCCGGGGCGGCGCGGGGCGTCGGGTGCGGGGATTCAGGCGGTGCGGGAAACGGCCGCGTCGCCGCGCGTGCCGGCCTGCGACGCGCGCGGCACCGGCGGGTTCCAGCCCGGCTCCAGCTCGCGCCGGGCCGCGTCGAGGAACCCGTCGGCGTACGAGTCGGCCGGGAAATCGCCCAGGTAGCGGCGGCGGGTCTCCCACCGGGCCGAGGCCAGCGGATCGGTGTCCAGCAGCCCGGTCAGCACCTCGTCCACGTTGGACATGTCCCGCCGCAGCACGTAGCCGGAGCCGGCGAGGGGGAACCGCGCCACGAAGTCGTCTCCGTCCACGCCCATGTCGGTCACCGCGTACGGCTTGCCCGAGTACAGGAAGTCGGAGATCACCCCGGAGACGTCGGAGACCAGCGCGTCGGCCCGGTTGACGCAGTCGACCAGGGACAGCTCCCGGCTCGCGGCGGCGCCCCAGAGGTGCTGCCGGCCGGTGCGGGTGCGGTCGGCCGCCAGCAGCTCGGTCAACCGCGCCAGCTGCCGCGCCGAGGCCGGGTTCTGCGAGGTGTACGGGTGGGCCCGCAGGATCACCGTTGCGCCCCGGTCCAGCAGCCGGCGCAGCAGCGTCTCCGCGACCGGCAGCGAGCAGTAGTTGGCGTCGGCGTGGTGCCCCGTCCAGGTCGGCGTGTAGAGCACCGTGGGATGCGGCAGGCCGGTGACCGGCTCGGTGCGTACCTCGATCGCCTCGACCTGCGGGCGGCCGACCACGACGAACTTCTCCGCCGGGATCTCCACCCCGGCGCGGGCGTACCGCTCGACGGCGGCCGGACCGGCCACGAAGATCCGGTCGAAGATCGCCGAGACCGGGTTGGCGCTCGGCGCCTTGTCGCTGTCACCGTGGTGCAGCTGCACGTGGGTGAGCTGGGAGAACCGGATGCAGTGGCTGTTCTTCGCGCCGTGGTTGACGTAGAACGCCACCCGCAGGCTCGGCACCAGCGCCTCGTCCATCGCCTTGAGCGTGGGGCAGTAGACCACCGGCGCGCTGGTGGCGGCGGCGATGGTCGGCAGGAACTCCGGTTCCCGCAGCAGCACCACGAACGGCCGCCCGAGCCGCTCCAGGTACGGCAGCCACATGGTGACCTGGTACTCCGAGCCGGGGGGCGCGGAGAAGTAGAGCAGGAACTCCGGCTGGTGCGCGCGCAGCGCCCGGGCCACCGGGCCACCCCCCGCCGCCGGCCGGAACCGCCGGCGGGCCAGGTCGAGCCCGACCGCCGCGCACGCGCCGGCCACCAGCAGGCTGGCGGCCAGCGCGACGAGGGCGGGCAGGGTGAGGGCGGCGGCCACCGCCGCCACCCCGAGCAGCGCCAGCAGCGCGCCACCGAGACGCGCGGCGACCAGCGGGGTCCAGGTGCGCACCGGCAGGTTCGCCGCCCGGATCTCCAGGTTGCCGGCGTCGCGCAGCGGCCCCACCAGCAGCACCAGGCCGAGCAGCACCAGCGCGGTCAGCGCCAGCGCCGGGTCGAAGCCGCCGTCGAGGCGGCGGGCGTACCCGACCAGGATGCCGGCGGCGAGCAGCACCGACTCGGCGCTGATGTCGGCGCCCGGCCGGACCCGGCGTTCCGCCGCGGCCGCGACGAGCGCGGCCACCGCCAGCGCCAGCCCCCAGGCGGTGGCGCCGGTCAGCGCCACCACCAGGAACGCGACCACGGCCAGACCGGTGGTCAGGCCTCGTGCGATCAGTTTCCTGACCAGGTCACCACGCATGTCGCGCACTCGTCTCCGCGGTCGAGGTCAGCCGGCGTCGACGCCGCTGGCCACCCGGTCCTGGTCGGCGGCGGTGGGCTGCGCCGGCACCGGGGCCGGCTCGCCCGGCGCCCGACGTACGTCGATCACCTGGCCGGTCAGGTCGGAGATCAGCACGTCCAGCGAGGACTGGGCCACCGTCTCGGCGGCGAGCAGGGTGTGCTCCGGCTCCTCGCCGAAGGCCTTGGTCCGCATCGGGGTCGCGGTGCGCTCCGGGTTGATGCAGTTGACCCGCACCCCGAACTCGGCCCACTCGTCGGCCAGGGCCTGGGTCAGGTTGACCAGGGCGGCCTTGGTGGAGGAGTAGAGGGCGTACTGGGCCCGGCCCCGGGTGTAGGAGCTGGAGGTGTAGAGCAGCAGCTGACCCTTGGTCTGCTGCAGGTACGGCAGGGACTGCCGGGCGGCGATGACCGGGCCGACGAAGTTGACCTGGAGCACCCGGTCCATCGCCTCCTGCTCCATCTCGGCCAGCGAGCCCTTCTCCAGGATGCCGGCGGTGACCACCACGTGGTCGATCCGGCCGGTGGCCTCGAAGGCGGTCTTGAGCGCGGCCTCGACGTCCTCGGCGCGCTCGACGTGGGTGCCGGTGGAGGAGCGGCTGAACGGGAAGACCTGGGCGCCGTAGCGGCGGGCCAGCTCGGCCAGGTCGTGGCCGATGCCGTAGCTGCCGCCGAAGATGACGATCGTGCGGCCGGTCAGCTCCTCGGTGTAGCTGCGGTGGTCGGTCAGCCGGGGCGCCTGGGCGGCGGCGAGCTGGAAGAGCTTGTCCGCCAGGTGCACGTCGACCGGGTGGGTGACCTTGATGTTCTCGTCCGAGCCGTCGATCACCTTGATCGGCGTGCCGGGCAGGTACCGCAGCACCACGCCGCAGTCGTCGGTGGCGGCGAAGTCCGGGTCACCCTCGGCCCGCCGGTACGCCTCCCGGATGGTGCCGGAGCGGAACGCCTGCGGGGTCTGGCCGCGGCGCAGCGTGGCGCGGACCGGGATGTCGGTGATGCACTCGTTCTCGTCGACCTGGATGATCGTGTCGGCCGAGGGGATCGCCACGTCGACCGCGGCGTAGGTCCACAGCGCGTTCACGCACTCGCGCACGATGCGGGCGCTGACCAGGGGCCGGACCGCGTCGTGGAAGAGGATGTTGACGTCGCCCTCACCCACCGCGTCCAGCGCGATCCGGGTGGTGGCGTTGCGGGTGTCGCCGCCCTCGATCACCTTGCTGACCTTGCGGAAGCCGGCCTTGTCGACGATCTGCTGGGCGTCGGCGACGTGGCCGGTGGCCATCAGCACGATGATCTCGTCGATCTCCGGCGCGGCCTCGAAGACGGCCAGGGTGTGCTCGATGATCGGCTTACCGGCGATCTTCAGCAGCTGCTTCGGGATGCCCAGGCCGAGCCGGGTCCCGGTGCCACCGGCCAGCACCACCGCCACCGTCCGCGAGGGCCGCCATGGCGCCGGGGTCTCCGGTGCGGCGTCCGGGCCAGTGGTGTGGTCCTGCGTCATTGCCGATCCTCACTTCCAGGGATGCCTGAATGAAAGATTTCGCCCGAGTGGCGACGGGTTGAACCTTAACGCGCGGACCGCGCCGCCCCAACGGGGCGACGCGGCCCTCCGGCACCGTGTCGGTGCCGTGCGGTTTCGCTACTTGCCGTTGGAGAACGCCTCGTATGCCCGGATGACCTCGTCGGTCGGCCCGTCCATCCGCAGTACGCCCGATTCCAGCCAGATGGTCCGTTCGCAGGTGTCCCGGATCGAGGAGAGCTGGTGGCTCACCAGGAACACCGTGCCGGCGCCCTCGCGCAGCTCGCGGACCCGCTGCTCGCTGCGCTTGCGGAAGCCCTTGTCGCCGGTCGCGAGCGCCTCGTCGATCAGCAGCACGTCGTGCTTCTTGGCCGCGGCGATGGAGAAGCGCAGCCGGGCCGCCATGCCGGAGGAGTACGTCCGCATCGGCAGGCTGGCGAAGTCGCCCCGCTGGTTGATCCCGGAGAACTCGATGATCTCCGGGGCCAGCCGGGCCACGACGTCCGGGTGCATGCCCATGGCCAGGCAGCCGAGCGTGACGTTCCGCTCGCCGGAGAGGTCGTTGAGCAGGGCGGCGTTCACGCCGAGCAGCGAGGGCTGGCCCTGCGTGTAGACCGCGCCCCGGTTCACCGGCAGCAGGCCGGCGATGGTGCGCAGCAGGGTGGACTTGCCGGAGCCGTTGCTGCCGATCAGTCCGATCGCCTCGCCCCGGTACGCGGTGAAGGAGACCCCCTTGACCGCGTGCACCTCCTGGATGTTGGGCGCGGAGGAGCGCTTGACCAGGCGTCGCAGCGCGGCCACCGGGGTGCTGCCCCCGCCGGCGCCCTTGTGTACCCGGTAGATCACGTGCGCGTCGTCCACCACCACGGTGGGGATCCGCTCCGTCAGCCTGGGCAGCGTGACGGTGACGTCGTTGGACGCCTCGTACTGGTCAACCACGGCCGTACTCCTGTTCGCCGCGCCAGAAGTAGATGAAGCCCCCGACACCCGCCAGCACCGCCCACGCCGCGCCGACCAGCCAGAGCTGGGCCAGCGACTCGTTGAGCAGTGGCGCCCGCTCGAGGAGGGAGTAGCGGGCCAGCTCGATGTAGACCAGCATCGGGTTGAACTGGACCACCGTCGTCGCCCAGCCCGGCAGCCGCTCGAAGAGGCTGACGCTGTAGAGGACGCCGGAGCCGTACATCCAGGTGCGCAGGATGAAGGGCATGACCTGCTTCAGGTCGCTGGCCTTCGAGCCCATCCGGGCGACCAGCATCACGATGCCGGCGTTGAAGACCGCCTGGAGCAGCAGCGCCGGGACCACCATCAACCACTTGAGGGTGATCGGCTCGCCGGTCGCCAGCACGATCCCGATCAGCACGACCATCGAGGCCAGCAGCTGCTGGAACTGGGTGACCGTGGCGGCCAGCGGCAGGCTGGCCCGGGGGAAGTGCAGCGCCCGGATCAGCCCGAGGTTGCTGCTGATCGACTGGGTGCCGGCCAGCACCGCGCTCTGGGTGAAGTTGAAGATGAAGAGCCCGGTGGTCAGGTACGCGATGAAGTTCGGGATCTGGTTCTGGGCCAGCACCACGCCGAAGATCAGGTAGTAGACCAGGGCGTTGGTGAGCGGGGTCAGCACCTGCCAGATCTGACCCAGCTTGGCGTTGCTGTACGAGGCGACGAGCTTGGCGTTGGCGTACGCGGCGATGAAATGCCGGTAGGACCACAGCCGGCGGCTGTATTCGGCCAGGGAGGGGCGCTCACCGGCGACCCGTAGTCCGTGCCGGGCGGCCAGCTGCGCCTGGGTCAGGCCCGTTTCGGGGTCGACCAGCGCGGTGTCGGCCATGGAAGGGCGCTCCGATCTTTCGTGCCAAAGGGATGCGCGCGACGATGGAATCTTAAGGGGAGCTGTGTGCGGAGGCCGCCTCGTCGCTGCGTGGACGGTAGTCCAAAACACGTCGGGACGCAACCGTACCGTCGTTGCGCTACATTGGCCCACGTGACAGGTGCGGAGAGACCCCGATGACCAGCGAGAAGAGGCGTACGCCGGCCGGCGCCGCGGTGCTGAGGGGCGACATCACCAAGGCCATCCGGCGCGCGCTGATGCAGGAGCTGGCCGCGGCCGGCTACGGCCGGCTCTCCATCGAGGCGATCGCCCGCCGGGCCGGGGTCAGCAAGACGGCGATCTACCGGCGGTGGAGCTCCAAGCTCGAGCTCGTCCTGGAGACCGTGGTCTCCGCCGCCGGCAACAAGCTGCCCGCGCTGGACACCGGCACCCTCCGCGGCGACCTGACGCTGCTGTTCCAGCTGGTGGCGCACGCGCTGAGCCACCCGCTGGCCTCGCAGATCATCCCCGACCTGCTCGCCGAGGCGGCCCGCAACCCGACCATCGACGCGACCCTGCAGCAGGTGCTCCGAGCCAAGCAGCAGGAGCTCGGCGGCCAGCTCATCGGCCGGGCGGTCGAGCGGGGGGAACTGCCGGCCGGCACCGACCCGGACGCCGCGGTCGACCTGATCGTCGGGCCGCTCTACTGGCGGCTCGCCATCGCCCGCACCCCGCTCCCCGACACGTACCTCGACACCCTCGTCGAGGCGGTCGCGGCCGGCCTCGGCGCCGAACCGACGCTGCCCCGCCAGCGCGAGGCGCCGGTGTCCGGCTGACCCGGCGGGCGCCACCTCTGGTGGGGACGTGACCTCGTGCCCGATTCCGCTAGGCTGGCCCCCGCCGTGCCGGAGCCCGCTCCGACACCTGGCCGTGCATCCCATTTCTCCCCATCTTCATCCGTACGACGACAAGGACGATTCGTGCCCCACGTCGAACACGTCGCCGTCGCGCCCGCCGGCTCCGGCCCGGAGGCCGGCCGGCCGGAGTCCGGGCGGACCGGCGCCGCACAGTCGCGGTCCACCTCGGCGCGACTGCGGTCCCTGGTCGCTGCGGCACCCGTGCTGCTGACCGACGCGGGCGTGGTGGCGTTCGCGCTCTGGACCGTGCTGTACCACCTCGCCTTCCTCGTCGACCTGGCTCCGTCGGTCACGTTCCTGGTCTGGGCGGCGACCTGCGTCGCCGTTCTCGTCGCCCGGCTCTGGTGGCGCCGCCGGGCCGCCTCGGCGCCGGCCACCGAGCCCGAAGACGCAACCGCCGCCGACGCGGCGGTTCCCGCGCACCCGCGCCCCCTGCTCGTCGGGGTCCTCGCGACCGCTGCCGTCGCCGCCGTCGCCGCGGGCCTGACCGCCCAGAAGGAAGGCCCTGGCTCGGGCATCCCGTGGTGGATCCCGGGCGGTCTCGGCGCGGTCGCCGCGGTCGGCGCGCTGTTCCTGACCCGGCGCCGCTGGCTGGCCACCCCGCCGGCAGCGGCCCCGAGCGCCGCGCCCACCCCGCTCGCGTCGGCGTACGCCCTGCTCATCGCCGTGGGGGCTGCGGTCTCCGGGCTCTTCTTCGCGCGCAACTCCGTCGACGACGCGTTCTTCATGGGCAAGTCGGTCTGGGTCGCCGAACGCGACGAGGTGCCGTTGCGCGACTTCCTGTTCACCGACGGCGTCGCGCCGGCGATGAACGCCCAGCCGCCGGTGCCCTCGATCGAGGTCTTCTACGGCGCCTTCGCGCATGTCTTCGGCCTGCACGCCTCCTCCGCGACCTGGTACGTCGTGACACCCGCCATGGCGGTGCTGGCCGTGCTGGCCCTGTGGCGACTGGTGCACCGGTGGGCGCCGCGCCGTGCCCCGCTCGCCTTCACCGTGGCCGTGGCCTACCTCTACCTGGTCGCGGGCGAGGACGCCGCCCTCGGCACCTTCCACCTGACCCGGCTGCACCAGGGCAAGACCATGTTCGTGGCGGCGGTTGTGCCGCTGATGTGGGTGTACCTGACGGAATGGTTCGACTCGCGGTCGAAGCGAGGGCTGTTCCTCATCGCCGCGCTGTCCGTCGTGGCCACCGGCCTCACCACCACCTCAGCCATCATCCTGCCGCTGCTGGTCGGTGGCGCGGCGTTCGCGATGCTGGTGGTGGGCCGGTGGCGGGACGCCCTGCTCGCCGGTGCCGCCGCGCTGCTCTACCCGGTCGGCGCGACGATCTGGTCCCGGCTCAACGCGGGCCCGATCACCGAGAACGCGGCGGCGGCCTTCTACGACGCCGAGCTCACCTACCGGCGCACGTTCCTGTTCGGCGTGCTCGGCGTCATCGGTGGTCTGGCCCTCTGGCTCGGCCCGCTGATCGCCCGCCGGCGCACCCCGCAGCTGATGGTCGGCGGCAGCACCCTGGCGATGAGCGTGATCCTGGTCCCGGGCGTGCTCGAGGTGATCAACAGCCTGACCGGCATCGGCGTCGTGCTGTGGCGGGTGCCGTGGATGTTCGCCCTCACCGCGGTCGTCGGCCTGCTCTGCACCGTCGACCTGCCGCGCCTGCGGGCCGTCGGCAGCGCCGCCGTCGCGGTGGCCCTGGTCGCCGGGTTCGCCGTCCTCGGCACGCCCATGTGGTCGCCGAAGAGCTACGTGACGGTGCACGACGAGCCGGTGTGGAAGGTGCCGGAGACCCGCAAGCAGGTCGTCTTCTGGATGACCCGCCTGGACCGGCCCGACGGCGTGGTGCTCGCCCCGTCCACCTTGATGCACACCGCCCCGATGGTCACCAGTCGGATGCGGGTGGTCAGCCCGAACGACCGCTACCTGCCGGACTACGACATGAAGTCGCAGTTCGTGCAGGACCGGTTGAAGCTGGTCGCGCTCGCCAACGGCGCCACCGAGCTCGCGCCGGTTCCCGAGCTCTCCGCGGCGATCGAGCGGCTGGACGTCACCACGATCTGCGTCTGGTCCGGGAACCAGGTCGCCCGCGACCTCGCGCCACAGCTGGGCTTCGAAGAGTTCGCCAAGCGCAAGCGGCCGGGGGCGGTGACCTGCTTCCGCCGGAGTTGAGACCGCGGGTCCGGCGCAGCCGTCCCGTCCTGCGGGGTGGGCCGGCTGCGCCGGGCGTCCGCGCCGGGGGACGGACGACCCGGAAACAGCGTTGACACCCAAGCGTCGCCTCGGCGTCCACTCGCGTTAAGGTCGCAGTCACCCGCAGCCGGTCGAACCGGACACGGCGCGGCGGAACCACCCACGTCGCGGCGTGACGTCGACGACCACGGGCATCGCCCGTCATCGATCTCGTAGGGAGCGTACTCGTTGTTCGGCACGTTAATGGAACGCATCGGCGTCGCCGCCCGTGGCGCGCTGCTGGTGCTGTCCTACCTGGTCATGCTCGTTGCGGGCGCCCTCGGCTGGGTCCCGGTCTTCGCCGTGGCCGGGCTGGCCGCCGTCGTCGGTGAGTACGCCCTCACCCGGTGGTCGCCGCCGTCGGACCTGCTGCTGGAGAAGGTCGGCCTCAACCGCGGCTACCGGCAGCTCAGCCGGGACCTCGCCACGGTGCTGCTGGTCGCCGCGACGGTCGGGCTGACCGGGACCGAGCTGACCTGGCTGCTGCTCCTGCCGGCCGCGGTGTGGGTGACCGCGGTCTTCTCCGGCGCGCTCAACACGATGATCGACCGCCGGAACCCGATCTCCGCGCTGGTCCGCAACATCGAGCTGGGCCCGATCCGGTCCGCGCCCCGCCCGCCGCAGTGGGCCGCCGACCTGGCCGGCATTCCGCTGGCCGTGGTCAACGTGCTGCTGATCCCGGCCGCGGTGGTGAGCGCGGTGCGCGACGACGCCGCCCCGGTCCTGGTGGTCGGCGCGGTGGCGGCCGTCGTGGCGGCGGCGGTCGGCGGGATCATCGCGCTGACCTGGCTGCGCGGCCGGGGCACCGGCAAGAGCCCGGTGCTGCCGGTGCTGCAGCGCTGGCTGGACAGCTACCGGCCCGAGGTGGCGCTCTACTTCGCCGGCCCGGCCAAGGACGTCTACCAGGCCAACATGTGGCTGGCCCCGACCGAGGCGCTGAACCAGCGCGGCATCGTGCTGATGCGCAGCAAGGAGGCCTTCCTCGAGCTGGCCGACACCCGGCTGCCGGTGGTCTGCGTACCGGCCGGGGTCGACTTCATGAACCTCGAACTGGGCAGCGTCCGCGCCGCGCTCTACGCCGCCAACGTCGGCGCGAACATCCACATGCTCCGCGAGCCGGGCATGAAGCACGTCTTCGTCGGTCACGGCGACAGCGACAAGGCGGCCAGCGTCAACCCGTACAGCAAGGTGTACGACGAGGTGTGGGTCGCCGGCCTCGCCGGCCGCGAGCGCTACGCCCGGGCCGCTGTCGCCGTGCGCGACGAGGACATCGTCGAGATCGGACGTCCGCAGCTCGCCGGGGTGCACACCTTCGGCGCGCCCGCGCAGGACCGGCCGTTCACCGTCCTCTACGCCCCCACCTGGGAGGGCTGGCTGGAGGACGACCCGTACCACACCTCCGTGGTGCTGATGGGGGAGCGGATCGTCAAGGGCGTGCTGGCCACCTCGCCCGCGGTCCGGCTGATCTACAAGCCGCACCCGCTGACCGGCTCCCGGTCCAAGGAGGCCAAGGCGGCGCACGAGCGGATCGTGGCGCTGGTCCGGGCGGCCGGCGGCGATGTCGACGCCACCTCGCTGGACGGGCCCGGCCACCGGGTGGTCACCGGCCGCGTGCCGGCGCTGTTCGACTGCTTCAACCAGACCGACCTGCTGATCAGCGACGTCTCCAGCGTGGTCTCCGACTTCGTGCAGAGCCAGCGGCCGTACGTGGTGGCCAACCCGAGCGGGCTGCCCGAGGACGAGTTCCGCCGGGAGTTCCCGACCTCGCGGGCGGCGTACCTGCTCTCGGTCGACTGCGGCGAGCTGGAGAAGATCCTCGCGCTCACCCGGGCCGGCGACGACCCGATGACCGAGGCCCGGCGCGAGCTGAAGACCTACCTGCTCGGCCCGGCCGAGGCCAACCCGATGGAGCGGTTCCAGGAGGAAATCGGCCGGCTCTGCCACTGATCCACCGGCACCAGGGGCCCGGGACGACACGTCGTCCCGGGCCCTTCGCCGTGTCCCCGCTCAGCGCAGCAGGTCGGCCACCGCCTCGGCGGCGGGCACGTCCGCCGGCAGCTCCGCGACGTCGGTGACCGCCGCCAGCGGCAGCCGGCCGTACAGGTGCGGGAACCGGGCGCCGTCGCGCGACGGCTCCCAGCGAAGCTCGTCGCCGAGCCGCTGCGGGTCGACGGTGAGCAGGGCCAGCCCGGTGGCGCCGGCGTAGTGACGCCGGGCGGTCTCCACGATCTGGTCCGCCGCCGAGAAGTGCAGGAACCCGTCCTGGCGGTCCAGGGCGGAGGCGGGGACGTACCCGTCGACACCGGCCCGCGCCCACTCGTCGACCGTCACCAGTTTGTAGATCATGACGGCAGCGTACGACCCGCTCCACCCGCCCCGGGGCCGGTCGGCCGGGTCCACCGGCCGGACCGGGCCTCCCGCCCGTCGCGCTCGTCTGCCACCATTCGCACGTCATCCGTACGACGAATGGGGGTCACCGGTGCGCATCCTGCTGGTCGAGGACGACCGACGGGTGGCCGCCGCCCTCTCCTCGGCGCTGACCCGGCGCGGGTACGAGGTCGAGCACGCCGCCACCGTCGCCGCGGCGCTCTCCGCCGCCCCCTGCGACCTGGTGCTGCTGGACCTGACGCTGCCCGACGGGGACGGCACCGAGGTCTGCCGGGAGCTGCGCCGGCGCAGCAGCCAACTGGGCATCATCGCGGTGACCGCCCGGGGCGAGGAACGCGACCGGGTGCTCGGCCTGCGGCTGGGCGCCGACGACTACGTGGTGAAGCCGTTCTCGATGGTCGAGCTCCAGGCCCGGATCGAGGCGGTGCTGCGCCGCGCCTCGCACACCGTGCCGGAGCGGGGCCTGATCGAGGCCGGCGCGGTGCGCATCGACGTCGCCGCCCGTACGGTCACCGTCGACGGCCGGTCGGTGGCGCTGACCCGCAAGGAGTTCGACATCCTGCTGTCGCTGGCCCGCCAGCCCGGCGTCGCGGTGCCCCGGGACCGGATCCTGCTGGACGTCTGGGGCACCACCTGGGCCGACCGGCACACCGTCGAGGTGCATGTGGGCTCGCTGCGGGGCAAGCTGGGCGAGCCCCGCCTGGTGGAGACCGTGCGCGGGGTCGGCTACCGGCTGCGCGGCGAGTGAGGGGCGGCAGGTGCGTCGTCGACTGGTCACCAGCTACCTGCTGCTGATGGTGCTGGTGCTGCTGGCGTTGGAGACCCCGCTGGCGGCCACCCTCGCCTCCCGGGAGACCGACCGGGTACGCGCCGACCGGCTCGCCGACGCGACCCGGTTCGCCTCGCTGGCCGGGCCGGCGCTGCGCGGCGGCGTACCCGGGCCGCTCAGCGGCGAGCTGGCCGCCTACGAGGAGCTGTACGGCATCGGCGCGGCGGTGGTGGACCGGGACGGCCGTACCGTGGTGGGTTCGCCGGGCTGGCGCGGCGGCCGGGACGCCGAGGCGGCGCGCGACACGGCGCTGTCGGGCCAGCAGTTCAGCGGTCCGGAGGCGGTCTGGCCGTGGGTGGACGGCCCGCTGCTGGTGGCGGTGCCGATCAACGACGGCGGTGAGGTGCTCGGCGCGGTGGTGACCGCCACCCCGGCCGGCAAGGTCCGCCGCACGGTGACGGTCTGGTGGCTGCTGCTGGCCGGGATCGGCCTGCTCGCCGTGCTGGCCTGCGTCTCCACCGCGTTCGGGCTGGCCGGCTGGGTGCTGCGACCGGTGACCGAGCTGGACGCGGTGACCCACGAGATCGCCGAGGGCGACGGGGGTGCGCGGGTGCAGCACCGGCTGGGCCCGCCCGAGCTGCGCCGGCTCGCGGCCAGCTTCAACAACATGGCCGACGCGGTCTCCGACGTGATGGACCGGCAGCGGGCGTTCGTGGCCCACGCCAGCCACCAGCTGCGCAACCCGCTGACCGCGCTGCGGCTGCGGGTGGAGGAGCTGGGGCCGAGCCTGACCGACCCGGACGGCCGGGCCGAGCACCGGCTCGCCCTGGAGGAGACCGACCGGCTGGCGCTGGTGCTCGACGCCCTGCTCACCCTGGCCCGCGCCGAGCGGGAGGAGAACCAGCGGGTGACCGTGGACGCGGCGGAGGTCGCCGCCTCACGGGTCGCCGCGTGGGAGCCGCTGGCCCGGCACCGCTCGGTCGCCCTCCGGCTGCACACCACCGGCCCGGCGTACGCCCGGACCGTGCCCACCGCCGTCGACCAGGCCCTCGACGCGCTGATCGACAATGCGGTGAAGTTCAGCGGGGCCGGGGGAGAGGTGACCGTGACCGTCCGGTACGCCGACGGCGGCACCGCCCTGGAGGTGCGCGACACCGGGCCGGGCATGACCCCGGGGCAGCTCGACCAGGCCACCGAGCGGTTCTGGCGGGCGCCGGACGCGCAGAACATCGACGGCGCGGGGCTGGGGCTGACCATCGTCGCGGTGCTGGTGGACGCCTCCGACGGGCGGCTGACGATGCGCGCCGGCGAGCCGCGCGGCCTGGTCGCGGAGCTGTGGTTCCCGGCGCCCTGGGACGGCTCGACGGGTGACGCGGAGGCCGCACCGGCCCCCGAGGGCCACGTTGCCGCCGACGAGACGGGCCCGACGGACGCCGTGGTCCCGGGCCAGGCGGGCCCCGAGCCCGCCACCGGACCGGCCGGCGTCGACGGACCGCCGGGGTCCGCCCCGGTCAGGGCTTGACGGAGCGGTACCAGCCGGCCGCGCCCGGGTGCAGCGGCAGCGGCGCGGTGGCGATCGCCGAGCGGGGACTCATCCGGCCGGCCGCCGGGTGGGCGGCGGCCAGTTCCGCCCGGCGTTCCATCAGCAGCCGGGTGACCTCCCGGACCAGCGGCTCCGGCAGGTCCGCCCGGACGATCAGGTAGTTCGGGTTGGCGACCGTGGTGACCGGGTCGAGGCGGTAGACCGAGCGCGGCACGTCCCGCGACACGTACACCTCCCGGTAGCTGCGGCGCAGCGGCTCGGTCCACTCGCCGAGGTCGACGATGCGGGTGGCCGAGTCGGCCGCCAGTTCGTCCACCGCCCGCACCGGCAGCCCGCCGGAGAAGAAGAACGCGTCGATCGTGCCGGCCCGCAGCGCGGCCACCGAGTCGTCCAGGTTGAGGTGCGCCTGGCGTACCCGGTCGCCGCCGAGCCGGGCGACCTCCAGCAGCCGGGTCGCGGTGACCTCGGTGCCGGAGCCCGCCGCGCCCACCGACACCCGCCGGCCGCGCAGGTCGGCCACCGTCCGGACCGGGCCGCCGGCGGTGGTGACCAGGTGCAGCAGGTCGTCGTAGACCCGGGCCACCGCGACCGTCGACGGGTGCGCGGCGGGCCCGGTGGGCAGCACGTCGGCCTGGGTGAAGCCGAGTTCGGCCGCCCCCGCGCCGACCAGCCGCACGTTCTCGGCGGAGGCGGCGGTGACCACCACGCTGGCGCGCACGCCGGGCAGCTCGCGGTTGAGGATGGCGGCCAGCGACTGCCCGAAGGCATGGTAGACGGCGGTCGGGCTGCCGGTGGCGATCCGGATCGGCACCGGCTCGGCCGGGGTGTCCCGGCACGCGCCGAGCCCGGTCGCCGACACGGCCAGCAGCATCAGCAGCGCCGCCGGGGCGGCGACGCGCCGCCAGGCGGTGGCGGTCCAGCAACGGCTCACGGGCAGCACTGTGCGCCGCGCACCGCCCCGGGCGCAAGCCCGTGTGGTCGAGGTACCCGGCTCAGCGGGCCGGGGCGAGCGCCGCGCGGTCCATGATCCTGAGCCGGTCCGGGCCGTCGGCGACGCTGACCACGAAGCAGCCGGCCCCCGGCCGGAGCAGAGCCGGGACCTCCAGCAGGGCCGCGCTGCGGACCAGCACGGCGGCCAGCTCCCGGTCGGTCAACCGGATGCCCAGGATGTGCCGGCGCACGTGCCGCCCGCCGGCCAGCAGCGCCGACCGCCAGGCCGCCGCGGCCAGCCGGGAGCGCCAGGCCGCCCGCGCCGTCGACGCGCCGGGAGCCGGCCCGGTCAGCAGCTCACGGCGGCCCCGCCGCCAGCCCGACTCGCGCAGCTCCGCGTACGCCGCCCGGTGTTCCCGGGGCACGTGCAGGCGGTGCAGTTCGTACCGGCGGCGCAGCCCGCCGCTGACCACCTCGTGCTCCACCGGCACGTCCAGCCGGTTGAGCAGCTGCCGCATCCGCAGCGCGGCGTCCTCCCGGTTGAACTCCGCCACCGGACGGTACGGCTCGACCGGGCCGCGCACGGCGGCCGGCGGGGGTGTGCAGCGGACCAGGCAGGCCACCTCGAACGCGTCGCCCAGGGTCAGCCAGTCCATCGGCGGCGGGGGCGGCGGAACGCGGGGCCGGTCGAGCAGGGTGGGTTGCGGGGCCATCGGACCGCTCCTTGTCGGCGTCGGGGTCCCCTTACCGTCACCCGCCGACCGGCCGGGTTCCACCGATCCGGCCCAGCCTTGAGGAAATCTTGCGGCTGGCTAGAGTTCGGTGACCACCACGTCGAGCTGCCGGGGGCGCCCGGCGGCGGTCGGCTGCTCCTCGACCGTGTACTTGAGGTCACGCAGCGCGGTGACCAGCCCGGTGGCGGTGCGTGGCCGGGCCCCGGCGAGAAGCAGGTCGCGCACCAGCCGACCCTTGGTCGCCTTGTTGAAGTGGCTGACCACGCTGCGGGTCGGCCCGGCCGGCGTCTCCCGCTCGTGCAGCACCCGCACCGTCACCGTCCGGCCGGCCAGCTCGCCGCGGGGTGTCCAGGTGGCGGCGTACGCGCCGGAGCGCAGGTCCAGCACCGGCCCGTCGCCGGCCGCCGCCGCCATCGCCGGGGCCAGGGCCTGCCGCCAGTACGCCGACAGCGCCCCCACCCCCGGCAGCTTCGCCCCGATCGGGCAGCGGTACGGCGGGATCCGGTCGGTGAGGCGTACCGCGCCCCAGAGGCCGGAGCTGATCAGCACCGTCCGGCGCGCCGCGCGCTGCGCCGGGGCCGGCAGCGAGGCCAGGTCGAGCGCCTCGTAGAGCACCCCGGTGTAGACCTGCCCCGCCGGTGCGGTGGCCGCCCGGTCCAGCCGCGCGTTGCGGGCCAGCTCGCCCCGCTGGCCGGCGCTGAGCCCGAGCGCGGCCAGCGCCGCCGCCTCGTCGCCGCTGCTGAGCGTGATCAACGAGGCCAGCACCTCCTGGCGGGCCGGAGTCAGCTCGGGCAGGGAGAGCCGGGTCAGGTCGAGCCGCCGGCCCGTGCCGGCGTCGGCCTTCCCCTCGGAGGGCGGCAGCAGGATGAGCACGCCGCCAGCGTACGGGCCGGGCTCAGCGCCACGGCCGCACGGCGGTCGGCGGGTGGTACACGCGATATCCGGCGACCTCCACCAGGGCGGCGGCGTCGGCCTGCTCGCGGAGCAGACGGCGCAGCCGGCGTTCCGCCGCGGAGCCGACCTCCACCACGTACCCGGGCCGCTCCGCCCGGCCGACCTGCTCCCAGTACGGCCGGTAGCGGTTCTGCCCGGGGGTGAGCGCGCCGTCGAGCACCGCGCAGACCACCCGCTCGCCGGTGGCGAAGGTGAGCCGATTGCAGGTCCAGTAGTCGCCGTACACCTCGCGCAGCCCGGTCCGGCGCACCGCGTCGGCCAGTTCCCGCGCCTGCCGCTCCTCGTCCTGGGCCGCCTTCGTACCGGTCAGGAAGAGCCCGGTGGCCACCACGGCGGTGGCGGTCAGCCCGGCCAGCGCGGCGGTCGCGGTCGCCCCGGCCAGCCGGCCCGCCGCACCGACCGTGCCCCGCCAGCAGGCCACCGCCGCCGCCCAGAGCGGCCAGAGCACCGCGGGCAGGGAGATCTGCAGCACCGACAGGTAGCGGGCGTTGCCCAGCGGGTCCGTCACGGTGAGCGGACTGCGGACGTACGCGAGCAGGGTCAGCGCCGCGCCGGCGACCAGGGTGAGCTGCGCGACCGGCCGGACCCGCCGGGCGGTGGGCAGGCCGGCGGTCCGGCGGTACGCGACCAGCGCGAGCAGCGCGGCGAGCGCCAGCAGCACCGGGTAGAGCAACCCGAACCACTCCTGCCAGCGGGCGCAGCCGGTGATCGGGCAGAGCCCGGTGGCCAGCGGCACCCCCTCCAGCAGGCCGCCGCGCACCCGCGCCGACCAGGGCGGGGGCGGGCCGGCGGTGGCGCTGACCTCGCGCAGCACCGACAGCGAGTCCGAGCCGGGCGGCGCCACCAGGTTGTCCCAGATCATCGGTGCCACCCCGACGACGAAGCCGGCCACCAGCAGCAGCCCCGGCCAGCCGAGCAGGTCCCGGCGGGCGGCGTAGAGCAGCAGCAGCCCGGCCACCGCCAGGTACGGCACGATCAGCCAGTCCGACCAAAGCGCCAGCCCGGCCAGCAGCCCGGCGGCGCCGATCGCGGCCCACCGGCGGCGCACCCGGCCCTGCGCCAGCGCCACGGCGATCAGCAGCATCGCCAGCACCGCCGGTTTCACCTCGGGCCGGCCGCCCACCACGGTCAACTGGTCGCGGACCACCCGTTCGGTGCCGAGCGCCAGCAGGCCCACCACGAAGGTGGCGAACCAGGGCGAGTAGAGCCGCCGGGTCAGCCGGTACGCCAGCCAGAGGAAGAGGGCGTAGAGCACCAGCAGCGGCAGCCGCAGCACCGGCCAGCTCGGCCCGGCCAGCGCCACCAGCGGCGCCGCCAGGTACGCCTCGGCCATGCCCATGTAGTGCTGCCCGTAGAGGAACACCGGGCGCTCCCGGCCGGCGGCGATGTGCACGGCGGCCAGGCCGAAGGTCGCCTCGTCGCTGTTGGAGGGGGGAATGGTCAGCAGGGTCAGCACCAGCCGGTAGCCCACCGCGGCCACGCCGAGCAGCAGCGCGACGAGCGCCGGCCGGTCGAGCCGCGGACGCCCCGCGTGGTCCTGCGGTTCTGATGTCGACACGACCAACGCCCCCGTCGTCGTCCCGACCGGAGTGTGTCACGCCGTGACGGAGGCCCGGGGCGGTTCCGGGGAGCCCGGCACCTCTCGCGTGGCCGCTTCCGCCCACGTGTGGCAGGGTTGCAGCGTGCCACCCACTCCCGCTGGCCAGCTGGCCGTACCGAATCTGCACCGGGCCGCACGGATCGAGGACGCCGTCCACCAGCTGGTGGAGCGTCGCCTACGGCGCACCGGCTGGCAGGCCAACATCGTCGCGTACGCGGGCTACGGCGCGCCGGGCTGGGCGCGGGTGCTCTGCCGGGTGCTGCTCGGCCGTCCGGACACCCGGCAGCGGGGCCGGCTGGACAAGGTACGCGGCTGGCGCAGCTTCACCACCCTGCCGGCGAAGCACGTCAAGGTGACCATCGAGGCGGGTGGGGTCACCCACGAGGCGCAGGCCGACCGGAGCGGCTTCGTCGACACCGTCGTCGAGGGCGACTTCACCCCCGGCTGGTCGTCGGTACGCCTCAGCGTCGCCGACGCCGAGCCGGCCGAGGCGTTGGTGCGGATCCTCGACCCGGAGGTCCGCTTCGGCATCCTCTCCGACATCGACGACACGGTCATGGTCACCGCGCTGCCCCGGCCGCTGCTGGCCGCCTGGAACACCTTCGTCCTGGACGAGCACGCCCGGGCCGCGGTGCCCGGCATGGCGGTGCTCTACGAGCGGCTGGCCACCGCCCACCCGGGCGCGCCGGTCTTCTACCTCTCCACCGGGGCGTGGAACGTCGCGCCGACGCTGACCCGGTTCCTCTCCCGGCACCTCTACCCGGCCGGTCCGCTGCTGCTGACCGACTGGGGCCCGACCGCGGACCGGTGGTTCCGCAGCGGCCGGGAGCACAAGCGGGCCACCCTGGCCCGGCTGGCCCGGGAGTTCCCGGAGGTGCGCTGGCTGCTGATCGGCGACGACGGGCAGCACGACCAGGAGATCTACCGCGAGTTCGCCGCCGCCCACCCGGACAACGTCGCCGGGGTGGCGATCCGTCGCCTCTCGCCGACCCAGTCGGTGCTGGCCGGTAGCCTGCCCGCCCCGGCCGGCCAGTCCTCCTCCTCGGGGCCGGTGGGGCAGAAGTGGCTCTCCGCGCCGGACGGGGCCGGGCTCTGGAAGCTGCTGCGCGACGCCGGCCTGGTCTGACGTACCGCCCGACCAGGCCGCGCCGTGGTGCATGCCTGGTCGATGTCGCAGTGAGCGACATGCCTCTGAGGCATATTTATGACTCAGAGGCATATCGCTCACCAGGAACATGTCTCCCAGGGCGACCGGACCGACCGGCCCGCGACCGGACCGACCGGACCGACCGGCCCGCGACCGGACCGACCGGACCGACCGGCCCGCGACCGGACCGACCGGACCGACCGGCCCGCGACCGGACCGACCGGACCGACCGGCCCGCGACCGGACCGACCGGACCGACCGGCCCGCGACCGGACCGACCGGCCCGCGACCCGGGCGGGACACCACCAGCCGACCCGGGAAGAGCGCGGTCAGTCGCGGCGGAGCCAGAGGACGCCGAGCGGCGGCACCCGCAGCGCGACCGACGCCGCCATGCCGTGCCACGGCACGTCCTGCGCGTGCACCGCGCCGAGGTTGCCGACCCCGGACCCGCCGTAGTGCTGCGCGTCCGTGTTGATCACCTCGGTCCAGGTGCCGCCGGCGGGCAGGCCGATCCGGTAGTCCTCCAGCGGCAGGGCGGAGAAGTTCGCCACGCAGACCAGCGTCGCGCCGTCGGGGGCGATCCGGACGAACGAGACGGTGTTGTGGGCGACGTCGTCCCCGGCGATCCAGCGGAAGCCGGCCGGGTCGGTGTCCTGCGCCCAGAGCGCCGGCGTGGCCCGGTAGGCCGCGTTCAGGTCGGCGACCAGCCGCTGCACCCCGGCCCGGGCCGGGTCGTGCGACAGGTACCAGTCGAG
Organism: Micromonospora sp. CPCC 205739; assembly: GCF_036906795.1. Lineage (NCBI taxonomy): Bacteria > Bacillati > Actinomycetota > Actinomycetes > Micromonosporales > Micromonosporaceae > Micromonospora > Micromonospora sp. CPCC 205739. The sequence continues at coordinate 199,618 of NZ_JBAKHS010000008.1, read as the reverse complement.
ACCGCGCTCCTCGCTCCACTCCCGATCGTCGGCCAGCTCGCAGCCCATGAAGAGCAACTGCTTGCCCGGGTGCGCCCACATGTACGCCAGCAGCGCCCGCACGTTCGCCAGCCGCTGCCAGGTGTCGCCGGGCATCTTGGCCGCCAGCGACCCCTTGCCGTGCACCACCTCGTCGTGGCTGATCGGCAGCACGTAGTTCTCGCTCCAGGCGTACGCCAGGGAGAAGGTGAGCTGATGGTGGTGGTGCTGCCGGTAGATCGGGTCCTTGGAGGTGTAGAGCAGGGTGTCGTGCATCCAGCCCATGTTCCACTTGAACCCGAAGCCGAGCCCGCCGTCGGCGGTCGGCCGGGTCACCCCGGGCCAGGCGGTGGACTCCTCGGCGATCATCACCACCCCGGCGTGGTGCTTGTAGACGGTGGCGTTGACCTCCTGGAGGAACGCGATCGCCTCCAGGTTCTCCCGGCCGCCGTGCACGTTCGGGGCCCACTGCCCCTCCTGGCGGGAGTAGTCCAGGTAGAGCATCGAGGCGACGGCGTCCACCCGCAGGCCGTCGACGTGGAACTCCTCGCACCAGTAGAGCGCGTTGGCGACCAGGAAGTTGCGCACCTCGTGGCGGCCGAAGTCGAAGACGTACGTGCCCCAGTCGGGGTGCTCGCCGCGCCGCGGGTCGCGGTGCTCGTACAGCGGGGTGCCGTCGAAGCGGGCCAGCGCCCACTCGTCCTTGGGGAAGTGCGCCGGCACCCAGTCCAGGATCACGCCGACGCCCGCGCCGTGCAGTGTGTCGACGAGGTACCGGAAGTCGTCCGGGTCGCCGAAGCGGGAGGTCGGCGCGAAGTAGCCGGTGACCTGGTAACCCCAGGAACCGCCGAACGGGTGCTCCATCACCGGCAGGAACTCCACGTGGGTGAAGCCCATCTCGGTGACGTACGCGGTCAGCTGCTCGGCCAGCTCCCGGTAGCCCAGCCCGGGCCGCCAGGAGCCGAGGTGCACCTCGTACACGCTCATCGGCTCCTGGTGCGGCTGCCGCCGCGCCCGCCGCTCCAGCCATTCGGCGTCCGACCACTGGTACGTCGAGTGGTGCACCACCGAAGCCGTGGCCGGGGGCACCTCCGCGTACGCGGCGAGCGGGTCGGCCTTGTCCCGCCACCGCCCGTCGGCGCCGAGGATGCGGTACTTGTAGCGGGCGCCGACCCGTGCCTCGGGCACGAAGATCTCCCACACCCCGCTGGAGCCGAGGGAGCGCATCGGCCAGCCGTCGTCCGCGCCCCAGCCGGTGAAGTCGCCGACCACCCGTACGCCACGGGCGTTGGGCGCCCACACCGAGAACGCCACGCCCTCGTCGAAGACCCGGGCGCCGAGCGCCTCCCAGAGCCGCTCGTGGCGGCCCTCGCCGATCAGGTGCAGGTCCAGCTCGCCGATGGTCGGCGGGTAGCGGTACGGGTCGTCGGTGACCTGCCCGTCGGCCTCGATCCGGTAGTCGAGCACGGTCCCCTCGACCCGGGTCTCGAAGACGCCGACGTCGTGCACCCGCTTCATCGGGTGCCGCTCGTCACCGATCCGCAGCATCACGTCGCCGGCGCCGCGGCGCATGGCGCGGATCGTGGTCCACCCGTCGGCGGGGTGCGCGCCGAGCATGGCGTGCGGGTCGTGCGTCGCGCCGGCGATCAGCTGGTCCATCGGGCGTCCTTAGCGGCGGAAGCGGTCGGGTCGACGCCACCCGCGAGGCCGCCCGCCGGGGCGGGAGCGGTCGGGGCGGTGCCACCCGAGAGGTCGGCGGGTACGTCTTCGACGGTCAGCTCGGCCGGGGCCGGGACCGCCGGCGCGGGTGCCGGGGGCGACGCCGGCCGGCGGACCGTCAACACGTGCGCGGGCTGAAGGTACGGGTCGAGGCGGACGGCGTTGCGCTGCCCCCACTCGTAGCTGGTGCCGGTCAGCTCGTCGTGGACGGTGAACCGCTCGTGCCAGTCGAAGCCGAGCGCGGGCATGTCCAGAGTGGTGTTGCCCCACTGCACGGTGTGCGAGTCGAACGAGCAGACCACGATGACGGTGTTGCCGCTGTCCGGGTCGTGTTTGGACCAGCAGAGCAGTGCCGGGTTGTCGATGTCGTGGAAGCGCAGGTTGCGCAGCTGGTGCAGGGCCGGGTTGTCCCGGCGTACCCGGTTGAGGGTGGCGATGAACGGCGCCAGCGAGCGGCCCTGCGCCTGCGCGCCGGCCCAGTCCCGGGGGCGCAGCTCGTACTTCTCGTTGTCCAGGTACTCCTCGGCGCCGGGGCGGGCGACGTGCTCGAAGAGCTCGAACCCGGCGTATACGCCCCAAGAGGGGGAGAGCAGCGCGGCCAGCACCGCCCGGATCTTGAACATCGGCGGGCCGCCGTGCTGCAACGAGGAGTGCAGGATGTCCGGCGTGTTCGGCCAGAAGTTCGGTCGCATGTAGTCGGCCGCGGCCACCAGCTCCTCGCAGTACGCCCGCATCTCCGCCGCCGACGTGCGCCAGGTGAAGTACGTGTACGACTGGGTGAAGCCGATCTTGCCGAGCCCGTGCATGATCGCCGGCCGGGTGAACGCCTCGGCGAGGAAGAGCACGTCCGGGTCGACCTTCTTGACCTCGGCGATCAGCCAGTGCCAGAAGTCGAACGGCTTGGTGTGCGGGTTGTCCACCCGGAAGATCCGGATGCCCTCGCCGACCCAGTGCAGCACCACCCGCAGCACCTCGGTCCGGATGCCCTCCGGGTCGTTGTCGAAGTTCAGCGGGTAGATGTCCTGGTACTTCTTCGGCGGGTTCTCCGCGTACGCGATGCTGCCGTCGGCCCGGGTGGTGAACCACTCCGGGTGCTCGGTCACCCAGGGATGGTCCGGCGCGCACTGCAACGCCAGGTCCATCGCCACCTCCAGCCCCTGCTCGGCGGCGGCGGCGACGAAGTCGCGGAAGTCCTCCGGCGTACCCAGGTCGGGGTGGATGGCGTCGTGGCCGCCCTCCGCGGCGCCGATCGCCCACGGCGAGCCCACGTCGTCGGGCCCGGCGGTCAGCGAGTTGTTGCGGCCCTTGCGGTTGACCCGGCCGATCGGATGGATCGGGGGCAGGTAGAGCACGTCGAAGCCCATCGCCGCGACGCCCGGGAGCCGGTCCATCGCGGTGACGAAGGTGCCCGAGCGGGCCGGCGAGTCGACGGTGGCCGGGATCGCGCCCTCGGAGCGGGGGAAGAACTCGTACCAGGCGGAGAAGAGCGCGCGGGGGCGGTCCACCCAGAGCCGGCGCTGCTCGCCGGTGGTGACCAGCTCGCGCACCGGGTTCTCCCAGAGCAGGTCGGCCAGCTCCAGGGCCGGGGTGACCCGGCGGGGCAGGTCCAGCTCGGTGTCGCGCAGCGCGGCCACGGCGGACTTCACCCGCACGACGTCGGCGGCCGGCACCAGCTCGGCCGCCGCCGTCAGCACCCGGACGCCCTCGGCGAGGTCGTTGGCCAGCTCGGCCGGCCCCTGCCCGGCGGCGATCTTCTTGGTCACCGCGTTCTGCCAGGTCAGGTAGGGGTCCTGGAACGCCTCGACGGTGAAGACCCAGTCGCCGACCGCGTCGGGGCGGATGACGGCGTGCCAGGTGTCCTGCCCCGGCTCGCCGGGGCGCATCCGGGTGAAGGGGCGCGCCGCGCCGTCCGGGCCGCACCAGACCACGTTGCAGCCGAGCGCGTCGTGCCCCTCCCGGTAGGCGCGGGCCGACACGGGCACCACCTCGCCGACCACCGCCTTGGCCGGGTAGCGACCGCAGGCGACGACGGGGGAGACGTCTTCGATCGGGAACCGTCCGCTCACCCCGACAACCTACTGCGCGAGATCGCTTCGCGCTCGGGTCAGCCTGCCGCTCCCACCGACCGGTACACCTCCATGGTGCGGGCCGCGACGGCGTCCCAGGAGAAGTGTTCGACGGCCCGCCGCCGCCCGGCCCGGCCGAACTCGGCGGCCCGTGCCGGGTCGGCCAGCACCTCGTTGATCCGGGCGGCCAGGTCGGCCACGAACCGCTTCGGCTCCAGCGGCCGGCCGGAGCCGTCGCCGGCCTGTTCGATCGGCACCAGCAGCCCGGTCTCGCCGTCGGCGACCACCTCGGGGATGCCGCCGGTGGCGGTCGCCACCACCGCCGTCTCGCAGGCCATCGCCTCCAGGTTGACGATGCCCATCGGCTCGTAGACCGACGGGCAGACGAAGATCGTCGCGTGGGTGAGCACCTGGATCACCTCGTGCTTGGGCAGCATCTCGGCCACCCAGACCACCCCGGAGCGGTTGGCCCGCAGCTCGCCGACCAGACCCTCCACCTCGGCCGCGATCTCCGGCGTGTCGGGGGCGCCGGCGAGCAGCACCAGCTGGGTGTCGGCGGGCAGCTCCCGGGCCGCGCGCAGCAGGTAGGGCAGGCCCTTCTGGCGGGTGATCCGGCCGACGTACACCACGCTCGGGCGGGACGGGTCGATGCCGAGCCGGTCCACCACGTCGGTGCCGGGGTCCGGGGCGTACTGGGCGGTGTCGATGCCGTTGTAGACCACGCGGACCCGGTCCGGGTTCACCTCCGGGTACGCGGTCAGGACGTCGCGGCGCATCCCCGCGCTGACCGCGATGATCGCGTCGGCGGCCTCCACCGCCGTGCGCTCGCACCAGGACGAGAGCGCGTACCCGCCGCCGAGCTGCTCGGCCTTCCACGGCCGCAGCGGCTCCAGGCTGTGCGCGGTCACCACGTGCGGCACGCCGTGCAGCAGCTTCGCGGTGTGCCCGGCCAGGTTGGCGTACCAGGTGTGGCTGTGCACCACGTCGGTGCCGGCGCAGCCCGCGGCCATCTCCAGGTCGACGCCCATGGTGCGCAGCGCGGCGTTCGCGCCGGCCAGGCCGGCCGGTTCGGCGTACGCGGTGACGCCGGGCTCGGTGCGGGGCGCGCCGAAGCAGTGCACCCGGACGTCGGCGAGTCGGCGCAGTTCCCGGGCCAGGTACTCGACGTGCACCCCGGCTCCGCCGTACACCTCCGGCGGGTACTCCCGGGTCAGCAGATCCACGCGCAGCCGTGCCGATTCCGTCATGCCCCCGCACCCTAGTGCAGAACTGTGCCCGTACGAGTGGTGAAGTCGCAGCGGGATGGATAGCGTCGGGACATGGCTGCCAAGGTGCTCGCGATCGTCCTGGCCGGCGGAGAAGGCAAGCGCCTCATGCCGCTCACCACGGACCGGGCCAAGCCGGCCGTCCCGTTCGGCGGGATGTACCGCATGGTCGACTTCGTCCTGTCCAACCTGGCGAACGCCGGCTTTCTCAAGATCGTCGTGCTGACCCAGTACAAGTCCCACTCCCTGGACCGGCACATCACCAAGACCTGGCGGATGTCGACGATGCTCGGCAACTACGTCACGCCGGTGCCGGCGCAGCAGCGTCGTGGCCCGTGGTGGTTCGCCGGGTCCGCCGACGCCATCTACCAGAGCTTCAACCTGATCAACGACGAGCAGCCCGACTACGTGATTGTCTTCGGCGCCGACCACATCTACCGGATGGACCCCCGGCAGATGGTGGACGACCACATCGCCTCCGGCGCCGGGGTCACCGTGGCCGGCATCCGGCAGCCGCTGTCGATGGCCGACCAGTTCGGCGTCATCGAGGTCGGCGAGGACGGCCGGCGGATCCGGGCGTTCCGCGAGAAGCCCACCGACGCGGTCGGCCTCCCCGACGCACCGGACCAGATCTACGCCTCGATGGGCAACTACGTCTTCAGCACCGGCGCGCTCTGCGAGGCGGTCGAGCGGGACGCGGAGGACAAGACCAGCAAGCACGACATGGGCGGCAGCATCATCCCGATGCTGGTGGAGCGGGGCGAGGCCAACGTCTACGACTTCAAGGACAACGAGGTGCCGGGCAGCACCGACCGCGACCGCGGCTACTGGCGGGACGTGGGGACGCTGGACTCGTTCTACGACGCCCACATGGACCTGATCAACGTGCACCCGGTCTTCAACCTCTACAACTTCGACTGGCCGATCTACAGCAACCAGCCGCCGTACCCGCCGGCCAAGTTCGTCCACCAGTGGGGCGAGCGGGTCGGCCGGGCGGTCGGCTCGATGGTCTCGCCCGGCGCGGTGATCTCCGGCTCGCTGGTGGAGAACTCGATCGTGTCGCCGAAGGTCAAGGTCCACTCCTGGGCGCACGTCGACGGCGCGGTGCTGATGGAGGGCGTCGAGATCGGCCGGCACGCGGTGGTCCGGCGGGCCATTCTGGACAAGAACGTCTTCGTCCCCGAGGGCGCGGAGATCGGCGTCGACCTGGAGAAGGACCGCCAGCGCTACACCGTCTCCGACAACGGCATCGTGGTGATCGGCAAGGGCCAGCGCGTCGAGCCGTGAGCCCCGCCCGCACCTCAGTCACGAACATCAGGAGGATCCCGCAGTGGCCCACCCCCGTGCCGGACAGCCCGCCGAGCCCGCCGACCTGGTCGACGTGCCCCGGTTGCTGACCGCCTACTACGCCGAGCACCCGGACCCCGACGACCCGGCGCAGCAGGTCTCCTTCGGCACCTCCGGCCACCGCGGGTCGGCCCTGCGCAACGCCTTCAACGAGGACCACATCCTCGCGGTCACCCAGGCGCTCTGCGACTACCGCCGCGAACGGGGCCTCGACGGCCCGCTCTTCCTCGCCCGGGACACCCATGCGCTCTCCGCGCCGGCCGAGGCCAGCGCGCTGGAGGTGCTCGCCGCCAACGGCGTCACCGTGCTGCGGGACAGCCGCGACGGCTACACCCCCACCCCGGCGCTCTCGCACGCCGTGCTGACCCACAACCGGGGGCGCACCAGCGGCCTCGCCGACGGCATCGTCATCACCCCGTCGCACAACCCGCCCGACGACGGCGGGTTCAAGTACAACCCCACCCACGGCGGGCCCGCCGACACCGACGTCACGAAGTGGATGCAGGACCGGGCCAACGCGATCCTCGCCGCCGGCCTCAAGGAGGTCCGGCGCATCCCGTACGCCCGGGCCCGCGCCGCCGACACCACCGCCGGGTACGACTTCCTCGCCGGCTACGTCGACGACCTGCCCGCAGCGATCGACATCGACGCCATCCGCGCCGCCGGGGTGCGCATCGGCGCCGACCCGCTCGGCGGGGCCAGCGTCGCGTACTGGGGGGAGATCGCCGAGCGGCACCGGCTGGACCTGACCGTGATCAACCCGACGGTCGACCCGACCTGGCGGTTCATGACCCTGGACGGCGACGGCAAGATCCGGATGGACTGCTCCTCGCCGAACGCGATGGCCTCGCTGATCGCCGCCCGCGCCGACTACCAGGTCTCCACCGGCAACGACGCCGACGCCGACCGGCACGGCATCGTCACTCCCGACGGCGGCCTGATGAACCCCAACCACTACCTGGCGGTGGCGATCGGCCACCTGTTCCGTACCCGGGAGCAGTGGGGGCCGGCGGCGGCCGTCGGCAAGACGCTGGTCTCCTCCTCGATGATCGACCGGATCGCCGCGGACCTGGGCCGTCCGCTGCTGGAGGTGCCGGTGGGCTTCAAGTGGTTCGTGCCCGGGCTGCTCGACGGCGCGGTCGGCTTCGGCGGCGAGGAGAGTGCCGGCGCGTCCTTCCTGCGCCGCGACGGGAGCACCTGGACCACCGACAAGGACGGCATCCTGCTCTGCCTGCTCGCCTCGGAGATCATCGCCACCACCGGGCGGACGCCCAGCGAGCACTACGCCGAGCTGACCGGGCGCTTCGGCGCCCCCGCGTACGCCCGGATCGACGCCCCGGCCACCCGCGAGCAGAAGGCCGTGCTCGGCAAGCTCTCCCCGGAACAGGTGGGCGCCACCGAGCTGGCCGGCGAGCCGATCACCGCGACGCTCACCGCCGCGCCCGGCAACGGCGCGGCGATCGGCGGGCTGAAGGTGACCACCGAGTCGGGCTGGTTCGCCGCCCGCCCGTCCGGCACCGAGGACGTCTACAAGATCTACGCCGAGTCGTTCCAGGGGCCGGAGCATCTGGCCCGCATCCAGGAGGAGGCGAAGGCGCTCGTCGACGGGGTGCTGGCCAAGGCCTGAGCGCGGGCGCGCGGTCAGCGCGGCGGGGGCAGCTCGCGGCGGTTCAACTGCTCCCGCATCCCGTCCGGCAGCAGCTCGCGCAGCTGCTCCGGCAGCAGCGGCAGGTCCAGCAGGCTGAGCTTGAGCTGTTTGCGCTCCTGGTAGCGGCGGGGGTCCAGGCGTACCACCAGCCCCGCGTCCTGCTGGTACCGCAGGTGCACCGCGCCCTCGGTCGAGGCCTCCCGGATGATCACGCCGTCCATCTCCACGGCCACCGGCGCCGAGCCGGGCAGCAGCTCCAACCGGATGGTCTCGTCGCCGGAGAGCACCACCGACCGGGAGATGCCGCTCATCGGCGCCGACGGCGTCAGCACCAGGGCTTGCGTCGCCGGCGAGATCAGCGGCCCGCCCGCCGCGTAGCTGTACGCCGTCGAGCCGGTCGGCGTGCTGACCACCAGTGCGTCGCAGCGGTAGTAGCCGTACCGCTGCCCCTCCACGGCCAGGGTGGCGGTGACGAAGCCGGACCCCGGATGACGGACGAGGGCGATGTCGTTGAACGCCACCACGTCGTCCCCGCACACGTCGCAGGCCAGGCAGGCGCGCGACTCGACGGTGAAGTCGTGGGCGACCAGCCGGTCCAGCGCCCGGGGCAGATCCGGCGGCTCGACCTCGACGAGGAAGCCGAGCTTGCCCAGGTGCACCCCGAGCACCGGCTTCGGGTCCCGCACCGCCGAGCGCAGCGCACCGAGCATGGTGCCGTCCCCGCCGATGCTGATCAACGCGTCCGACCGGTGGGCCAGATCCGCCTCCGGCACCAGCTCCACCGACGGCGGCACCCGGTGCCGGTCCTCGGCGCGGACGGCGAGGCTCTTACCGTGCCGGACCGCCCAGCGTTCGATGATCTCTACAACCTCGGAGACGTCCCGGGTGGGATGCAGCACCAGACCGAACAGGAACCCCGCCACCGGTACAGCTCATCACACGGGCCGCCGCTCCGGCAGCCGTACGGACAGGTGCGGCGGCGGTCAGACACCGCCGCCGCACCCGCGTGGCGTTACCGCCGGGGCCGTCCGCTCAGGTGCGCCAGCGACCGGGCGACCAGGTCGTCCCGGGCCGCCGGGGCCAACCCCTCCAGGCCGAAGCCGAGATAGACGGTGTCGTCGGTGACCACCGCCGCGCCCTCGGTGAACGCCTGCTGGCTACGGGCCCAGTCGTTGCCGCCCGGCGCGGAGCCCGGCGGCGGCCCGGCCACCGTCCAACCACCCAGGTCCGGCGTCTCGAAGGAGGTCTCCGAGACGACCGTGCCGTCGGTGATCACCCGCGCGTCGTCCAGGAAGACACCCAGGCCCTGGGTACCCCAGTCGGAGACGTACGAGATGGAGACCTCGACCTGCTTGCCGGCGTACGCCGACAGGTCGACGGCGAACTCCCGCCAGCCGCCGGAGCTGCCGGTGGCCGCGTTCCAGCTGCCGGTGCTGCCCGTGGGGGAGCAGTCGGCGCCCTGGTAGTGGGCGAGGAACGGATGCAGGGCCTCCACCCAGCCCGACTCGCAGCTCTCACCGGTCTCGGTGCCGGTGCGGCCGTTGGCGTCCGGCAGCGTCGTCCAGTCGTCGCTGCCCACCTCGTGCGCCTCGACGATCAGGAAGTCCCAGTTCTGCTCGATGTCGTACGAGGCGAAGAAGCGCAGCTCCCCGCTGGTCGCCGAGGTGAGGTCGACGGTGCGGGTGAGCCGCTTGTACGACTCGTCGGACCGCCCGCTGTACAGGTACCACTCGCCGGTGCGGGGGTCGAACGGGGCGCTGCCCGGCCGGGCCCAGTCCACCGCTGCCGAGCTGGCGAACTGCGGGAACTCATCCGGGGGCAGGAAGCTCGACGTGGTGAGGAACGAGGCCGTGTGGTCCTGGTTTCCCGCCGAGCCGGGCGCGTTGAGCTGCCCCTCGAAGCCGGCGAAGGCCCCGTCCGCGCCGCGCAGCGGGTACGGGGTGCCGTCCGGGTCGCTGCCGCCGTCGCTGACGTAGTTGTACGCCCCCAGGTAGTACTGCTGGAAGTCGTTCAACAACGGCAGGCAGGTGGCGTCGTCCGGGTCGGCGCACTCCGCCACGGCCGGGTCCGGCTGGTAGACGTACGAGCCGTTGGCGGCCTGGGCGAAGAGCGCGTACTTGCCGCTGACCAGCAGCTTGCCGCCCTCGTTGAGGTAGTCGCGCACGGCCAGCTCGGTCTCCAGGGCCGCGCGGGCGGCGGTGCCGCCGACCTGGCCGGGGGAGCGCAGGATGATGTCGTCGCCGGTCTCCCAGACCACCGCCCGGTAGTGCGACAGCACACCCAGCGGGTGCGGGGCGGCGCGGCCCATCGCGTCGAAGTCGTAGACGTCGCTGCTGCGGCCCGCCTTGGCCAGGGAAGCGGCGATCTCGTCGGCGTACTTCGCGCTGGTTCCGCCGGTCTGCGCCGGGCTGAGCCCGGTCACGTCCTCCACCGCGAGCACCAGTACGTCCCCGCCGATGTCGGTGTGCACCCGGTAGGTGAAGCGTTCGCTGGCCACCGGGCCGCTGCGCGGCTTGACCCCGGTGAACCACACCTCGACCCGGTCACCCGGCTTCGTGCCGGTCACCGTGCCGCGCAGCTCGGCGTAGTAGTCGTCGTGCGTGTCGCCGTACCGCTCACCGCCGCGCCACTCGCGGACCTTGACGGTCTTGGGACGGCCGCCGTTGACCACGTAGTGCATCCGGACGTCCCGCAGCGCCCGCCGGGTGATCGACGCGACCTGCTGGGTGCGCCCGTAGGACGTGTTGAAGGAGTCGACCACGAAGTCGGGGGTACTGCGGCCGACCACCGACACCGGGTCGTCCGGGTCGGCCGCCGACTTCGCCACCGACAGCGCGAACGGCAGGTTCTTCGCCACCTCGGCGGAGATCAACTTCTCGTCGTCCGGGAAGATGAACCCGCTGATGCAGTCCTCCGGCCGCCACTGGTCGTCCGGGTCCGAGGCGGCCGCCGCCTGGCAGGTCGACATCTCCGGAGTGAAGCCGAGGGTGCCGTAGCGGACCGTGGCGTGCGAGTCGGTGTCGCCATTGGTGGTGTACAGCTCGGCGGAGATGTCCGGGTCGTAGCCGGGCACCGCCGGGTGGGCGTCGTCGCCGACCATCGCCTCGTAGATGACGTCGTCCGGGGTCGGCGTGCTCACCTGCCAGCCGACGCCGTAGAGCAGCAGCTGGGCGGCCGAGTGGTAGTTGACGAAGAACTCGAAGCCGACCCGCTTGAAGAGCCGGTCCAGCGCCTTGGTCTCCGGCTCCGAGTTGGGCGCGGGGCCACGGTAGGTGTCGCTGTTCGGCTCCGGCGAGGAGCCCTCGTCGTCGTAGCCCCACTTGTAGCTGAAGTTGCGGTTCAGGTCGACGCCGTCGGCCGTGGTGACCTGCCCGTCACCGTCGTTGTCGCGCAGGTTCTTGCGCCACAGCCGGTTGCCCGGGGTGAAGGTGTGGTCGTAGCCGTCCGGGTTCGCCACCGGCAGGAACCACAGCTCGGTGCGGTCCACCAAGCGGGTGATCTCCGGGTCGCTGCCGTAGTTGTCCAGCACGTGGTGCAGCAGGCGGCGGGTCATCTCCGGGGTGATCCACTCGCGGGCGTGCTGCGCGCTGCCGTAGAGCACCGCCGGGCGTCGCCCGTCCGGTACGGTCCGGGCGTTCTTCGTCACCTTCACCGCCAGGATCGGTTTGCCCTGGACGGTGCGACCGATCGTCTCCAGCTTGGCCAGCTTCGGGAACCGCGCTGCCGTGGCGGTGATCTCGTCCCGGAGGCCACCGGGCTCGCTGTACGACCGGAACGCGTCCCAGCCGGCCGCCGCCTGCTCGCGCAGCGCCCGGGACGCCTCCTTGCCGCGTACCTTCTTGACGTCCAGCCGCACGCCCTGGTCGGCCAGGCGCGCCGCCTCCCGCTTGCTGAGCACCGTCTCGACCCGGGTGGCCCCGTTCTCATCGGTGCCGCGGTGGTCGTGGCCGAGGTCGACGCCGGACGCGCGCAGCTTCTCCAGCTGTTGCGGGTCGAGCGTGCCGACGTACACCTCCAAGCTGTCGCGGCCGCCCGGGTCAGACGGTGGCCGTGCGCTCGCCGGTGCGGTCAGCGCCAGCGCGCCGACCAGGGTGAACACGCCGGCGATCGCCAGCCGTGTTGGTCTCATCGCATCCCCTTCGGTGGAAGGACCTGTGGGGCGAGCCTTCCGCCCGGCGGAGATGAATGTCAATGGGCAAGCAGGTCAATGCCGAGAGCGGTTCGGCCCGGTCGGCACCCGGCACAGGAGCCGTGGCCGAGCGAACTGGGCGGCCTGCTCGCCCGACGGTGGGCACCGGCGCGGCGGGGCGGTGCGGGTAGTGCCCAGTCGCCGGGTCGGGAGCCAAGCGCGAAGGCGCATAACCATGTCCGATTTTGCCCGTTAGACCCCAGGGCAGCACAGGGACATCCGCACAGCGAGCGGCGGACCGGTCAGCGACGGGGGCGATCGTGCCAGGGAACGGGGGACCCGCCGGCTTGGTGGCCGTGCCGGGACAGGACGTCGCGGAGCGGACCGGACCCGGTCCGCTGTCGACGGTGGCTCGCGGGGTCGTTCCCGCTCTGTTCCTCACCTTCGATCAGTTTCCCAGACTCGTGGGGAGGACCCTCCTCGTCGTCGCCGTGGTGCTGGCCGTGCCGCTGTTGATCTCCGAAGTCACGCGCCCGTCCAGCCGGTCGCGAGGCGTCGTTGCCTGGGTCCTGCTGGCCATTGGAGTGCTCGCCCTGCCGGGGTTCCTGCGGCCTCCGGAGACGGAATACGGCCAGCAGAAACTCTTCTTTCTCGTTACGTTGACCCTCCTCGCCGCTCTCTCGACCGCAGTCCTGCGCGGCTGGTCGGACTGGGAACTGTTCTGCAAACTGGTGGTGCTTGCGACCGCCGTCCTGGCTGTCGCGGCGTTGACTGCGGACTCGCAGGACGGCCGGTCGGCAGGGTTCGGCTCCAATCCGATCTGGCTGGGCCGCGCGATCGGCGTGGGAATGCTGGCGGTGGCGTGGCTGTACTTCCGGCGGCGGCTGTCGGCTGTCCTGACCGCCGTGTCGGCGCTACTGCTCGTGCCCGGCCTGCTCGCCACCGGATCCCGCGGGCCGCTGCTCGCCACTGCGGTCGGCCTGTTCGCGCTTGCCCTCGCCGGCCTACGGCGGCGAGAACGGCAGGCCAAGAAGGAATGGGTCGGCGTGACCATGATCGTCGGCGTCGTGTTGGCGATCACGATGATGCCCTGGTTGCGGCCGATCAGGTTGCACGCTCTCCTCACGGATCCGGAGGACGAGCTCTTCAACTCGGCGCGGGGCGAGATGTTCGACCACACTCTCTCCCTCATTCGCGAAAACCCCTGGGGCGTTGGCTACGGGAACTGGAGCGGAGCCGTTGGCCTGCTGGGCTTCGACTACCCGCACAATCTCTGGCTGGAGTTGCCGGCCGAGGCCGGTTGGCTCATTGCCGGCGCCCTGGTCCTCTCGACAGCCCTCGTGGCGATGCGGCTGTGGGTGGTGGCGCGGTCCGACGCGAGGGCCAGTCTGGGTCTCGGGCTCCTGCTGTTCAGCACCGTCGCGGTGTCGACTTCCGGCGACATCAACGGCAACCGGCTCCTCTTCATCGCGCTGGCCCTGGGACTGCTGATCCTGCGGCGGGCGAAGAGGGGCGGCGCGGGCGGCCAGTCCCGGACCGGCTCCGGGTACCTGCGTCGTCCCGGACTTGTTCCGCCCGGGCCGGCGGATGTGCCGCGCCGCACATTGGTCCCCTGATGCGCTCCCGGTGGTCCCGGGGTGGCGGCGCTCGTCAGCGCGCCGGCCAGAGACGGCTCGGCTCGGGTCGGCTGGGGCTGATCCCCGCGATGACGTGGCTCGATCCTGTGCGGGCCCGACTGACCGCCAATCGACGCGGGGTGCTGAGCATCGCGCTGGGATCCGCCGGGGCCCAGGTGCTTGCGCTCGCGGCTGCTCCTCTGCTGTCCCGGTTGTACAGTCCGGAGGACTTTGGTGTCTTCACCGTCATCGCCGCGTTGGTGACGACGATCGGCACGGTCGCGGCCCTGCGCTTCGAGTTGGCCGTCCCGTTACCCGAGCGGGAGCGCGACGCCTACGGCTTGGTCGTCCTCGGGATGGCGGCTGCCTTCGGCACGGCGGTTCTCGGCGCGGTGGTGGTGCTGTCGAGTGGGGACGTGGTAGCCACGCTCTTCGGCCAACCGGCGCTGCAGTCGTGGTTGTGGTTGGTGCCACCGGCCGCCGCCGGCACGTCGGCGGTGCTGGTGCTCAATCAACTGGCGGTCCGGCATCGTCGGTACGCCTCGATCGGCCGCCGTACCCTGCTCCAGTCACTGGCCAGCACGCTGACGCAGATCGGCGCGGGGATCGCCGGGATGCGGTCCGGAGGGCTGGCACTGGGACTCGGCGTGGGCCAGGTCGCCGGCGTGTTCGCGCTCCTACACACCGCTGGCCTGCGCGGCACCGAAGCACAGGCGGGACGACGCGGTCAGCAGCTCGTAGCGGTCGCGCGACGGTACTGCCGCTTCCCGCTCCTGGCAGCGCCCTCGGGACTGCTCAACGTCCTGGGGTTGCAACTACCGATTCTGTTGATCGCCTACTGGTACGGCGGCGCGGTCGCGGGTCACCTCGGTCTCACCCAGCGCGTCATCGCCGTGCCCGCCGCGCTCGTCGCGTCGGCGGTCGCCCAGGTGTACCTCGCCGAGATCGCGCGTGCCGTACGGAACGCCGACCCGCACGGGCGGGCCATCTTCATCCGGGTGAGCAGAAAGTTGGCGCTGGTCGCCGCGCCGAGTGCGCTCGTTCTCCTTGTCGGCGCTCCATGGATCTTCTCCGTCCTGTTCGGGGAACAGTGGGGCAGCAGCGGGGTGTACGCGCAGGCTCTCGCGGTGTACACGGCGGCGCAGATCGTCGCCTCGCCGCTGTCCCAGACGCTGGTTGTCTTCGAACGGCAAGGGCTTCAACTCATCTGGGACGCGGCCAGGTTCCTGCTGGTGACCGGAGTCGTATCCGGCGTCGCGTTGTCCGGAGCGTCGGCCGTCACCGCGGTCTGGTCGCTGGGGATCGCCGGAACGCTCGCATACGCGGCGTCCTGGCTGTTGTCCCTCCGCGCGGTCACGCTCGGTAGCGAGAGAACGACGCGGACGAGTCCGGCCCTGGACCTGGGCCTCGTGCCGGTCCGTTCGACCCGATGAGCGGAGCGAACTGGGGGAGTTGCGACTGTTTGCGCTTCTAGCGGTCGCTTCTTTCGTTGACAACGTAGGAGGAACTATGGCGAACCGGCTGCTGATCGTGGCCTACCACTTTCCGCCGGCCGAGACGGTCGGGGCCCGGCGTCCGGCTGCGCTGGCCGAGTTCGCTGCCGAGCGCGGCTGGGATGTACGTGTACTGACGACCGGTGAGGTGGCCCCGGGCGAATCGACGCCGGTGCCATCGGGAATCGAGGTGGTGCGGGCCAACCCGGTACCTCGGCTTCCACGGCTCCAGCGTTCGCTGGCGTCCGGCTCGGCCGGGACCCAGGCCAAGGAATCGGGATCACGCTCGGCCGCGCGGGTGAGAGACGGCGCCACCGAGCTTCGCCTCCGAACCAACCGGTGGTTGTGCCGGTTTGGCTACGAGGTGCTCGTCCCGGATACGAAGGTGAACTGGGTATGGCCGGCCGTCAGGCGATTCCTCGACAGTCGCCAGGACTGGCGGCCCGACGTGATCCTTGCGACGGGTCCGCCCTTCTCGGTCTTCGCGGCGGCAGCCAGGCTGTCTCGCAAGCTGGGTGTGCCGTGGGTCGCGGACTACCGGGACCTGTGGTCAGCCGGCAACGAGTACTGGATCCGTACCCGTGTCCGGCGCTCCGTCGACCGTCGGGCCGAGCGCCGCCTGCTCCGCACGGCCGCCGCCTGCGCCACCGTTTCTGAGCCCTGGGCGGATGCGATGCGGCGCGCGTTCGGCCTGGAGACCCACGTCATCATGAACGGCATCGACCGCCGCCCGACGCAGCCCGCGGCCGATGTGCTCCCGGAGACGTCCAGTGGCGCAGGCGCCGGCCCGATCCTGACGTTGGCCTACACCGGATACCTCTACCCGGACAGGCGTGACCCGGGACCGCTGTTGGAGGCCGTCGCCTCGCTGGGGAAGGACGCCGCGCGGATCCGCGTCGTCTTCGCCGGTGAGGACAACGGGATCGTCACGAGGGCCGTCAAGCGCACGGGAGTGGCTGGAAGTGTCACACTGCTCGGCCAGGTCTCGGCAGAGAAGTCCTGGCGTATCCAGGCAGAGGCGGACATCCTGGTGCTGCTGATGTGGAACGACCCGCGTGACGCCGGAACGGTGACCGGGAAGATCTTCGACTACCTGCTCGCGCGGCGCCCGATCCTGTTGCTCGGGTACGAGGCCAGCGTGGCCGCCGATCTCATCCGGACGCGTGGCGCAGGGGTGGTGTCGAACGACAAGCGGGTGATCGCCGACCAATTGCGAGCATGGCTGGCCGAGAAGGAGCGCGACGGTCGGATCCCAGCCGTTCCCATGTCCGCCCTCAATGGCCTCTTTCGAGAAGACCAGTTGGCGAAGTACCTGGAGATTCTCCGACGGCTCGCCCTGCGCGGCGAAACGGCTCAGCGGGTGTAGCTCTCAAGTCCCACGAAAGGACGGGTCGTGGACGTTCGACGGCAGAGCCGGCCAACAGTGCTCTTCATGGCGGCGGTCGGGGTGACGTTGGAGCGGTTCGTCGCCCCCATCTCCCACGGCCTCGCCCCGCACGACGTCCGCCGGATAGCGGTGGCTGGTCGGGGGAGCATCCCGGAGTCGCTACGACACAGCTTCGACGAGGTCTACGAGGTCACACCGTTCCGTCGGGCGACGGTCCGGGACGTGATGCGCGCAGGGCTGGATCTCGCGCGCATCGTGCGAGCGGAGCGGCCTCGGCTGCTGCACCTGCACACGCCGTACGCGGTGGCACTTGGACGCCTCGTTGCCCGCGTGACCGGGACCCGCCATCTCGCCGTCGTGCAGGGCACCCTCTTCGACAGCCCGGATCGGGCCGGACGGCTCTTCTCACTCGTCGAGACCATGTCCGCTCGGTTGACCCCGATCCATGTCACAGTGAACGCGGACGATCAGGAGACCTATCGGCGCATCGCCCCGCGCAGCCAGGTCCATCTCGCTCCCTGCAGCGGTGCCGGCGTCGACCCGAAGCGACTCCAGGCGCCGGAGGGCGTCTGGCGGGCCGAGAGCGCTCCTCCGCGGGCCCTGGTCATGGGGCGACTGACCCCGGACAAGAACATCGACCTGGCGGTCAGCGCCTGGCGACTGGCCCGGCAGAGCGTCCCCGAGCTGGAGCTGCGGATTGTGGGATCGACCGTCGCCGGAGAACCGCCGTGGCATGCCCCGGAGGAGTCCGGCCTCTCCACGGCAGGGTGGGTGTCGCATCCCGGAGCCGAGTTCGCCTCTGCCGACGTGGTGCTCCTGACCAGTCTCCGCGAGGGTTTTCCGATCACTCTCGTCGAGGCGCTGCTGGCCGGCACCCCGGTCGTCGCCGTCGACAACCGCGGCACCCGGGCCGTGGCCGAGCAGGTGTGGGAAGGGTTCGGTCTGGTGCCGCCCCAGCCGGCGGCCATCGCGTCCGCGCTGCTCGCCCAACTGCGGGCGCGGACCGTACGGCTGCGCCCGGAGGCGGCCGGGCACTGGCATCAGGACAGTGTGGTGGACTTCCACGTCGCGCACATACTGAAGGCGATCGGCTGACCTCGGGTCCTGGACCGGGGTCAGCCGGGCCGCCCGGTGTCGCTCCGGCGCGGCGCCCGAAGGGTCGGCTCAGCCTCGCGTGGCAGGCTCGGTGACCGACCGGTGACTCCTCTGCCGAACCAGGTCGAGGAAGTGCCGGCGTGTCACGTCGAGCCGTTCCGCCCGGAAGTCGTGGGCGCGGGCAAGGTTGCGGGCCGACGCCTCGGCCGCCCGACTCCGGTCCGCCAACATCCGGCTGATCGACTCCGCCAACCGCGCCGGATCGTCGCGCGGCACGAGGTCGTCCGGAGACAGCAGCTCGGGTATGCCGCCGACCGCCGAGCCGATCGCCGGCAGTCCGCGGGCCATGGCTTCGATGAGCGCCCGGGGCATACCCTCCGTCCGGGACGGCATCACGAACAGGTCCGCCGCGTCCAGTTGGTCCCGCACGGCCTCGCCCGGCGGCAGCGCGCCGGCGAAGGTCACGCGGTCGGTGATGCGGTGCTGCCGGGTGAGCTCCACCAGATGGGCGCGGAACCTGCCGTCGCCGACGTGGACCAGCCGCAGCTCCGGGTGGGAGCGGGCCAGTAGCCCGAGCGCCTCGAGCAGGGTGTCGATGCCCTTGTACAACTGATCGAGCGACCCGACGGAGACCAGCCGCGACGCGGCGGCGAACGCCTCGACCGGCCGTGGCCGCGTGACGTAGGCGCCGCTGGGCAGGTTGACGTCCGAGCAGCTCACTGCCGGGACACCGGCCCCCGCCGGATAACGCGTCTGCAACGCCGTGTCCGTGACGTAGCAGACGGCTGAGGCGCTCCGGCACTGGGCGGCGAGCTGCGCGGTGAACCGGTGCCGGATCAGCGGCCGGAGCGGATGGCGGACGACTCCGGGCGCGAAGACGTCGTGCGGGTCTCCGATCACCTCGAGTGCGTACGGCTGCCGCCGTCGGCGCAACTCGCCGTACAACACCGTCGCGATCTGCGACGGGGTCCGCATGATGCAGGCGTCCTGGGGCGTCACGGCGGCGACCACCGCCTCGCGGACCGCCCTCCGCCTGGCAAGGTACTGCCGAGGGCCGACGTAGTACGGCACCGGCCACACGTCGACGTTCGGGCCGTCGATGGCGGCGGCGCCGGCCGGTCGGTGCGCGACGTCCTCGACCCGGGCCACGATCCGTACCCTGTCGAAGGCGGCGAGGTAGCGGGACCAGGCCGGGTAGGCCGGCCCCGCAGTGGTCCAGACCCGCCCGTCCGGAGTGCGCACGAAGCGCTCCTCCGCCGTCACCACCACTCTCACCGCAGACCGTCCACGTCGTCACTCCGTTGTTCGTCGTCGTGGTCCGGAAGTTCCAGACCTCCAGTTCCGGCACCTGCCGGTGCAACGACAGGCACCGGCCCTCGGTTTCGCCCTGTGTACGGAGGGTCACTTGGTGATCGGCTGACTCGTTGCACGGGGTGCTGCCGACGGGTGGGCCGCCGTACCTCGGTGGCGTGGCGCCGGCCTCGCCGACGGCCGGAGGGTGTTCACGCCACCTCGCATCGGCGA
Source organism: Micromonospora sp. CPCC 205739 (assembly GCF_036906795.1). Taxonomy (NCBI): domain Bacteria; kingdom Bacillati; phylum Actinomycetota; class Actinomycetes; order Micromonosporales; family Micromonosporaceae; genus Micromonospora; species Micromonospora sp. CPCC 205739. The sequence goes on along the minus strand of NZ_JBAKHS010000008.1, from coordinate 180,311 downwards.
TCGATCAATCCGGCAAAAGGTCTATAAGCGCCTTAAGAGTCTGATAGGACATAAACGTGATGAAGGGACAAGATTCATCTACCGCTGTGCTCGAAGAGCACAGCGACGGGATCGCTCATCCCCGCGTCTCGACGGCGTACGAAGTGACGAAGCGCGTGATCGACGTGGTGGTGGCCCTCACGGTGCTGATCGTGGCCGCGCCGGTGATGGCCGGGGTGGCGCTCGTGGTGTTGCTGGCCCTCGGCCGACCCGTCTTCTTCCGCCACACCCGTCCGGGCCGCGACGGGCGCCTGTTCGACATGGTCAAGTTCCGCACCATGCATCCCGTCGACCCGGCGCGTGGCCTGGTGACCGACGCCGAACGGCTGACCCCGGTCGGCCGCTGGCTCCGTGCCACCAGCCTCGACGAACTGCCCGAGTTCTGGAACGTCCTTCGTGGGGAGATGAGCGTCGTCGGCCCCCGTCCCCACCTGGTCAGCTATCTGACGCGCTACACCCCTCGGCAGGCGCGACGGCACGAGGTCCGCCCTGGCATCACCGGCCTCGCCCAGGTGCGCGGACGGAACGCTCTGACCTGGGAGGAGAAGTTCGAGTACGACGTGGAGTACGTCGACCGGCGGTCCCTCCCGCTGGACCTGAAGATCCTCCTGGCGACGGTCCGGGTGGTGCTGAGCCGGGAGGGGATCTCCGCACCGGGAGCGGCCACCTGGCACGAGTTCACCGGCACGCCGAACGGTTCGGAGCATGCCGGCGGAGCCGTCCGTGAATCGCCCGCCGACGCGCGGGTCAGGTCGGGGCGCCTGTGAGGAAGGTCCTCCTCCTCGGCGCAACCGGCTTCCTCGGTCGGCACATCCAGGCCCGTCTCGACGGGCATCTGTTCGTCCAGGCACCGACCCGTCGGGAGTACAACCTCGTCGACACCGACGTGGCGACGTTCGTCGCACTGCTCCGCCGTGAGCAGCCGGACGTGGTGGTCAACGCGGCGGGACCGATCTTCGGCTCCCCACACGACTACCTGCGGGCCCATGTCCTGGGAACTGCCAAGCTCATCGAGGCGATGACGATCGCGGTCCCGTCGGCACGGCTGATCCGGATCGGCTCGGCAGCCGAGTACGGTCGGGTACCGCACGGCGTCGCCGTGGACGAGGAGCACCCGGCCGAGCCGGTCAGCGAATACGGACTGAGCCATCACACCGCCACCCGGCTGATGGAGATGGCTGCCGCAGCGGGTCGGCTCGACACCGTGGTGCTCCGGGTCTTCAACCCGATCGGCCCGGGGATGCCCACCGGAAACATGCTCGGGCGCGCTTCGGCACTGCTCCGGGCGGCCGCGGAGCGGGGCGACCAGACTCTGCCAATGGGTCTGCACGACACCTACCGCGACTTCGTCGACGTGCGGGACGTCGCGGACGCGGTCTGGGCGGCGACGTGCTGCCCGCGCCAGCCCGTTCGGGTGTTCAACGTGGGTAGCGGCCGTGCCGTGTCGATCCGTTCGGCCGTCCGACTGCTCGCTGACGCAGCCGGGTTCCACGGCGAGATCACTGCGGCTTCCCTCCCGTCGGACGCCGCCCGTTCCGCCGCCGTCCCCTGGATGTGTGCCGATATCAGCCGCTCGGCACGGTTGCTCGGCTGGTCGCCGGAGCGAAGCATGGCCGACTCCTTGGAGGCACTGTGGGCTGAGTGCGCGCACGCCGGGTAGACCCGCCGGCGGCGGTGACCAATGCCGACGACCAGGCAGGGGCGGTGCGCAGATCCAACTCTCCGCCAGCGCCGTGGTCTTGACCGTGCTGACCACAGCGTGCAGCAGTGCTGGTGCTGGGGCGTAGTCCGCGCGGCCGCCCGTCGCCGGGCCGCCGCTGCGCGCTGAGCACCGAGGTCCACCCCTTCTGCTCGGTCCGGTGTCTTATGTGGACCTGGTCCTTGCCGCGCTTGCGGCCACCCACTACCAGCAGCAATGCCAGGTATTTGAACTCCAAATCGCACGAGTAGTGCAAGTACCGTGCCGGTCAACGCTCACTGCCACAAGGAGACACATGTCAACCACTGCTGTCCTACACGTCACGGGCGCACGCCCGAACTTTCCCAAGGCGGCGCCGGTGATCCGTGCACTCGATCGTTTCGGCATTCGGCAGCGCTTGATACATACCGGGCAGCACTATGACGAGCGGATGTCGGAGGTCTTTTTCCGGCAACTGGGCCTGAGGGAGCCCGACATCAACCTAGGCGTGGGATCGGGGAGCCACGCAAGCCAGACCGCGGACATCATGACCCGCCTGGAAGAGCTGCTGGTAGCAGATCCACCAGGGCTCACTGTCGTCTACGGTGACGTCAACTCGGCGCTCGCTGCGGCCCTCGTCGCCACCAAGCTGCACATCCCCGTGGCTCATGTTGAAGCTGGCCTGCGCAGCTTCGACCGGTCCATGCCCGAGGAGGTCAATCGCATCATCGTCGACCGGGTGTCCGACTTGCTGTTCGCCACAAGCCCCGACGCCGCAGTGCATCTCGGGAACGAGGGAATTTCAGCGGACAAGGTCTTCCTCGTCGGCAATCCGATGATCGACACGCTTCTGGATAACCTCGACCGTTTCGACATCGCCGGTATCCGTGCCGCCCTTGCCCTGCCCGACCGCTACGTCGTGGCGACGCTGCATCGGCCGGCAAACGTTGACGACCCTGCTGACGCCAATGATCTTGTGAAGGCGATGCACGCCGTTGCCGACCAGATTCCGGTTATCCTGCCGCTACATCCGCGCGGGCGAGGCCACCTTGAGAATGCGGGCCTGAGCTCGCATCGCGCGCTGCGGGTGATCGAGCCGCTGGGGTACATCGAGTTCGTCAGCCTGGTACGCGGCGCGGCGGCCGTTGTCACCGACTCCGGCGGGGTGCAGGAGGAAACGACGATGCTCGGGGTTCCCTGCCTTACCTTGCGACCCAACACCGAACGCCCGATCACGATCACACACGGCACCAACCGCCTCGTCAGCCGTGCAGCGCTTGCCGAGGTCGTCGCAAGCACCCTCGAGGCGGAGCGGCCCGCCACGTGGCGTACCCCGCCGTTGTGGGACGGAAAGGCGGGCGAGCGTATCGCCGAAATCATCGCGAGCGAACTTCGCCTGTAGGAGCCGGTCGAAGCGGCGCTGGCCGCGGCGACGGGCTCAGTCATCTGACCGCCGCCCAGCTCACGGAGCTGGCGGCCGCGGGCGGCCGGCTCGACACGGCGGTGTTGCGGGTTTTCGACCCGATTGGGGGGCGTGCTTTGGCCGAGACCGCCGGCTGCACGGGCCTGGCCGGTCGCGGCCGCCGCGCGGGTCAGCGCCAATCGTCGCCCGCGTCGAGCCGCAGGTTCAGCATGGTCGCCAGCGGCAAGGACTCGCCGTCACGCCCGCCCCGGCCGACGACCAGCGGCGGCGGTGACGGCTCGGGCCGAGCGCCGAGCAGCCGCGACCGGAGACTGGCTGGCACGATTAACAGGTAGAACCGTCCCGCGGGGTCGACGGCGCGGCTGCGGGCACGGTCGACGTACCAGCCGGTCAGGTGGGTGCGGTACCGGCCCCGCCCGTCATAGGGGGCCGCAGTGAGCCGGCTGGTGGGCAGGCCACGCCGGGTCGCCTCGGCGGCGAACCGCACCACCAGCTCCGTCGCTTCGGCCTGCTCGGCCGCGCGCTGCCGCGCGTCGGCCTCGGCGTGCGCCCGCACCGCCCGGCGCTGTCGCTCTCGCCACTCCAGCCCGTTGTCCGCCACGCCGACACGGTACGCGGCTCCGCACCGTCCGGGCCGCGTCGGTGACCCCTCCCCGGGAGGCCGCGTCGGGCGGCGGCCTGGACCCGTGTGTGTTACCCGGACACGCTGCCGAGCTGAGTCGCTTCTGACATCAGCTCGACAGCGTCGGCGAAAGTGTCCGGCGGCCCTGCGCTCGGACCCACCTCGGCCATACCCCGGCCGCGTCCGGCACGCCCTCAGGCCAGGCCGGCGCGGCGCAGCGCATCCGCCATCGCGCTGTTGGCCGGGGCGGCCGGCGCCTCGCGCCCCGGCCGCTGCTGCTGCCTGTCCCGCGAGCCCCGGTCCCCGCCCAGGCGGCCGCCGCGCTGACCACCGCCCTGGCCGTCACCGCGCTGTCCGGCCTCGCCCCGGTCCCGCTGGCCGCCACCCCGCTGACCGCCTCGCGCGCCGCGCTGATCGCCCTGCGGACGGCCGCCACCCGCCGGGGCCTCCTCGTCCAGCCGGAGGGTGAGCGAGATCCGCTTGCGGGGCACGTCCACGTCGAGCACCTTGACCCGGACCACGTCGCCGGACTTCACCACGTCGCGGGGGTCCTTGACGAACGTCTGGGACATCGCCGACACGTGCACCAGGCCGTCCTGGTGCACGCCGACGTCGACGAACGCGCCGAACGCGGCGACGTTGGTGACCACGCCCTCCAGCAGCATTCCCGGGGTCAGGTCGCTGATCTTCTCCACCCCCTCGGCGAAGGTGGCGGTACGGAACTCCGGTCGCGGGTCGCGGCCCGGCTTCTCCAGCTCGCCCAGGATGTCGGTGACGGTGGGCAGGCCGAACTTCTCGTCGACGAAGTCGGTGGCCCGCAGCCCGCGCAGGATGGTGCTCTTCCCGATCAGCGAGCGCAGGTCCTGCCCGGTGCTGGCGAGGATCCGCCGCACCACCGGGTACGCCTCGGGGTGCACGCTGGAGGAGTCCAGCGGGTCGTCGCCGCCGGGGATGCGCAGGAAGCCGGCGCACTGCTCGAACGCCTTCGGGCCGAGCCTGGGCACCTTCTTCAGCTCGGCGCGGGAGCGGAACGGGCCGTTGGCGTCCCGGTGCAGCACGATGTTCTCCGCCAGGCCGGCGCCGATGCCGGAGACCCGGGTCAGCAGCGGCGCGGAGGCGGTGTTGACGTCCACGCCGACGGCGTTGACGCAGTCCTCGACCACGGCGTCCAGCGAACGGGAAAGCTTCACCTCGGAGAGGTCGTGCTGGTACTGCCCGACGCCGATCGAGCGCGGGTCGATCTTGACCAGCTCGGCGAGCGGGTCCTGCAGGCGGCGGGCGATGGAGACCGCGCCGCGCAGCGAGACGTCCAGCCCGGGCAGCTCCTGCGAGGCGTACGCGGAGGCGGAGTAGACCGACGCGCCGGCCTCGGAGACCACCACCTTGGTCAGGTTGAGCTGCGGGTGCCGCTTGATCAGGTCACCGGCGAGCTTGTCGGTCTCCCGGCTGGCCGTGCCGTTGCCGATGGCGACCAGCTCGACGCCGTGCGCCCCGGCGAGCCGGGCCAGGGTCTCGATCGAGGCGTCCCACTGCCGGCGCGGCTCGTGCGGGTAGATCGTGTCGGTGGCCACCACCTTGCCGGTGGCGTCGACCACGGCGACCTTGACGCCGGTACGCAGGCCCGGGTCCAGACCCATCGTCGCGCGGGTGCCGGCGGGCGCGGCGAGCAGCAGGTCCCGCAGGTTGGTGGCGAAGACCCGGACGGCCTCCTCCTCCGCCGCCTGCCACAGCCGCATCCGCAGGTCCGCGCCGAGGTGGATGAGGATCCGGGTACGCCAGGCCCAGCGCACGGTGTCGGCCAGCCACTTGTCGGCGAGCCGCCCCTGGTCGCTGATGCCGAACCGGCCGGCGATCACCGCCTCGTAGCGGCTCGGACCGGCGGGCGCCGCGTCGGCGTCACCCTCGGCCTCCGGGTCCATGGTCAGGTCGAGCACGCCCTCCTTCTCGCCCCGGAACATCGCCAGGATCCGGTGCGAGGGCAGCTTCGGGTACGGCTCGGCGAAGTCGAAGTAATCGGCGAACTTCGCGCCGGCGGTCTCCTGGCCGTCGCGTACCCGGGAGACCAACCGGCCCCGCGACCACATCTGCTCGCGCAGCGTGCCGATCAGGTCGGCGTCCTCGCCGAAGCGCTCGATCAGGATGGCCCGCGCGCCCTCCAGCGCGGCGGCGGTGTCGGCGACGCCCCGGTCGGCGTCGACGAAGCCGGCCGCCGTCTCGCGCGGGTCCCGCGCCGGGTCGGCGAGCAGCGTGTCGGCGAGCGGCTCCAGCCCGGCCTCGCGGGCGACCTGCGCCTTGGTCCGCCGCTTGGGCTTGTACGGCAGGTAGATGTCCTCCAGGCGGGACTTCGAGTCGGCCGCCATGATCTGCGCCTCGAGGGCCTCGTCGAGCTTGCCCTGGCTGCGGATGGACTCCAGCACCGCGGCCCGCCGCTCGTCCAGCTCACGCAGGTACCGCAGCCGCTCCTCGAGGGTGCGCAGCTGCGCGTCGTCGAGCAGGCCGGTGGCCTCCTTGCGGTAGCGGGCGATGAACGGCACGGTGGCGCCGCCGTCGAGCAGCTCCACGGCCGCCCGCACCTGACGCTCCGCGACGCCGAGCTCGTCGGCGATCCGCTGATGAACAGACTCGGTCACGATCTTGATCCGCCTTCGCTGTGGGTTCCGTGCTGCATTCTGCCGCCCGCCCCCGACGGCGCTCCCCATACCCGCCCGACGCGCCTGCGCTAGCGTTGCGATCATGGAACAACCTGCGGATCCGCGGGCCCGCCGGCTCTTCGGCGGCAGCGCGCGGGCGCTCGGCGACCTCGCCGCCAGTCCGTTCCGGGCCGACCGGGACCGGATCGTCGCCTCGCCATTCTTCGCCCGGCTCAACGGCGTCACCCAGGTGATCAGCCCGGGCGGTTCGGGCCTGCTGGTGCACAACCGGCTCACCCACAGCCTCAAGGTCGCCCAGGTGGCCCGGGCGATCGCCGAGCGGCTCACCGCCGAGCCGGCGCACCGCCGGCTCCTCGACGACCTCGGCGGCTGCGACCCGGACGTGGTGGAGGCCGCCGCGCTCGCCCACGACCTCGGCCACCCGCCCTTCGGGCACCTGGGGGAGCGGGTGCTGGACCGGCTGGCCCGGCAGCGGCTCGGCCTGCCCGACGGCTTCGAGGGCAACGCGCAGTCGTACCGGATCGTCACCAGCACCGAGATCCGCGGCGCGGCCACCACCGGGCTCGACCTGACCGCCGCCGTCCGCGCGGCCCTGCTGAAGTACCCGTGGACCCGGCTGGACCACCCGGACCCGCACCCGCGGCACCTCACCCCGGCGCCCCGGGGCGCCGCCGCCCCGCCCGACGACCCGGAGAGCGGGTCGGTGAAGTTCGGCGCGTACCGGACCGAGCTGGCCGACCTGCGGCAGGCCCGGGAGCCGTTCGCCGGCCGGATCGCCGACTGGCAGCAGACCGTCGAGGCCTCGGTGATGGACACCGCCGACGACATCGCGTACGCCATCCACGACGTGGAGGACTTCTACCGGGTCGGGGTGCTCCAGCAGGGCGCGGTGGCCGCCGAGCTGATGGCCTGGCAGCGGGAGGGCGGTCACCTGCGGGCGGTCACCGACGCGGCGCTGACCGGCGCGGCCCGCCGGCCCGGCTCGGCGATCGAGCGGCTGCGCCGCCAGCTGCACCGCAAGGACGGCTGGATCGCCGACGACGAGGCGTTCGCCGCCGCCGTCGAGCACGTCCGCCAGGAGCTGGTCGAGGGGCTGCTGGCCATCCCCTTCGACGGTTCGATCGAGGCCGAGCAGTACGTGGCCCGCTTCTCCGCCCGCTGGACCACCCGGTTCGTGGACGCGATCACCGTGGTCCGCGAGCCGTCGGTGCGCTCCGGGCACGTGCTGCTCGCCCCGGCCCAGTGGCACGAGGTGCAGGTGCTCAAGTTCGTCCACCACCGGTTCGTGCTGGCCCGCCCGGACCTGGCGCTGCACCAGCGGGGACAGGCCCGGCTGCTGGGCGCCCTGGTCGAGGCGCTCTGGGAGTGGCTGCTCGACCCGGAGGAGGAGTCCCGGCTGCCGCGCCGGCTGCACGACCTGGTCGAGCTGGCCGAGGCGGAGCTGCACCCGCGTACCCCGGACCGGATCGGCCGGGCCCGGGGCCGGGCGATCGTCGACTTCGTCGCCCAGCTCACCGACGGCCAGGCGGTCGCCATGCTGGACGCCCTCTCCGGCCGCTCCGGCGCCCTCTGGACCGACGCCTTCGTGCTCTGAGCGCCGCTCCCGCGCCGTCGGGCGCGGACGCCGCGCGGTGCCGGCTCCTGGGCCGGCACCGTCAGCGGGTACGTCAGGCGACCGCCTGCCACCAGCCGTCCACCGGCGGCGGGTCGTCCACCACCACCCGCTCGCCGGGCCGGGGCACCACCAGCCGCACGTCACGGGCCTTCGCCTCGGCCCAGAGCCGGTCCACCGGCTCGGACCAGTCGTGCAGGGCCAGGTTGAACGTCGCCCAGTGCACCGGGAGGAAGAGCCCGCCGCGCAGGTCGAGGTGGGCGGAGACGGCCTCCTCGGGGAACATGTGGATGGCCGGCCAGGCCCGGTCGTACGCGCCGATCTGCATCAGGGTCACGTCGAACGGCCCGTGCTCCGCGCCGATCTCGGCGTACCCGTCGAAGTAGCCGGAGTCACCGGTGTAGAAGATCTTGCGGTGCGCCCCGGCGACGACCCAGGAGCTCCAGAGCGTGCCGTCGCGGCGCAGCCCCCGACCGGAGAAGTGCTGGGCGGCGGTGGCGGTGATCTCCAGCCCGCCCACCCGGTGGCTCTCCGACCAGTCCAGCTCGACGATCCGCTCCGCCGGTACGCCCCAGCGGTCGAGGTGGGCGCCGACCCCGAGCGGAACCAGGAACGGCGCGGACTGCCGCCGGGTCAGCTCCTGCACGGTGGCCATGTCCAGGTGGTCGTAGTGGTCGTGGGAGATCAGGATGGCGTCCACGGCGGGCAGGTCGACCAGGCGTACCGGCGGCTCGTGCAGCCGCTTCGGGCCGACCGCGCCGGAGGGGGAGCAGCGCTCGCTCCAGACCGGGTCGAGCAGCACCCGGTGCCCCTCGATCTCGATCAGCGCGGAGGCGTGGCCGTACCAGACGACGTTGAGCTCACGCTCGTCGGCGGCCGGCGCCGGGGTCGGACGCAGCAGCGGCACCAGCGCGCGGGGACGGCGGCGCTGCTTGCCGAAGAGCAGCTCCCAGACCAGGTTGCGGCCCGGTTCGCCGGGGGTCATGGTGCGGGTCTGGGCCCGGTTGTGGAAGGTGCCGTCGCGGAACTGGGGGGAGCGGGCCGCCCGTTGCGCCCGGGCTCCGGTCAGCCGGCCGCCCAGCGCCGCCGGCACGTCGCGCGCCGCCCACGCCAGGCCGGCCACCGCGGCCAGCCCCGTCATCCGCCACAGCCGCCCGCCGAGTGCCCGGTCGAGTTCCCGGTCCGCTGGTGCCCGCATCGCCACGTCCCCTCCGCCGTCTCCCGCAAGTACACGCTAGTCACCGCGCCGCCCCCGCACCCACCTCCACCCGCACCCGCGCACTTTCCGAGAAAGCGTCCCTGTGGCGCCCCGCAACGCCCCCTCACCTCGACCTGCACCCAGCGCACTTTCCGAGAAGGCGCCTCCTCTGAAAGTGCGGGCGAAGATGGCGCGGCGGGTGGGGGAGGGGGGTCAGCGGAGGCGGCGGAGGGCGGCGGTGCCGGCGGTGACCGCGGAGGTGGCGGTGTCGCCGACGGCGCGGGCCAGGCGGGGCAGGTCGGGCAGCCAGCCGCCGCGCATCGACTCGCCGGCGGGGTTGGGGGCGAAGACCGCGCCCTCGTGCGGCGGCATCGGGTGGTCGGTGAGCCCACCCCAGCGCATCAGCGGGCCGACCAGGGCGTCGTAGACGCCGGGCAGCACGGTGAAGCCGACCCGCATGATCAGGTTGATCCGACCGACGGAGATCTCCCGGCGGGGCCGGTCGGCGCAGTCCACGATCGCCCGGGCCACCCGTTCCGGAGTGGTGATCGGCAGCGGCGGCCGGCCCTGCCGGCCCAGGTAGTTCGCCGCCTGCTGATAGACCGGGGTGTCGACGCTGCCGGGCGTGACCAGGCAGACGTTCACCCCGGGCAGGTCCCGCGACTCCTGCTGCAACGTCCGGGCCAGGCCCTGCAGCCCCCACTTGCTGGTCACGTAGCCGCTCATGTAGGGCGCGGTGATGTGCCCGAGCACCGAGCCGGTGAGGATCAGGGTGCCGCCGCCGGCGGCCTTGAAGTGCCGCAGCGCGACCCGGGCCACCCCGGCGGAGGCGAGCAGGTCCGTCCGCACCACCTGCTCGAAGACCTCCGTCGGGATCTCCTCGAACCGCCCGTACGCCATCACCGCCGCGGTGTGCACCCAGACGTCGATCCGGCCGAACTCGCGTACCGCCGCGTCGGCCAGGGCGTCGAGCGCGCCGGGCTCGGTGACGTCGGTGGGTACCTCGTGCACCTCGGCGTCCGCGTCCCGGCACTCGCGGCGTACCTCGGCGAGGGTGGTGGGGGAGCGGGCGGCGAGGACCAGGCGGTCCCCGCGCTCGGCGAACTCCCGGGCGGCCGCGCGGCCGATGCCGCTGGTCGCCCCGGTGACCACCACCACCCGGCTCACGGCGCGAGCACGACCTTGACGCAGCCGTCCTGCTTCTTCTGGAACATCTCGTACGCCTGCGGTGCCCGCTCCAGCGGCACCCGGTGGGTACGCAGGTCCTCCACGCCCAGCGGGTCGTCGTCGCCGGCGAGCAGCGGCAGGATCTCGTCGGTCCAGCGGCGCACGTGGCACTGCCCCATCCGCAGCTGGATGCCCCGGTCGAACATCTCCATTAGCGGCATCGGGTCGACCTCGCCGCCGTACACGCCGGAGATGGAGACGGTGCCGCCCCGGCGGACCGCCTTGAGCGCGGCCTTGAGCACCACCAGGCGGTCCACGCCGACCTTGTCGGTCATGGTCTGGGCCAGCTTGTCCGGCAGCAGCCCGGCGGCGGTCTGGGCCAGCTTGCCCGCGGGGGCGCCGTGCGCCTCCATGCCGACGGCGTCGATCACCGCGTCCGGGCCGCGCCCGTCGACCAGGTCGATCAGGGTGGTCGGCACGTCGTCGAGTTCGCTGACGTCGAGGGTCTCGATGCCGTGCCGGCGGGCCATCTCCAGCCGCTCCGGCACCAGGTCCAGCCCGATCACCCGGTCGGCGCCGAGGTGGCGGCCGATGCGCGCGCAGAACTGGCCGACCGGGCCGAGGCCGAAGACGGCGAGGGTGCCGCCGGGCGGGGTGTCGGCGTACGTCACCGCCTGCCAGGCGGTGGGCAGGATGTCACTGAGGTAGAGGTAGCGCTCGTCGGCGCCGGTCTCGGGGATCTTGACCGGGCCGAACTGGGCGTGCGGGACCCGCAGGTACTCGGCCTGGCCGCCGGGGACCGAGCCGTAGAGCGAGGTGTAGCCGAACAGCGCCGCGCCCTTGCCCTCCGAGGTGACCTGGGTGGTCTCGCACTGGGCGTAGAGCTGCCGCCGGCACATCCAGCAGTCGCCGCAGGAGATGTTGAACGGGACGACCACCCGGTCGCCCGGCTTGAGCCGGGTCACGCCCGGGCCGACCTCCTCGACGACGCCCATCGGCTCGTGCCCGAGGATGTCGCCCGGCTTCAGGTACGGCCCGAGCACCTCGTAGAGGTGCAGGTCGGAGCCGCAGATCGCGGTCGAGGTGATCCGTACGATCGCGTCGGTCGGCTCCTCGATCCGGGGGTCGGGTACCTCCTCCACCCGGACGTCACGCTTACCGTGCCAGGTCAGTGCCTTCATGCCAGCTGTCCCCTCTCGGTGCCGTCCATGGGACTGCTACCCCGAGCGGGCGGCTTGAACCGGTGCGCCCGGTGCACCCAGAACACCCGGCGGCTCATCCCGGCTCCGGCGGTGCTTTCCCGGCGTACCCCCGGAAAAACACCGACCGCCGCACCCCCGGGCGGGGTACGGCGGTCGGTGCGGTGTCGTGCGGGCGGACCCGCGCGGCGGTCAGGAGCCGGGGGTGCCGGCGCCCTTCGCGGTGGCCTTCAGGTAGTCGCGGTTGAGCCGGCCGATGGTGTTCAGCGGGATGCCCTTCGGGCAGACCGCGGTGCACTCACCGGCGTTGGTGCAGCCGCCAAAGCCGGCCTCGTCGTGCGCGTCCACCATGCCGATCACCCGGGTGTAGCGCTCCGGCTGGCCCTGCGGCAGCAGCGAGAGCTGGGTGAGCTTGGCGGCGGTGAAGAGCATGCCGGAGCCGTTCGGGCAGGCCGCCACGCAGGCGCCGCAGCCGATGCAGGCGGCCGACTCGAAGGCCGCGTCGGCGTTGGCCTTGGCCACCGGCGTGGAGTGCGCCTCGGGCGCGCTGCCGGTCGGGGCGGTGATGTACCCGCCGGCGGCGATGATCCTGTCGAAGGCGCCCCGGTTGACCACCAGGTCCTTGATGACCGGGAAGGCGCGGGCCCGCCACGGCTCGATGTCGATCGTCTCGCCGTCGGAGAACTGCCGCATGTGCAGCTGGCAGGCGGTGGTGCCGCGCTGCGGCCCGTGCGCGTCGCCGTTGATCATCAGGCCGCACATGCCGCAGATGCCCTCGCGGCAGTCGTGGTCGAACGCGACCGGCTCCTCGCCCTGAAGGATGAGCCGCTCGTTGAGCACGTCGAGCATCTCCAGGAACGACATGTCCGGGGAGACGTCGTCGACCTTGTACGTCACCATCCGACCCTTGTCCTCGGGGCCGGACTGGCGCCAGATGCGCAGGGTCAGGTTCACTTGTAGCTCCGCTGCGTGGGGTGGACGTATTCGAACTTCAGGTCTTCCTTGTGCAGCACGACCGGCTCACCGGTGCCGGTGTACTCCCAGGCCGCCACGTAGGCGAACCGGTCGTCGTCGCGCTGCGCCTCGCCGTCCGGGGTCTGGTGCTCGGCCCGGAAGTGGCCGCCGCAGGACTCCTCGCGGTGCAGGGCGTCGATGCACATCAGCTCGGCCAGCTCGAAGAAGTCGGCCACCCGGCCGGCCTTCTCCAGCGACTGGTTGAGCCCCTCGCCGTCGCCCGGCACCCGCACCCGCTGCCAGAACTCCTCCCGCAGCGCGCGGATCTCGTCGATGGCCTTGCGCAGCCCGGCCTCGCTGCGCTCCATGCCGCAGTGCTCCCACATGATCTGGCCCAGCTCCCGGTGGAACGAGTCCACGGTCCGGTCGCCGTTGACGGCCAGCAGCCGGGTGATCCGGTCCTCGACGTCGCGGCGGGCCGCGATCGCCTCGGGGTGGCTGGCGTCGACCTTGTCGAGCGGGCCGGCGGCCAGGTAGTTGGCGATCGTGCTGGGCAGCACGAAGTAGCCGTCGGCCAGGCCCTGCATCAGCGCCGAGGCGCCGAGCCGGTTCGCGCCGTGGTCGGAGAAGTTCGCCTCACCGATCACGAACAGACCGGGGATGGTCGACTGGAGGTCGTAGTCGACCCAGAGGCCGCCCATCGTGTAGTGCACGGCGGGGTAGATCCGCATCGGGACCTCGTACGGGTCCTCGCCGGTGATCCGCTCGTACATCTCGAAGAGGTTGCCGTACTTCGCCTCGATCGCCTTGCGGCCGAGCCGGTTGATGGCATCGGCGAAGTCGAGGTACACGCCGAGCTTGGTCGGGCCGACGCCCCGGCCCTCGTCGCAGACGTTCTTCGCGGCGCGGGAGGCGATGTCCCGGGGGACCAGGTTGCCGAAGGAGGGGTAGATCCGCTCCAGGTAGTAGTCCCGCTCGTCCTCGGGGATGTCGCGCGGCGCGCGGTCGTCGCCCTTGGCCTTCGGCACCCAGACCCGGCCGTCGTTGCGCAGCGACTCGCTCATCAGGGTCAGCTTCGACTGGTGGTCGCCGGAGACCGGGATGCAGGTCGGGTGGATCTGCGTGTAGCAGGGGTTGGCGAAGTACGCGCCCTTGCGGTGCGCCCGCCAGGTGGCGGTGACGTTGCAGCCCTTGGCGTTGGTGGAGAGGTAGAAGACGTTGCCGTAGCCGCCGGAGGCGAGCACGACCGCGTCGGCCATCTCGGTGCTGATCTCGCCGGTGACCAGGTCCCGGACGACGATGCCCCGGGCCTTGCCGTCGACGACGACCAGCTCCAGCATCTCGTGCCGGGCGTTCATCTCCACGTTGCCCAGGCCGATCTGCCGCTCCAGCGCCTGGTACGCGCCGAGCAGCAGCTGCTGGCCCGTCTGGCCCCGGGCGTAGAAGGTCCGCTGCACCTGCGCGCCACCGAAGGAGCGGGTGTCGAGTAGGCCGCCGTACTCGCGGGCGAAGGGCACGCCCTGCGCCACGCACTGGTCGATGATGTTGACCGAGACCTCGGCGAGGCGGTGCACGTTCGACTCCCGGGAGCGGAAGTCGCCGCCCTTGACGGTGTCGTAGAAGAGCCGGTGCACCGAGTCGCCGTCGTTGCGGTAGTTCTTGGCGGCGTTGATGCCACCCTGCGCGGCGATCGAGTGGGCCCGCCGCGGGCTGTCCTGGTAGCAGTAGGACTTGACCCGGTAGCCCTGCTCGGCGAGGGTCGCCGCGGCGGAGCCGCCGGCCAGGCCGGTGCCCACCACGATGACGGTCATCTTCCGGCGGTTGGCCGGGTTGACCAGCTTGGCCTCGAAGCGGCGGGTTCCCCAGCGCTTCTCGATGGGGCCCTCGGGTGCCTTCGTGTCGGCGATCGGGTCGCCCTCGATGAAGAGATCCATGGTCAGGACACCAATCCGGTGAGTACGGCGAACGGGACCAGCAGGAAGCCGCCGCAGATGCCGACGGCGACGACCAGCGCGATCGCCCGGTTGCGGCGCTCACCCTTCGGCGTCTGCTGGCCGAGGCTGCGCAGGCCGCTGAAGATGCCGTGCCGCAGGTGGAAGCCGAGGGTGACGACCGCCAGGGTGTAGAAGAGCGTGACGTACCAGCGCTCCGGCGCGAAGTCGGCGACCACGTTGGCGTACGGCTTGCTGGGGTCGCCGACCGGGTTCAGGTGACCGCTGGTCAGGTCCAGGAGGTGGTAGATCACGAAGAGCAGGATGATCACCCCACCCCAGCGCATCGTGCGGGCGGCGTAGCTGCCCTGGACCTTCTTGCGGTGGGCGTACTTGACCGGCCGGGCGGCGCGGGCGCGCAGGGCGAGCGTGGTGGCGGCCCAGATGTGGCCGAGCACCGCCACCAGCAGCGCCGCCCGCAGGATCCACAGGAACCACACGCCCGGCAGCAGCGGCTTGCCGATGTCGCGCAGCCAGTGCGCGTAGTGGTCGAACGACGTCGCGCCCGTGAAGACCTTGAGGTTGCCGACCATGTGCGCGACGAGGTACAGCACCAGGAAGATGCCCGTCACCGCCATGACGGCCTTGAGGCCGACGCTGGAGCGGAGGGGCGACCGAGTTTTCGTGACTACCACACGACCGACGCTAGGAGCACTTCGATCAGTCGTCCAATGCATCGACCTCGCAGTCTTGATAGCCGTAAGCTATGCAGATGCAGCTCCATCAGCTCAAGTACTTCGTGGCGGTAGCAGAAGTACGACATTTCACCCAAGCCGCCGACCTTGTCGGCATAACGCAGCCCTCACTGAGTAAGCAAATTCACGCCCTGGAGACCGACCTGGGGGCCCCGCTCTTCGAACGGCTAAGGGGCAACATCGCCCTCACCGCGGCCGGCGAGGTGCTGCTGCCGTTGGCCAAGCGGATCCTCGCCGACGTCGACACCGCCACCCGCGAGGTGCAGGAGCTGGTCGGCCTGCGCCGGGGCCGGGTCCGCCTCGGCGCCACCCCCAGCCTGGCCACCTCGCTCGCCCCACCGGTGCTGCGCCGGTTCCGCGACGCCCACCCCACCGTCGACCTGCGGGTGGAGGAGGGTGGCTCGCAGGACCTGGTCCGCGACCTGCTGCGCGGCGACCTCGATCTGGCGCTGATCATCATGCCCGCCCAGGGCACCGACCCCGGGCTGCGCGTCGACCCGATCCTGCGGGAGAGCCTCGTCGTCGCGTCGGTGGAACCGCTGCCCGCCGCCCGGGAGAACGGCCAGCTGCGCATCACCGACCTGCGCGATCAGCCCCTCGTCATGTTCCGCGAGGGCTACGACCTGCGCGACGCCACCATCCAGGCGTGCCGGGACGCCGGCTTCGAGCCGACCATCTCCGTCGACGGCGGTGAGATGGACGCCGTGCTCAGCTTCGTCGAGGCCGGGCTCGGCGCCGCGCTGGTGCCGGGCATCGTGGTCGCCCGCCGGGCCGGCATCCGGGTCACCCGGCTGGCCCCACCGGGCGTCCGGCGGACCATCGCGGTGGCCCGCCGCCGCGACGTCGTCCCCACTCACGCCGGGCGCGAGCTGCGCCGGATACTGCTGGAGTACGTGCACGACGCCACCGCCACCGACGAACTGCCCTCCGGGGTGGAGCCGCTGTGACGCCGGTGGCGGTGCGCCGGAGGAGACGCACCGCCACCGGTCGGCTCAGCCCACCGTGATCGTCACGGAGGTGGACATCGGGCAGCCGGCGCTGTCGGTCATCGTCAGCCGCGCCGTGTACGTCCCCTTCCGGGCGTAGGTGTGGCTGGCCGTGGCCCCGTGCACCACTGCCGAGTTGTCCCCGAAGTCCCACTCCCGGTCCGCGACCGTACGGCCCGACGGCGCGGTGGCCGTACTGGAGAACGCGACCGTCAGGGGCGCGGTGCCGGCGCTCGGCGTGGCGGTGGCACCCACCGAGCCGCCGGTCTCCTGCTTCACCCCGGCGCCGTTGAACCGCAACCAGTCCAGCGAGAGCAGGTCCGGTGTGCCGCCGGTCTGGGCGGCGTTGACGAACCGCAGGTAGAGCGTGGTCGTGCCGCCGGGGTTGGTCAGCGGCACCGTCGGCGAGACCAGGTTGTCCCAACCGCCGGTGCTGCCGATGGTGGCCTTGCCGAGCAGCGTCCCGGTGGGCGAGCCGGCGCGGAACTCCACGTCGCCGCCGACGCCCCCGGAGGTGGCGCCCACTGTCACCGAGCCGATGCCGGCGAGGTTGACCGGCCCGAAGTTGATCCAGTCGCCGTGGTCGACGTCACCGATCCGCTTCCCGGCCCGGGCGGTGGCCCGCTCCAGCACGGTGGTCCCGCTCTGCCCGTCGAAGTGCTCCGCCTCCTTGCTCTTGGTCTGCAACTCGGACTTCGTCGAGCCGACCAGCGCCGGCACCCCGGTCGCCCCGCCGTCGGTGTACTGCGCGGTCAGCACGGTGTAGAGGTTCTGCCCCGGCCCGTGCCCGTCGCCGGCCCCGCCGTCGGTGAGCACCACCCCGGAGCAGCCGGTGTAGTTGTCCAGCGGGTGGGTGTGCGAGTCGTGGCCGAGCTGGCTCTGCACCACCACCCGGGAGCAGTCGATGACGCCGTCCTCCGGGTCGGTGACCGTCACCGTGTACGGGATCCGGTCGCCGAAGTCGAAGAAGCCGCCGTTCGGCACGCTGAGCGTCACCACCGGCCGGGTGTTGCCCACCGTGATCTCGGTGGTGGCCACCGCGGTCGCCCCGCCGGTCCCGGTGACCGTCAGGCGGGCGGTGAACCGCCCCTTGGCGGTGTACGTGAAGCTCGGGTTCGCCGCCGTGGAGTCGGTCGTGCCGTTGCCGTCGAAGTCCCAGGCGTAGCTGATCGGCCCGCCGTCGCCCGAGGCGGAGCCGGCGCTGGAGAAGGTGACCGCCAGCGGCGCCGGCCCGTTGTCCCGGCTCGCGGTCGCCTTCGCCACCGGCGGCCGGCCGTTGGCGACGTAGTCGATCCGGTAGATCCCGGCGCCGTCGTTGCTGCCGCCCCGCCCGCTGCCGCTGCCCGCGCCGAAGTCGATGACGTAGAGCGAGCCGTCCCGGCCGAACTCGGCCTCGAAGGGCTGCACCCAGGACATGTCCCCGAAGATCCCGTTGATCGACTGGAGGTCACCGACCTTCGTCGGGCCGAACCGGGCGTTGGTGAAGGTCTGCGCGGTGGTGTGCGTGGAGAGCGTCTTGAACCACTTGCGGGTCAGCTCGTAGACGATCCACTTCCCCTCGAAGTACGCGGGGAACTTGCTGATCCGCGGGTTGGCCGGGTCGTAGTCGTAGACCGGGCCGCTCATCGGCCCGCCGCCGCCGGTGCCCACCTCCGGGAACTGGGTGGAGGCCGAGTAGGCGTACCAGACCAGCGCCGGACGGGCGGCCGGCAGGGTGGTCAGCCCGGTGTTGTTCGGCGAGTTGTTCACCGGCGCGGCGCAGTTG
This sequence comes from Micromonospora sp. CPCC 205739, assembly GCF_036906795.1. Classification (NCBI taxonomy): domain Bacteria; kingdom Bacillati; phylum Actinomycetota; class Actinomycetes; order Micromonosporales; family Micromonosporaceae; genus Micromonospora; species Micromonospora sp. CPCC 205739. The sequence goes on along the minus strand of NZ_JBAKHS010000008.1, from coordinate 162,331 downwards.
AACTTCGCCCCCGAGGTCGAGGTGGCGAAGTTGTAGTCGTTGAACGGGATGTTGTTGCCCACGCAGTACGGCCACCCGTAGTTGCCGGCGCTGGTGATCCGGTTGAACTCCACCGTCCCCTCCGGACCCCGGTTCGGGTCGGCGGCCCGGGCGTCCGGCCCGTAGTCGGCGACCAGCAGCGCGTTGCTCACCGGGTCGACGGTGATCCGGAACGGGTTGCGCATGCCCATCGCGTACACCTCGGGCCGGGTCTTCGCGGTGCCCGGCGGGAAGAGGTTGCCGGCCGGCACGGTGTACGTCCCGTCGGCCTGCGGCCGGATCCGCAGGATCTTGCCGCGCAGGTCGTTGGTGTTGCCGGAGGTGCCCTGGGCGTCGAAGGCCCGCCGCCCGGCCCGCTCGTCGATCGGCGTGAAGCCGCTGGACTCGAAGGGGTCGGTGTTGTCACCGATGGCGGCGTAGAGGTTGCCGGAGCGGTCCATCGCCAGCGAGCCGCCCATGTGCGAGTTCGCCCGCGCCTCCCCGCGCAGCGTCGGGATGGTCAGCAGCCGCTTCTCCGAGGCGAGGCTGATCGCGTTGTTCGCCACCGTGAACCGGGAGAGGTTGAGCTGCTTGAGGGTCTTGTCCGACCAGAGCAGGTAGAGCCAGTTGTTGGTGGCGAAGTTCGGATCCAGGGTCATCCCGATCAGCCCGTCGGACTGGCTGGTCTGCTCCGGGGTGTACGCGAAGTCGATCAGCGTGGTGACGGCGAGGGTGCTCTGGTTGATCACCTTCACCGCGCCGGTGCGCTGGATGTAGAAGACCCGCCGGTCGGGGGCGACGGCCAGCTCGAAGGGGTCGGAGAGGTCGGCGGTGACCAGCGGCACCCGCTGGAAGTTGGCGGTCTTGGTGGCTCCGCAGTCGCCGGGCGCCGCGCCGGCCGCCCACTCGATGCCGCCGCGCAGGTGGGCCAGGAACGCCGGCTCGGCGAACGACGACGAGGAGTGCCCGCCGGCGGTGTACCAGGACCGGCCGCCGTCGTAGTTCTGGCACCAGGAGTACGCGTGGTCGACCCCCTCGTCCAGCCCGTTGATGCCGTCGCGCACCTTGATCTGGGCGAGCGTGTGCACCTTGCCGGTCGGGTTGGTGCGCCAGTTGTACCACTCCTCGGAGCGTTCCCAGAGTTCCGGCAGGCCCGTGGTGGACGGGTGGGCGTGGTCGAGCACCTTGACCCGGCCCGGGTACGTCCCGCCGGTGGCGGAGAAGTCCGGGTGGTAGTCGAAGATCGTGCCGACCAGTCCCTCGTACCAGGTCCAGTCGCGTTCGCTGGCGGTGGCCGCGTGCAGCCCGACCCAGCCACCGCCGCCTCGGATGTAGTTCTGCAGGGCGGTGCGCTGGCCGGCGTTGAGCAGGTCGCCGGAGGTCGGCGTGGAGTTGGTGTTGTTGAAGACCAGCACGTCGAACCGGGCCAGGTTGGCGTCGGTGAAGGCGCCCGCGTCGGTGGTCGCCTCGACGGTGAAGTTGTGGTCGACCCCGAGCTGCTGGATCGCGGCGATGCCGGCCGGGATCGAGTCGTGGTAGAAGTTCGTGACCTTGGAGAAGACCAGGACGTGGAAGCGGGGCGCGGCCTGCGCCGGGGTCGGGGTGAGTCCGATCAGCAGCGCGAGGATGCTGATCAGGGCCAGCGGTACGGGGTGACGTCGTCTCATTGCGGGCGCTCCCGGTGGGGGACGGGCGGGTGGGGCACGCAGGGTCCTGCCGCCGACGCGCGACGGCGTCGACCAGCGGTAGGGACGAAGGGCGGCGGCCCCGGCGCCGCCGGCCGCCGGGCAGGTCGGCGACCGGGCGGTCCGGTGTCGGCGTGAGCGGTCGGCGGGGGATGCCGGCCGGGCGGGGCGGGGGTCAGTGGTTGGCGTCGGCGCCGAGCAGCTGCCGGATCTCGGTGGCCAGTCGGTCGAACCTCCCGTCGCTCATCACCTCGGCGTAGCGCCGCTGCGGCGGCAGCGGCACCGGCAGGGTGCGGATGATCCGGCCCGGGCGGGGGCTCATCACCTCGACCCGGGTGCCGAGGAACACCGCCTCGGCGATCGAGTGGGTGACCAGCAGGATGGTCGTGCCGGTCTCCCGCCAGATCCGGTGCAGTTCGGTGTTGAGCTGCTCGCGGGTGAGCGCGTCCAGGGCGCCGAAGGGCTCGTCCATCAGCAGCACCCGGGGCTGGTGCAGCAGCGCCCGGCAGAGCGCCACCCGCTGCTGCATGCCGCCGGAGAGCTCGTGCGGCAGGGCGTCCTCGAAGCCGGTCAGCCCGGTCAGCGCGATCAGCTCGTCGGCCCGTGCGGCGGCGAGCCGGCGGTCCAGTCCGCGCATCTCGGCCTGGAGCAGGATGTTGCGGCGTACCCCGCGCCATTCCAGCAGGGCGGCGCGCTGGAAGACGTACCCGATGTCCTTCTGCGGCCCGGCGACCGGGCGGCCCAGCAGCGACACCGACCCCGACGTGGGCCGGACCAGCCCGGCGACCACCTTCAGCAGGGTGGACTTGCCGCAGCCGGAGGGGCCGACGATGGTGACGAACTCGCCGGGTTCGGCGCGCAGGGTGACGTTGTCGACGGCGGTGGTCCGGGACCGCTTCGAGGCGAACCGGACGGTCAGGTCGGTCAGGTCGACGGCGGTGCCGGTGACCGTGGCGGCGGGGGTCATCGCCGGCTCACCCCTTCCCGGCGTGCGAGGCGTCCCAGTAGGTGGCGGCCGGGCCGGCGTCCTTCAGCTCGGCGTACTTCGACATCAGGCCGATCGTCTCGGTCCACTTCGCCTCCGCGTTCACCCCGGGCACGCCGCCGGCGCCGGTGTCCAGCAGCGGTACGGCCAGGGTGAGCTGCTTGACCAGCACCTCCTTGGCCGGTTCGTTCTCGGCCAGCTCGGCCATCGCGTCGGTGGCGCCGGGGATGTCCTTGGCCGCCTCGGTCCAGGAGCGCTGGGTGGCCTTGACGAACGAGCCGACCAGCGCGGCGTCTCCGCTGAGGGTGGCCTCGTTGACCACCAGCCCGGTGCCGAGCAGGTTCATCCCCCAGTCGGCGTAGAGCAGGTGGTCGACCTGCTTGCCGGTCTTCGCCTCGATGGTCGGCCCCTGGTCGTGGAAGAAGCCCTGGATGGCGTCGACCCGCCCCTCGGAGAGCGCGGCGATCTTGCCGGCGGCGTCCAGGTTGACCACCTTGACGTCGGCGGGCTCCAGGCCGTTGGCCTTCAGCCAGCCGGGGAAGGTGGCGTAGAGCGCGTCGCCGGGGGTGCCGCCGACCGTCTTGCCCTTGAGGTCGGCCGGCTTGCTGATGCCCTTGTCGGCGAGGAACTCGATCGAGGCGGGACCCTTCTGGAGGAAGACCCCGACGCTCTTCACCTTCATTCCGGTGCCGATCGCCTTGAGCAGCGGCGGGGTGTCGGCCCAGCCGAAGTCGGTCTGCTTCTGGGCCACCGCCTGGATGGTCTTGCCGGAGCCGCCGCCGGCCTTGATCTCCAGCTCGATGCCCTCGTCGGCGTAGAAGCCCTTCTTCAGTCCGTAGTAGAACGGGGCGTGCTCGCCGTAGGGCACCCAGTTGAGGGTGAGGGTGACCTTCTTCTTCCCGTCGGCGGTCCTCGCCGGGCCGGGGGAGTCGCCGCACCCCGCCATCGGGAGGAGCAGCAACAGTGCGGCGCCGGCGTACGCGAGACGTTTCATGGGTGCCTCCAGCAGCGGTGCGGACGGTGGGGTGTGGTGGTGCGGAACGGGTCAGGAGGTGGTCAGCGGCACGCCACTGCGACGGCTGGCGTGCCAGGGGATGAGCAGCGCCTCGGCGACCTCGACCACCACGAACAGCGCGATGCCGATCAGCGACATCAGGAACAGGTCGGCGAAGAGCAGCGCGGCGTCGAGGTTGCCGTTGGCGAGCAGCAGGACGTAGCCGAGGCCCTCGTCGGCCCCGACGAACTCGCCGACCACCGCGCCGACGACGGCGAGGGTGACGGCGACCTTGAGCCCGCTCATCAGGTGCGGCAGCGCGTTCGGAAAGCGGATCTTGCGGAAGGTGCGCCAGGGGCCGGCGCCCATGGTGGCCGCGAGGTCGATCAGTTCCGGGTCGGTCGAGCGCAGCCCGGCCACGCCGGAGATCACCACCGGGAAGAAGGCGATCAGGACCGCCAGGATGACCTTCGGCGCGAAGCCCACCCCGAACCAGACCACCAGCAGCGGGGCGATGGCGATCTTCGGGATCACCTGGGCGAAGAGCACGATCGGGTAGATCGCCCGTTCCATCGTCCGGGAGTAGGCGATCAGGATCGCGGTGCCGAGCCCGAGCAGCGCGGCGAGCACGAAGCCGACGACCGTCTCGTAGAGCGTGACGGTGGTGTTGCGCAGCAGGAACGGCCACTGCTCGACGGTGGTGGTCCAGACCTGCCCGGGGGTGGGGACGAGGTAGTTCGGCACGTACCCGCGGGCGGAGACGAACCACCAGACGGCGACGACGGCGGCGAGCAGCAGGACCGGCCGCCAGAGCGCCTCGGCCGTCGCCGCCAGCCGTCGGGCGACGCGGGACCGGGGCGCCGGTTCCGGATCGGCGGGTGCCGCCGGGGGTGGGTCGGCGGGGACCGTCGGTGGGGTGGGTGACGGCTCGGCCAGTTCCACGCCCTGGTTGACCGCTTGCTCGGGCACGGGACTCCTCCTCGGGAATCGGTGGGGCGGGGCGGCCGGACCGGGTAAGCGCTTTCTTGAAAACGGCGAGGTCCGGATCAGGGGACGCATCGGCCGGCGGGTCAGCCGGCGGGGTAGGTGTCGAGCAGCCCGCACATGCCGAGCCGGCCGTGCTCGTGCGGCCGGTTCCGCCAGCGGACCCGGGCGTCGGCCAGGTGCTCCGGCCGGCCCTCGGCGAGCGCGTCCAGGTGCCGGCCGGTCCGCTCGGCCGCGTCCAGCGCGCCGGTGCGCCAGCGTCGCCGCCAGCGGTCCAGCCCCGGCCGGACCAGCCGCGCCGCCGCCGCGTGGAACTCCCGCAGCGGCCCCGGGTCGCCGGCGGCCAGGGCCGCGCGCAGCCGCAGGAAGCCGTGCACGGCCAGGTCCCGACGCGCGTACGCGGCCGCGAGGTCGCCGCCCGGCGCGCCGCCGCCCGGCAGCCGTACGGCGGTGGCGTACCGGTCGGCGTCGGCGAGCAACTCGGGGGGCAGGGTCAGCACCGCGTCCCCGGCCTCCGGCAGGCCGCTGTTCTGCATCAGCACGGTGATCTCCAGCCGGTCGTGGTTGACCAGCCGGTGGATCGTGCCCGGCTCGAACCAGACCACCGCGCCGGGGTGCAGCGGGATCTCCCGGTATCCGTCGAGGGTCAGGGTCTGCACCAGTCCCGCGCCGCCGGTCACCACGTACCCCTCGGTGCAGGCCAGGTGCAGGTGCGGGGTGCCGCCGGCCAGCCCGTCCGGCGCGGTGGTGTCGTAGACCCGTAGGCGGGAGACGCCGACGCCGCCGGGCAGCGTCACCGGCGCCGGCTCAGTCGACGTACTCATCGGTGTCGTCCGCCGCGGGCAGGCAGACCACCAGCGCGGTGAGGTCGCCGATGGCGCGGTGCCGGGTGCCCGGCCTGATCAGGAAGGCCGACATCGGCTTCGCCTCGTGCCGTACGCCGTCCAGCTCCACCTCGCCGGTGCCGTCGAGGATCACGTAGACCTCGGTGGCGACCCGGTGGTAGTGGGTGGTGGCCTGCTGCACTCGCAGCAGGTGCACGCTCATCGCGCCGCCGGACTCGGCGACGAAGGCGCGGCGGGTGATCCCGCAGGAGCAGCGGTGCGGGGGCAGTTCGTCGAGGACGGCGGTGGGATGGCCGTCCGGAAGCAGGGGGGAGGGCATCGGGTGGACCGCCTTTCGCCTGAGGAAAGGGCTTTCCTAGGCGCAGACGCTAGACCCGTCCACTGCAAACAGTCAATGGTTTGTTGCAGTGGACGGGGTCAGCGACCCTCGGCGTCGTCCATCGCCCGGTAGATGCGCTGCTCCGACACCGGGTACGGGGTGCCCAGCGCCTGGGCGAACACGTTCACCCGCAGCTCCTCGATCATCCAGCGGATCTGCCGGACCGCCGCGGACTGCCGGCGGCTGGGCGGCAGCGCCGCCACCATGTCGGCGTACTCCTTCTGCACCACCGCGATCCGGTCCTGCTGCTGCTTGTCCCGCTGCGGGTTGCCGGGCAGCCGGTCCAGCCGCCGCTCGATCCCGGTCAGGTAGCGCAGCAGGTCGGTCAGGCGCGCGTACCCCGCCTCGGTGACGAATCCCTTGTGCACCAGTCCGGAGAGCTGCTGGCGGATGTCGGCCAGGGCGGCCACCACGGCCAGGTTCCGGGTCGCGCCGAGCCGCTGCTCCACCGCGTACGCGGCGGCGAGGACCCGGCGGACCCGCTCCATCACCTCGACCACGGTGTCGACCAGGTCGGCGCGGACCCGCTCGCGCAGCGCGGCGAAGCCCTCGGCGTCCCAGGCCGGTCCGCCCGCGTCACCGATCAGCTTGTCGATCGCCGCGCCGGTGGCGTCGGAGATCAGCTCCTGCACCCCGCCGTGCGGGTTGCGGCTCAACGCCAGCTTCGCCTCGTTGGACAGTCGCCCCTGGAGGAACTTCGCCGGCGACGGCACGGTCAGCCGCAGCAGCCGCCGGGTGCCCGCCCAGTGCGCCGCGGCCTGCTCGGCCTCGGAGTCGAACACCTTCACCCCGACCGTCGTGCCCTCGTCGACCAGCGCCGGGTACGCGGTCACCGCGTAGCCGGCCCGGACCTGCTCGATGGTGCGAGGAAGATCGTCGATGCTCCACTCACGGAGGCCCGTCCGGGCGACGTCGGGCGCGGCGGCGGCCACGACCTGGCGTACCTCCTGGCGCAGCCGGCGTTGCAGGGCCGGCAGGTCCTTGCCCTCGGCGACCGGCTTGTTCTCCTCGTCGAGCACCCGGAAGCTGACCCGCAGGTGGGCCGGGAGCCGGTCGAGGTCCCAGGCGTCGCGCGGCACGGTCACGCCGGTCATCCGGCGCAGCTGCCGGGTCAGCGCGTCGAGCAGCGGCTCCTCGCCCGCGGGCATCGCCGCCAGCGCGGCCCGGGCGAAGTCCGGCACCGGGACGAAGTTGCGCCGGACCGCCTTGGGCAGCGACCGGATCAGCGCGACGACCAGTTCCTCGCGCAGCCCCGGCACCTGCCAGTCGAAGCTCTCCGCCGGCACCTGATTGAGCAGCGGCAGCGGGATGTCCACGGTCACCCCGTCGGCCGGGGTGCCCGGGTCGAAGGTGTAGGTCAGCGGCAGGGTGACCCCGTCGGCCTGCCACTCGTCCGGGTAGTCGGCCTCGTCCACCCCGCCACGCCCGGCGTTGACCAGCAGCTCCCGGGTGAAGGTGAGCAGCTCGGGCTGCTCCCGGCGGGTCGTCTTCCACCACGAGTCGAAGTGCCGGCCGGAGACCACGTCGGCGGGGATGCGCTGGTCGTAGAAGTGGAAGATCGTCTCGTCGTCGACCAGGATGTCCCGCCGCCGGGCCCGGTTCTCCAGCTCCTCGATCTCGGTGAGCAGCCGCTGGTTGTCCCGCCAGAACTGGTGATGGGTCTGCCAGTCGCCCTCCACCAGGGCGTGCCGGATGAACAGCTCCCGGGACAGCGCCGGGTCGATCCGCCCGAAGTTGACCTTCCGGGAGGTGACCAGCGGAATGCCGTACAGGGTGACCTTCTCGTAGGCCATCACCGCGGCCTGCTTCTTCTCCCAGTGCGGCTCGCTGTAGCTGCGCTTGACCAGGTGCTGCGCCAGCGGCTCGACCCACTCCGGCTCGACCCGCCCGGCGACCCGGCCCCACAGCCGGGAGGTCTCCACCAGCTCGGCCGCCATCACCCAGCGCGGCGGCTTCTTGAACAGCGCCGAGCCGGGGAAGATCCCGAACTTCGCGCCGCGCGCCCCCAGGTACTCGTGCTTCTGCGCGTCCTTGAGCCCGATGTGGGACAGCAGGCCGGGCAGGAGCGACTGGTGCACCTTCGGGGTGTCGATCTCCTCCGGCAGGTCCGCGGTCGGGCCGCGCCGGCCGCCGTCCGCCTCGGCCTGTTCCGCGCCGCGCCGGCCGCGTCCGCCGCCGCCGCCCTGGTCCGGGGTGCGCAGCACCTGGCGCAACTGGCTGACGATGTCCTGCCACTCGCGGACCCGCAGGTAGTTCAGGTACTCGGCCTTGCACATCCGGCGGAACGCGCTGGACGACAGCGCCCGCTGCTGCTCCCGCAGGTACCGCCAGAGGTTGAGGAAGGCGACGAAGTCCGACTCCTTGTCGGCGAACCGGGCGTGCGCCTGGTCGGCCTGGGCCTGCTTCTCCGCCGGCCGCTCGCGCGGGTCCTGGATGGAGAGCGCGGCGGCGATCACCACGACCTCGGTGGCGCAGCCGTTGCGCTCGCCCTCGAGGACCATCCGGGCCAGCCGCGGGTCGACCGGCAGCTGGGCCAGCCGCCGGCCCAGCGCGGTGAGGCGCTTCGCCGGGTCGCTCTCGGTCGGGTCGAGCGCGCCCAGCTCGTGCAGCAGGTTGACGCCGTCGGCGACGTTGCGCCGGTCGGGCGGGTCGATGAACGGGAAGGCGGCGATGTCACCCAGCCCGATCGAGGTCATCTGGAGGATGACCGAGGCGAGGTTGGTGCGCAGGATCTCCGGGTCGGTGAACTCGGGCCGGGAGAGGAAGTCCTGCTCGTCGTAGAGGCGGATGCAGATGCCGTCCGAGGTACGCCCGCAGCGGCCCTTACGCTGGTTGGCCGACGCCTGGGAGACGGCCTCGATGGGCAGCCGCTGCACCTTGAGCCGGGTCGAGTAGCGGGAGATCCGGGCGGTGCCCGGGTCCACCACGTACTTGATGCCGGGCACGGTCAGCGACGTCTCGGCGACGTTGGTGGCCAGCACCACCCGCCGGCCCGCGTGCGGGGCGAAGACCCGGTGCTGCTCGGCGCTCGACAACCGGGCGTACAGCGGGAGGATCTCGGTGCCGAGCAGCGACCGCTTCTTCTGCACCAGCTTGCCCAGGGCGTCGGCGGTGTCCCGGATCTCCCGCTCGCCGCTGAGGAAGACCAGGATGTCGCCGGGCCCTTCGGCGGCCAGCTCCTCGACCGCGTCGCCGATGGCCTGGATCTGGTCCCGGACGTTCTCCTCGTCGTCGCCCTCGTCCTCCTCGGCCTCGCTCACCTCGACCAGCGGCCGGTACCGCACCTCGACCGGGTACGTCCGCCCGGAGACCTCGACGATCGGGGCCGGCTCGCCGTCGGCGTCGGCGAAGTGCTTCGCGAACCGGTCGGTCTCGATGGTGGCCGAGGTGATGATCACCTTGAGGTCGGGACGGCGGGGGAGGAGCTGCCGGAGGTACCCGAGGATGAAGTCGATGTTGAGGCTGCGCTCGTGCGCCTCGTCGATGATCAGCGTGTCGTACTGGCGCAGCATCCGGTCGGTCTGCAACTCGGCCAGCAGGATGCCGTCGGTCATCAGCTTGACGAGGCTGCGGTCGCTCACCTGGTCGGTGAAGCGCACCTTGTAGCCGACCACGTCGCCCAGCTCGGTGCCGAGTTCCTCGGCGATCCGGTCGGCGACCGTGCGGGCGGCGAGCCGGCGGGGCTGGGTGTGCCCGATCAGCCCGTTGATGCCGCGCCCCAGCTCGAGGCAGATCTTGGGCAGCTGGGTGGTCTTGCCGGAGCCCGTCTCACCGGCCACGATCACCACCTGGTGGTCGCGGATGGCGGCGGCGATGTCGTCGCGGCGCTCGCTGACCGGCAGCTGCGCCGGGTAGGTGATCACGGGCACGGCGGCCCGCCGCTCCGCCAGCCGGGCCTCGGCCCGGGCCACGTCCGCGGCGATCTCGGCGAGCGCGCCGTCGCGCCGCTGCGGGTCCCGGAGCTTGCGTACGCCGTCCAGCCGCCGCTGCAGGCGGCGCTGGTCGCGGAACATCAGCGGGGAGAGGCGGCGGTGCAGCTCGCGGACGGTGACGGCATCGGCGGGTACGGCTGGATTCTGCATGTCGTCGCCAAGGATAGGCAGCCGGCCGCCGCAGCGCCCCCGGGTTACCCGGTCGTGCCCGCCACACCCCGGCGGCGTCGCTGCCCGGGGCGGGTGGTCGGCCAGGCTAGAGTTTCCGCGGACCGACACCGATCCGGGGGCCGCGACATGACGATGCTGGACACCGACCGCGCGCTGGTGCAGGCGGCGACCGCGGTCGCGAAGCTGCGCTGCCGCAGCGACAACCACACCGTCGCCGCCGCCGCCCGGACCGCCGACGGGCGGGTCTTCACCGGCGTGAACGTCTACCACTTCACCGGCGGCCCGTGCGCCGAGGTGGTCGCGATCGGCGCCGCCGCCACCCAGGGGGCGGGCGAGCTGGAGGCCATCGTCGCCGTGGGTGACCGGGGACGGGGGGTCATCCCGCCCTGCGGGCGGTGCCGCCAGGTGCTGCTGGATTACTTCCCGTCGATCAAGGTGATCCTCGGGCCGATGGACGCGCTGCGGCCGGTGCCGATCACCGACCTGCTGCCGGAGACGTACGTCTGGGCCGACCACCAGCTCGACGCGCCGATGCCGGTACGCACCGGGCAGTGGCCGATGCCGATCGTGCCGAGCAGCCGGCCGGCCTCCGAGGACTGACCGCCGGCCCCTCAGTCGCCGGCGGCGGCCTCCAGCATCGACCGGGGCACGCCCACGCTCTCGTAGCGCACGTTGCCCTCCGGCACCAGCCAGCTCGCCACCCGGACCACGAGCTGGCCGGCGCGCACCGCCGGGTCGTTGGCGTACAGCTCGCGCGCCTCGGCCGCGCCGATCGGCAGCACGGCGAGACCGCGCAGGGTGGGGTCGTCGGGGTCCAGGAACGGTCCGGCGGCGAGCACGAGCCCCTGCTCCACCAGCCCCGCCTGATGCGCCAGGTGGGCGTCGCGCAGCAGGTCCGCCGCGTTCCGGGGCAGCTCCGGCGCGTCCGCCGGGCGGCTGAGCAGGACGACGGTGTGCTGGTCGAATCGCATGGACCCAGGGTAGGGGTGATTTTCCCCGGTTGGTTCCCGTGTGCCCGGGTCGGCGGCTTATCGACGATGCTCGGTTAGGACACCCTTCACGTCTCCGCTAAGGTAAGGCGAACCTTAGTTCCAGCTCGGGAGCATCGTGACCACCCTCGCCGCGCGTCCGGTCGGCGCCGCCCGCCGCACCGGCGGACAGCGGGGCCGCCGCACCGCCGTCGCCGTCGCGGCCGGGCTCGCGCTCCTGCTCGCCGTGCTGGCCAGCCTCGCGCTGGGCAGCCGGCCGTTGGCCGTGGGCCAGGTCTGGGACGCGCTGGTCGCCCCCGACGGGGGCACGGCGAGCACCATCGTGCGCGAGCTGCGGATGCCGCGTACCGCCCTGGGTCTGGTCGTCGGCCTCGCCCTCGCCGTCGCCGGGGTGCTCTTCCAGGCGCTCACCCGCAACCCGCTCGCCGAGCCGCGGATCCTCGGCATCAGCGCCGGCGCCTCCTTCGGCGTGGTGCTCGCCATCGCCGTCTTCGGCGTCGGCAGCCTCGCCGGGTACGTCTGGTTCGGCATCGCCGGCGCGCTCGGCGCCGGCCTGCTGGTCTTCGCCGTCGCCAACCGGACCCGCGAGGGCGCCAGCCCGGTCACCCTCGCGCTGATCGGCGCGGCCCTCGACGCCAGCCTCGCCTCCGTCGTGTACGCGCTGCTCAGCATCGACGCGCGCACCTTCGAGGAGTACCGGTTCTGGGTCGTCGGCGGGCTGACCGGGCGGGACCTCGGCGTCGCCGCGCAGGTGCTGCCGTTCGTGCTCGCCGGGCTGGCCCTGGCCGCGGTGGTGGCCCGCGGCCTCGACGCGCTCGCCCTCGGCGACGACGTCGCCCGCGGCCTGGGCCACCGGATCGGCCTGGTACGCCTCGGCGGCGGCGTGGCCGCCGTGCTGCTCACCGGCGCCGCGGTCGCCTCCGCCGGGCCGATCGCCTTCGTCGGGCTCGCCGTGCCACACCTGGCCCGGGCCCTCGTCGGAGCCGACCACCGCTGGACGCTCGGCGTCTCCGCCCTGCTCGGCCCCACCCTGCTGCTGGGCGCGGACATCGTCGGCCGGCTGATCGCCCCGCCCGGCGAGGTGCCGGCCGGGATCATCACCGCGCTGATCGGCGCGCCGCTGCTGGCGTACCTGGTGCGCCGGGCGAAGGTGGTGACCGCGTGAGCGTCCGCGACGTGACCGCCGCCGCCCCGACCGGCTTGGCCGGGCTGCCCGGACGATCCCTGCTGCGGGTCGGGCCGGTCAGCCTCCAGGTGCGCCGCCGCGCGGTGCTCGTCGCGCTCGCCTGCATCGTGCTGCTCGCCCTCGCCGGGCTGCTCAGCCTTAGCCTCGGCACCCCGTACGTCGCCCCGGCCGACGTGCTCCGCGCGCTCTCCGGCGCCGGCACCCCGTACGACCTGGTCGTGCTCGACCTGCGGCTGCCCCGGCTCGTGCTGGCCGCGACGGCCGGTGCGGCCTTCGGGATCGCCGGCACGCTCATCCAGAGCGTGGCCCGCAACCCGCTGGCCAGCCCCGACGTCATCGGCATCACCCAGGGCGCCGGGCTGGCCGCCACCGTCGCGATCACCACCGGCGCGGCCGCCGTGCTGGTCGCCCCGGCCGCCCTGGTCGGCGGGCTCGCCGCCGCGGTCCTGCTGCTCGCGCTGGGCGCCCGGCACGGGCTGGCCGCGCAGCGGTTCGTGCTGGCCGGCGTCGCCGTCGCGTTCGCGCTGCGGGCGCTGACCGAGGTGGTCATGCTCTCCGCCGACCCGATCGACGGGCTGCGGGCCCAGATCTGGCTGATCGGCACCCTCGCCGGCAAGGGCTGGACCGAGACGGTCTGGATCGCGCTCACCCTGGCCGTGCTGCTGCCGGTGCTGGCCTGGGCCGGTTGGGCGCTCAACGGCTCCGCGCTCGACGACGACACCGCCCGGGGGATCGGGCTGCGGCCGGTGGCCCGCCGGATCGGCCTGGCCGCCACCGGCGTCGTCGTCGCGGCCACCGTCACCGCCCAGGTCGGCGCGGTCGACTTCGTCGCCCTGGTCGCCCCGCAGGTGGCCCGCCGGCTGGTCCGGGCCGAGCGGCCGCCGCTGGTGTGCGCCGCGCTGCTCGGCGCGCTGCTGCTGGTGCTGGCCGACCTCGCCGGCCGGCGGCTGTTCGCCCCCACCCAACTGCCGGCGGGCGTGCTCACCGCCGCCATCGGCGGGCCGTACCTGATGTTCCTGCTGGTCCGCGGCCGTCGGCGGTCGTCGTGACGTCCACCCCTGGCACAGGAGGCGCGATGCTCTCCACCCGCGACCTGGTCGCCGGCTACGACGAACGGACCGTGCTGGACGGGCTCGACCTCGAGCTGCCCGCCGACGCGTTCACCGTCATCGTCGGGCCGAACGCCTGCGGCAAGTCCACCCTGCTGCGCACCATGGCCCGGCTGCTCACGCCCCGACGCGGCGCCGTGCTGCTGGACGGCACCGCCATCCGCGACCTGCCCACCCGGGAGGTGGCCCGCCGGCTGGGCGTGCTGCCGCAGAGCCCGCTGGTGCCGGAGGGCGTCACCGTGGCCGACCTGGTCGGGCGCGGGCGGCAGCCGTACCAGCGGTGGTGGCGGCAGTGGTCGGAGGAGGACGCCGTCGCGGTGGACCGCGCGATGGCGCTCGCCGACGTCGCCGGGCTCGCCGACCGGCCGGTGGACACCCTCTCCGGTGGTCAGCGGCAGCGGGTCTGGATCGCGATGACCCTCGCCCAGGACACCGAGGCGCTGCTGCTGGACGAGCCGACCACCTTCCTCGACCTGGCCCACCAGGTCGAGGTGCTGGACCTGCTGCACCGGCTGCGCGCCGAGCGGGGCCGCACCGTGGTCGCCGTGCTGCACGACCTCAACCAGGCCGCCCGGTACGCCGACCACCTGGTGGCGATGCGGGCCGGGTCCGTGGTCGCCGCCGGGCCGCCCCGGGAGATCCTCACCGCGGAGCTGGTCCGGGACGTCTTCGGGCTGGACTGCGTGGTGGTGCCCTGCCCGGTGACCGGTGCCCCGCTGGTGGTGCCCGGCCTCACCAGCCCGTCGCTGGCCCCGCTGCCCGGCGCCCCGCTCTCCGCTCCCGCCGTCGACGTGCCTGCGGCCGTCGGTTCCATGTCCACCGCCGGCACGCCCTCAGCCGCCGGCCCGGCCGGCTCGAATCCCGTGGGCCCGACCGCTCCGGCGGCCCGCCCTCCAGTCGACGGCGCGGACGACCCGCGCGTCGGCCCGTACCCCTCGAAAGGACTCTGATGCGTCGTCTCGCCGCCACCCTCACCGCGGCCCTCGCCCTCGGCGTGGGCCTCACCGCCTGCGGGGAGAGCGATCCGGTCGCCGGCACCGCCACCGGGGAGACCCGGGAGATCACCCACGCCATGGGCAGCACCAAGGTGCCGGCCGAGCCGAAGCGCGTGGTGGTGCTCGACACCGACAAGATCGACACCGCGATCTCGCTCGGCGTGACGCCGGTCGGCGCCGCCACCGCCGGTGAGGCGAAGAGCTGGCCCACCTACTTCGGCGAGGAGAAGCTCGCCGGCATCAAGGAGGTCGGGGTGCTCACCGAGCCCGACCTGGAGGCCATCACCGCGCTGAAGCCGGACCTGATCCTGGGCAGCAAGTTCCGCCAGGAGAAGTTCTACGACGAGCTGAGCGCCATCGCGCCCACCGTCTTCACCGAGAAGGTCGGCATCACCTGGAAGGAGAACCTGCTCCTCGACGGCAAGGCGCTCGGCAAGGAGCAGCAGGCCCGTGACCTGCTCACCGGGTACGAGAAGCGGGCCAAGGAGTTCGGCGCGAAGCTGGGCGACGCCGCCTCCCGCGAGGTCTCCATCGTGCGCTTCATCCCGGGCAACATCCGGGTGTACGGCCCGGACTCCTTCTCCGGCATCGTCGTCGGCGACACCGGGCTGGGCCGCCCCGAGCGGCAGCGCCTGGAGGGCAAGGAGGACAAGCGCTTCGACCTGGTCAGCGCCGAGCGGATCAACGAGGTCGACGGTGACGTCATCTTCGTGACCGCGTACGGCGAGAAGGCCGCCGCCGAGCAGGCCAAGGTCACCGCCGGCTCGCTCTGGAAGGGTCTGTCCGCCGTCAAGGCCGGCAAGGCGCACGTCGTCTCCGACGAGGTCTGGATGACCGGCATCGGCGTCGGCGCCGCCAACAAGATCCTCGACGACCTCGCCAAGTACCTCACCGCCTGACCCTCCCGACGCCCACTTCCAGAGAAAGAGTGGCTACTCCACGGGGAGTAGCCACTCTTTCTCTATATGAGGAATCGGTGTCGGCGGGCGTGGGGCGTGGGCGGGGCTGACCTGCCATCGATCGACACCTAATTCATGCGACCTCCAGTCCCTGTTCGGCGGCGATGCGGGCGATGTCGGCCGGGGTGCCGGCCATGATGGTGTGCGCGTGTTCGGTGACGAGTTCGGCGGGCCAGTCCCACCAGGCGGCGCGGCGGAGCCGTTCGATGTCGGAGTCGTCGAATCGCTGGCGGATCGGGCGGGCCGGGTTGCCGCCGACGATGGTGTACGGCGGCACATCGGCGGTGACCACCGCACCGGCGGCGATGATGGCGCCGTCGCCGATCCGCACGCCGGGCATGACGGTGGCCCGGTAGCCGAACCACACGTCGTTGCCGACGACGGTGTCGCCACGGCTCGGCATCCCGGTCACGATCTCCAGCGTCTTCTCGGCCCAGTCACCGCCGAACATGGTGAACGGGAAGGTGGACACCCCCATCGTGGGATGGTCGGCGCCGGCCATCAGGAACCGGGTGCCGGTGGCGATCGCGCAGTACTTGCCGATGATCAGCCGCTCCGGCCCGTAGCCGTAGAGCATGTTGCGGTGCTCGAAGTCGGTCGCGCCGTCGGGGTCGTCGTAGTACGTGTACTCACCGACGACGATCTTCGGCGAGGTGACCAGGGGTTTGAGGAAGACCACGCGGTCGAAGGCGGGGAGCGGGTGGACGGTCATGGGGTCAGGTGACAAGAGATGTCCTCGGGCTGAGATGGTCTCGTGCTTCCGGCTTGGGCGGTGCGTCACGCGTGCAGGTCGGCCAGCACGCGGGCGCGAGTGGGATGGCGCAGTTTTCGCATCGCCTGGCTTTCGATCTGGCGGATGCGTTCCCGGGTCAGCCCGTGCTTCTTGCCGATCTGGTCCAGGGTCTGGGGTCGGTCGTCGTCCAGGCCGTATCGCTGGCAGATCACGACCGCTTCCCGCTCGGACAAGGTGGCGAGCACGGTGTTCAGGTAGCGGCGCCGCCACTGGGCCGCGACCGTGGCGGCGGGGCCGGGCGCGTCGTCGGGAATGAGGTCGCGCAGGCCGGTGCCAGCGTCCACGCCGACCGGGATGTCGAGCGAGACCGGATCCCGGTCGTAGCGCAGCAGCAGTTCCACCTTGTCCACGGACAGGTCCAGGCGCGCCGCGATCTCGCCGGGCGTGGGGTCCCGATCGAGCTCCTGGGCCATCGCGCGGCGAGCGCGGTTCACCCGGTTCAGCTCCTCCACCAGGTGGGCGGGTAGCCGGATGGTGCGTCCCTGGTCGGCCAGGGCCCGCCCGATCGCCTGCCTGATCCACCAGGTGGCGTAGGTGGAGAACTTCAACCCACGCCGGTGGTCGAACTTGTCCACCGCGCGCATCATCCCGATATTGCCCTCCTGAATCAGGTCGAGCAGGGGCAGCCGCCCGGCCACGGCGTACCGCTTGGCGATCGAGACGACCAACCGGAGGTTGGCCTCGGCCATGTGCTGCTTGGCGCGCTGTCCCTCCGCCGCGTGCCGCCGCAGCTCGGCGCGCTGGGCGGGGCCGAGCTGGTCGCCGTCGGCGTCGAGTCGCTGCTGGGCGATGACTCCGGCTTCAATGCGTTCCCCCAGGCGAACCTCCTGCTCCGCGGTCAGCAGCGGCGTACGGCCGATCCTCTTGAGATAGTCGGCCACCGCGTCGGTGGTGAGGCCGGCGGTCGTGGCGCGGGTAGTGGCAGGCAAGAGGTGTCCTTCCGGATCGGCGACTGGAGTCGGTCGGTCGGGTCGGTCAGCGGCGGCCGGGGATCCGGCGCGGGCCGCGCTGGCGAACCGGTAGTGCGGTGCGCTGCCGCATCGCGACGACGCGGTGGTCGGTACGCGGGTGTCGCGCCTTCCCGGCACCGCCCCGGTTATCAGCGGTGATGTTGCGGAGTTTGGCTGACATGGTGGCTGCCCTTCTGTGCCTGCCGCTCGCTTGCACGGACCTAAATTTAGATCCGACCCAAAGAGATGTCAAGGATAAATTTTGGCTGGACCCACGTATAGTGACGGCATGACCGCCCAGACCACTGGCCTCCGCGCTCTCAAGAAGCAGCAGACCAGGGAGAAGATCTCCAACCAGGCCACCCGGCTGTTCCTCGAACGCGGCTTCGACAACGTGACGATCGCGGATGTCGCGGCTGCGGCCGAGGTGGCCAAGATGACCGTGACCAACTACTTCCCCCGTAAGGAAGACCTGGCCCTGGACATGCACGACGTCTTTGTCCAGCAGCTCGCCACGACCGTCCGCGAACGCCAACCGGGCGAGTCGGCGCTCGCCGCGCTGCGCCGCGCCTATCTGACCGCGGTGGCCGCGCACGACCCGGTCATCGGGTTCTCCGGCCCCCGGTTCGCCCGCATGATCACCGATAGCCCGGCCCTGGTGGCCCGTCTCCGCGAGTTCCACGACGACCGGGAGAAGGCCCTCGCCGCCGCCCTGACCGAGGCAACCGGCGCCGAGCCCGACGACATCACCCCTCGCGTCGCCGCCACCCAACTGGCCGGCGTCCACCGGCTGCTGTTCGAGGAAACCATGCGCCGCACCCTGGCCGGCCAGGACAACGACGACATCGCCCAGGCCATCACCCGTAATGCGCACGTCGCCTTCGACGCTCTCGAACTCTCACTCGCCGACTACGCCACCCGCCCAGCCCCATAGCCGCTCCGTGTCACGCCGGCAGGACCAGGCCGGCGGTGGTCGGCGGCCAATCGATGTGCTGGGAGCGGGCCATCGTGGGAGTGATCGACACGTCCTGCGGCCACTCCACAGACCGACACGCCGCAAACCGCGCGGGCCGGCGAACCGAGGGCCGGCGGGCGGGGGTCAGGGGGTGGGGTGGTCGGATTCGAAGCGGGAGCGGGTGAGGAAGGCGAGTTGGGCGCGCTTGTCGGGCATCTCGATCTCCTCGTCGAAGGTGAAGCCCTCGCGTTCCAGACGCCGCAGCGCGAGGTGGTTGCGGACGTCCGGTTCGACCACGATCCGCTGCCGGGTGGGGTCGCGGAACAGGAAGCGGGCCAGGGCCGGGCCGACGGCGGTGGTCAGGCCGCGCGGTGTCTCCCGGTCGGGGGCGAGCAGCAGGTGCATCCCGATGTCGCCGGGCTGCACCGGGTACCGCTCGCCGACCGGGTCCGCCTCGGGCAGGTAGGTCTGGAACAGGCCGACCGGAACCCCGTCGAGCATGATCAGGTACGCGTGGTGGGTGGTCAGCCCGTCGATGAAGGCGTACACCTCGCGCACCTCGTCCACGGTGTACGCGCCCATACCCCAGAACCTCGCGCGCGGCTGGGTCACCCAGCCGTGCAGCAGCTCGGCGTGGGCGGCCGGGTCGACCACGACGAGCCGCAGCTGGCCGAAGCCGGGGATGTCCTGCTGGTACGTCACGTGTTCTCGTCTCCTGGTTCTCGGGTCAGGTGTCGCCAGTCGGTGTCCACCGGGTCCAGCTCGCCGGCCGCCCAGCGGGGCAGCTGGTCGGCGAAGTGCGGGTCGTCGGGGCGTCCGGACGCGCCGAAGGGGACGATCCAGCGGCTGCGGGCGCGGTCCGCGAGATCCCACACGTAGCGGGCGACCGGCCCGCGCCAGCAGGCGTCGGAGACGCCGGGAACGCTGGTGGTGGCGAGCACGCAGTCGGTGTCGCCGCCCAGCGAGACCGCGGCCCGCATGGCGGTCACCGCCGCGTCGACGGCGGGGGCCACCCCGAGGTGCACCGGGCGCAGCAGGTGCCGCCGGCCCCAGGCCGTCGGCGGCCCCTCGGCGGCCACGTCGGCCAGGGCCGCGGCCGCCACCGGCGCCACGTCGACGCCGAGGCGGTGCAGCCCGGCGACGACGCCGTCGAGGGCATGGCCGAGGCGCGCCAGCGGGTCCGTCCACGGCGTGAACAACTCGTCGTACGCGCCGGGGGCGCGCAACGGACGCAGGCTCGGGTGCGCGTGCAGCCGGCGGACCAGGGCGGTACGCCAGGCCGCGAAGGCGCCGGCGTCGTGGCTGTCGGCCCGCATCGCGCCGCCCCAGGCGGTGAGCCGGTCCCGCAGCTCCCGCGCGGGCGGGCTGAGCTGGTCGGCGTCGAGCCGGTCGAGCAGCGCGCGCAGCGGAGTGGCGGCGAGCCGGGTGTCCATGTGCACGTCCTGCGGCGCGACGCCGTCGGCCAGCAGGGCCCGGATCCGGTCGGCGCGGTGTGGCGGGGCGAAGTCGACGCCGAGGTCGGCCACGTCGGGGCGGCGGTCGTTGGCGCAGACCGCGACCTCCTCGACCGCGACCGGCTTGGTCTCGGCGTAGCCTCCGCGCCAGCGGTAACGCGGGTCCCAGCCGGGCACCGGTTCCCGCCGGCACCGCTCGTCCCGTTCGGGCACGAGCCCGGCGACCAGCTGGTGCACGGCTCCGCTCCGGTCGGCCACGAGGACGCTGTTGACCGGCTCGACCCAGGAGCGCAGTGCGTCGGCGACGTCGTCGACGGTGCGGGAGCGCAGCAGCGGCAGCAGCGCCTCGAAGCCGAGGTCCGCCTCGACCCGGGCCGGGGTGCGCAGGCTGATCGCCTCGCCGGTGTGCCGGTCGTGGTCGATCACCGGCCCGCGCGGCGTCTCGATCACCTCCACGGTCTCCGGTTCGCCGCCGCGTACGTCGATCCGCTCGACGTGGCGCCGCGCCGGCACCCAGCCGTCGGCGTCGCGGGCCAGCACCCGGTCGCCGTCGCGCCGCAGCTGCTCGCGGTAGAGGTTCTGGTAGTCGGCCATCGCGTTGGTGACCGCCCAGGCCACCTCGCCGGCGTGCCCGAAGTGGGGCAGCCCCGGCACCCCGGGGAAGGCGAAGCCGAGCACGTCGAACTCGGGGCAGGCCAGGCGTACCTGCTGGTAGATGCCGGGCAGTTCGAGCAGCCGATGCGGGTCGCCGGCGATGACGGGCGCCCGGCCGGTCGCGGCGTCGCCCGGCACCGCCCAGGCGTTGCTGCCGGCCCCCCCCGGGCCCCTCGACGGCGAAGAGGTCGGTCGCGTCCGGGCCGAGGGTCGCGGCGACGTGGGCGTGCCAGAGCTTGTTCGGGAAGGTGGAGAAGAGGATGTGCTGGACTGCGAAGACGCCCAGCGGCGACCACGGCTGCCAGCGTCCGGGGGCCACCCCGACCGCCGCGAACTCGGGGGCACCGGCGGCGCCCTCGGCGAGCCCGTCGTTGACGCCGGCCGCGTAGGCGGCGACCCAGCGCCGGGTGGCGGGGGAGAGGCGGTGGAAGCACCGCCGGGCGGTGTCGTCGAGTCGGGCGCGCCGGGCGAACCGGTCCCAGCTCAGCGCGTCGGGGCCGACGTGCGCGGCGAGCCGCCCCTCGGAGCGCCATCGTTCGACCTCGATCTGCCAGGCCCGGTCGAGGGCTGCCACCCGGCCCTGCAGCCGGGCCAGCTCGTCGACCGAATCGGCGCGCAGGTGCGGCACGCCCCGGGCGTCGCGATAGACGCCCGTCATCGCACGGCCGGTCCGGAGCCCCGGTGAGCCGCGTGCTCATCGAATATCAACTTAGGTTAGCCTCCCCTAACTAAGGCGAACCTTACTGGAGGGTCAGACGTGAAGCGCAACTGGGAGGCCCTGGTGCTCAAGGCCATGGGGGGCCGGAACTTCCGGCTCACCGTGCTCGGCGCCGAGTCGGTCGGCGGTCACTACCAGCGGCTGCTGGTGGACGGTGGTGGCCTGCTGGAGGCCTGCGGGGTGCACCCGACCATGTGGATCCGGCTCTGGTTCGACGACGACGGCCGGCCGCACCAGCGCGCGTACACGCTGGTCGACCCGGACCCGGCCACCGGGCGGTTCCACCTGGAGTTCGCCCTGCACGACGGGTGCGCCGCGCGCTGGGCGGCCGCCGCCGAGGTCGGCGACACCATCGAGGCCACGGTGCAGGGCAGCTCGTTCCGCCTGCCCGATCCCGCGCCGGCGCACCTCTACCTGATCGGCGACGCCGCCTCGCTGCCGGCGGTGAACAGCCTGCTCGACACCGCCGCCGACATCCCGGCGACGGTGTGGCTGGAGTACGCCCACGAGGGCGAGCAGGCTCTGACGCCCCGGGCCCGCACCGGACACGAGGTGACCTGGGTCCCCCGCCAGGACGAGGGGCGGCACCTGGTGGAGACGGTCTGCGCGGCGCTGCCCGCCGCCCCGGACGCCCACTACTGGGTCGCCTGCGAGGCGGCCAGCACACGCAGCATCACCCGACACGTACGGCGCACCCTCGGCGCGGGCCGGCACCAGGTGACATCACTCGGGTACTGGAGTGCCCGGTGAACGGTCGCCTCGGCACGCTGACGGCGCTCTACGTCACCCAGTACCTCGGGGTCGGCTTCATCACCGTCGGCCTGACCGCCATCCTGCGCGACGGCGGCACGTCGCTGGACACGTTGGCGCTGCTGCAGTTCGTCGGCCTGGTCTGGCCGCTCAAGTTCCTCTGGGCACCGCTGCTCGACCGGTACGGATCACGCCGCCGGGGCCACTACCGCTCCTGGCTGCTGGTGCTCCAGGGCGGCCTGGTGCTGTCCCTGCTGGCCCTGCTGCCGTTCGACCGCCCCGCCGGGCAGCTCGGCCCGATCGTCGCGATCTGCGCCGCGTACGTCTTCCTCTCCGCCACCCAGGACATCGCCGTCGACGCGGTCGCCGTCCGGCTGCTGTCGGCGCGCGGCCGGGGGGCCGGCAACGGCGTCCAGGTCGCCGCCAGCTACCTCGGCAACCTGCTCGGCGGCGGTGCCTGTGTGGTCGTCTACGACCGGTTCGGCTGGCGGGCGGCGGTCCTGTTGCTGGCCGGGCTGACCGCGCTGGGCCTGCTGGTGGTGTGGCGGTTCCGGGAGCCGGTGCGGACCGACCGGGTGGGCTCCGCCGGTCAGGCGTACCGGGCGCTGCTGTCGGTGTTCGCCCAGCCGGGCTGTCGGTGGTGGACCTTCGGCGTGGTGCCGTTGGTCTACACCGGCGCCGGTGCGCCGTACGCGCTGGTCACGCCGGCGTTGGTGGACGCGGGCTGGTCGCTGGGGCGGATCGGGGTGGTGACCGGCGTGGTCACCAGCGCCCCGGCCGTCGTGGCCGGGCTGCTCGCCGGCGCAGGCGTGGGCCGGTTCGGCCGCGGCGCGGTCCTGGTGGTCGCGGGGGTGTCCCTCGTGGTCTCCACGGTGCTGCTGCTGCCGCTGCTGACCGGGCGGGCGCCGGTGGGCGCGACGGTCGCGGCGCTGTGCTGCTTCATGGCCGCGTACACGGTGGCCAACGTGGTGCTCTACACGGTCAACATGGACTACTCCCGGCCCGGCACCGGCGGCACCGACTTCACCGTCCTGTCGTCCTTCGGGCTGGTCTGCTCGTTCGTGGCGGCCTCGGTCGGGCTGGCCGCCGCCGATCGGGCGGGGTGCCCCGTGGTCGCGGCGGCCTGCGTGGTCCTGGTGCTGCTCGGCGTCGTGGTGGGCGTCGCCCACCAGCGGCGGTTCGCCCCCGCGGCCGACGCCTCCGGCGAGGAGCCGCAGCGGACGCCCGAACCCCGACGCGCCGAGCCGGTACGGCGTTGACCGTAACTTAGGTTAGGGTAACCTAACTTCACTCGATCAACTCGGGACCGCTGGTGGACGCCGCGCCGTCACCCGTCCTCCCGCCGTGCCCACTCGACCATTGAGGACTGCCATGCGTCTGCCCGGAGCAACCGTTCAGGCCCTCCCGACCGAAGCGGTTCCCGGTCCGGCGACCGCCGGCCGGGCCCACCTGTTCACCGCCGGCTCCGTCGCCCACTACCGCCGGGTGCTGGCCGACGGGATCGACCGGGTGGCCGAGCGGGTGGCCGCCGCCGACCGCCCCTTCACCGGCGTGACCCCGCAGGACCTCGCCCCCCGGATCGCCGGCATCGACCTGGATCGGCCGCTCGGCGACACCGGGGCGGCGCTCGACGAACTCCAGGACGTCTACCTGCGCGACGCCGTGTACTTCCACCACCCGCGCTACCTGGCGCACCTGAACTGCCCGGTGGTGATCCCCGCGCTGCTCGGCGAGGCGGTGCTCAGCGCGGTGAACTCCTCCATGGACACCTGGGACCAGAGCGCCGGCGGCACCCTCATCGAGCGCCGGCTGATCGACTGGACGGTCGACCGCGTCGGGCTGGGGCCGGCCGCCGACGGCGTGTTCACCAGCGGCGGGACGCAGTCCAACCTCCAGGCGATGCTGCTCGCCCGGGAGGAGGCCGTCGCCGCGGACGGCGGCGCGGGCGCCCGCCCCGAGTCGCTGTCCCGGCTGCGCGTGCTCACCTCGGCGGCCGGCCACTTCAGCGTGCAGAAGGCGGCGAAGCTGCTCGGCCTCGCCGCCGACGCGGTGGTCGCGGTGGGCACCGACGCCGACCGCCGGATGCGTACCGACGAGCTGGCCCGGGAACTCGACCGCTGCCGCCGCGAGGGGCTGCGGGTGATGGCCGTGGTGGCGACCGCCGGCACCACCGACTTCGGCACCATCGACCCGCTGCCGCAGATCGCCGACCTCTGCGCGGCGGCCGGCGTGTGGCTGCACGTCGACGCCGCGTACGGCTGCGGGCTGCTGGTCTCGCCGACCCGGCGGCACCTGCTCGACGGCATCGAGCGGGCCGACTCGGTGACCGTGGACTACCACAAGTCGTTCTTCCAGCCGGTCAGCTCCAGCGCGCTGCTGGTGCGCGACCGCCGGGTGCTGCGGCACGCCACCTGGCACGCCGACTACCTCAACCCGGCCCGCGCCGTCGAGCAGCGCATCCCCAACCAGGTGGACAAGAGCATCCAGACCACCCGCCGCTTCGACGCCCTGAAGCTCTGGCTGACCCTGCGCATCATGGGTCCGGACGCGGTCGGGGCGCTCTTCGACGAGGTGATCGACCGGGCCGACGCCGCCTGGCGGCTGCTCACCGAGGACCCCCGGTTCGAGGTGGTGACCCGGTCCCAGCTCAGCACCGTGGTCTTCCGCTACCTGCCGACCGGTCCCGGCCGGCCCCTCGTCGACGAGGCCAACCTGTACGCCCGCGAGGCGCTCGCCGCGTCCGGCGCCGCCCTGGTCGCGGGGACCACGGTGGACGGCGCGCACCACCTGAAGTTCACCCTGCTCCACCCGGAGACCACCGTGGACGACATCGCCCACGTCCTCGACCTCATCGCCGAACACGCCGGCTGGTACGTGCGTACCCGCACGGCCGGTGAGCTGTCCTGCCCGATCCGCTGACCGGCCCGTTGCGCGCCTTGGAGAAATGCATGTCGACCCATGACTTCATCGCCGTCGGGCTGGGCCCGTACAACCTGGGCCTGGCCTGCCTGACCGCGCCGATCGGCGACCTCGACGGCCTCTTCCTGGAGGCCCGCGACGACTTCGCCTGGCATCCCGGCATGCTGCTGAACTCCGCCCGGCTGCAGACGCCGTTCCTCGCCGACCTGGTCACCCTGGCCGACCCCACCTCGCCGTACTCGTTCCTGAGCTACCTCAAGGAGTCCGGGCGGCTGTACCCGTTCTACATCAGGGAGAGCTTCTTCCCGCTGCGCAGCGAGTACAACGACTACTGCCGGTGGGCCGCGGCGAAGCTGTCCTCCGTCCGCTTCGGCCACGAGGTCACCTCGATCGAGTACGACCCGGCCGACGAGCGGTACGTCGTGCACGCCACGGTGGCCGGTGAGCGGGTCACCCACCGGGCCCGGCACCTGGTGCTCGGCACCGGCACCCCGCCGCACGTCCCCGACGCCTGCCGGGACCTCGGCGGCGACGTCATCCACAACTCGCGGTACCTGGAGCACCGGGCGGCGCTGCGGGCCAAGCGCAGCGTCACCGTCGTCGGCAGCGGGCAGAGCGCCGCGGAGATCTACCACGACCTGCTCGCCGACATCGGCACCCACGGCTACCAGCTCAACTGGGTCACCCGGTCGCCGCGGTTCTTCCCGCTGGAGTACACCAAGCTCACCCTGGAGATGACCTCGCCGGACTACGTGGACTACTTCCACGCCCTGCCGGAGGCGACCCGCTACCGGCTGGAGGCGGAGCAGAAGGGCCTGTTCAAGGGGATCAACGCCGACCTGGTCAACGACATCTTCGATTTGCTCTACGCCCGCAGCGTGGCCGGCCCGGTGCCCACCCGGCTGATGACCAACACCGCGCTGACCGCCGCCACCCACGACCCGGCGAGCGGGACGTACACGCTCGGCCTGCGCAACGTCGAGCAGGGCCGCGACTTCACGCTCACCACCGAGGGGCTGGTGCTGGCCACCGGCTACCACTACCGGGTGCCCGCCTTCCTGGAGCCGATCCGCGACCGGCTGCGCTGGGACTCGCAGGGCCGCTTCGACGTCGCCCGCAACTACGCGGTCGACCACACGGGACACGGCGTCTTCCTCCAGAACGCCGGCACCCACGCGCACAGCATCACCTCGCCCGACCTGGGCATGGGCGCGTACCGGAACTCCTGGATCATCCGCGAGCTGACCGGGCGCGAGCACTACCCGATCGAGGAGCGCATCGCCTTCCAGGAGTTCGGCGTGCCGGTGGGGGCGACCGCATGACGGTGTACCGCCGGGTCGACGACCGGCTCGGCGAGTTCGCCCTGCGTACCCTCGACCCGGACGGCGACGCGGCGCTGTTGCACGGCTGGGTCACCCACCCCAGGGCCGCGTTCTGGATGATGCAGGACGCCGACGTGGCCCGGGTGGCGCAGGAGTACCGGCGGATCGCCGCGCACCCGCACCACGACGCGTACCTCGGGTCGTGGCGCGGCCGGTCCGCCTTCCTCGCCGAGCGGTACGACCCGGCCCACGTCGAACTCGTCGGCCTGTACGACGCCGTCGACGGCGACGTCGGCATGCACTTCCTCTGCGCGCCCCCGGACACCCCCGTGCACGGCTTCACCCGGGCCGTGATCACCACGGTCATGGCCTGGCTCTTCGCCGACCCGGCCACCCGCCGGGTCGTCGTCGAGCCGGACGTGCGCAACCACGCCGTGCACGCGCTCAACGCGGCCGTGGGCTTCACCGTCGTCGGCCCGATCCGCAAGCCCGAGAAGGACGCCCTGCTCAGCGTCTGCACCCGTGACCAGTTTCTGGCCGCCACCCGAGGAGAGCTGCCCGCGTGAACCCGACCGCATCCGTGGACCACCTGACCCCGCCGCGCTGGGCCGAGGCCAACCGGCTGCTGGTCCGCAAGGCCCTCGCGGAGTTCGCCCACGAACGGCTGATCACCCCCGAACCGCTGGGCGGCGACCGCTACCGGGTGCGTAGCGACGACGGCGCGACGGAGTACCGGTTCACCGCCCGGCTGCTCGCCCTGCGGCACTGGCAGGTCGACGCCGCGAGCATCACCCGGCACCGCGACGGGCGGGAGCTGCCGCTGGACGCCGTCGAGCTCTGCCTCGACCTGCGCGAGGCGCTCGGCCTCACCGATGCGGTCCTGCCGGTCTACCTGGAGGAGATCACCTCCACCCTGGCCGGTACCGCGCACAAGCTGGGCAAGCCGGCGGTGGCGGCCGCCGAACTGGCCCGGGCGGACTTCCAGGACGTCGAGACCCAGATGACCGAGGGCCACCCCTGCTTCGTGGCCAACAACGGCCGGATCGGCTTCGGGGTGCACGACTACCACCGGTACGCCCCGGAGGCCGCCCGGCCGGTCCGGCTGCTCTGGCTGGCCGCGCACCGCGACCACACCACCTTCAGCTGCGCCGCCGACCTCGACTACGGCACCCTGGTCCGCGCCGAACTCGGCGACGACACCCTCGCCGGCTTCGCCGACACCCTCACCGGGCTGGGACTCGACCCGGCCGACTACCTGCTGATCCCGGTGCACCCCTGGCAGTGGTGGAACAAGCTCGCCGTCACCTTCGCCGGCGAGGTCGCCCGGCGGCAGCTGGTCTGCCTCGGCGAGGGCCCCGACGAGTACCTCGCCCAGCAGTCGATCCGGACCTTCTTCAACGTCACCCACCCCGAGCGGCACTACGTCAAGACCGCCCTGTCGGTGCTCAACATGGGCTTCATGCGGGGCCTGTCCGCCGCGTACATGGAGCACACCCCGGCGATCAACGACTGGCTCGCCGGCCTCGTCGACACCGATCCCGTGTTCCGGCGCAGCCGGCTCACGATCATCCGGGAGCGGGCCGCGATCGGTTACCGCCACCGGCAGTACGAGGCGGCGACCGACCGGTACTCCCCGTACCGGAAGATGCTGGCCGCGCTCTGGCGGGAGAGCCCGGTGGCCGGGCTGGAGCCGGGCCGGCGGCTGGCCACGATGGCGTCCCTGCTGCACGTCGACCGGGCCGGCCGCTCGGTCGCCGGCGCGCTGGTCGCGGAGTCCGGGCTGGCACCGGCGGTCTGGTTGCGCCGCTACCTCGACGCCTACCTGGTCCCGCTGCTGCACAGCCTCTACGCCCACGACCTGGTCTTCATGCCGCACGGCGAGAACGTGGTCCTCGTGCTGCACGACGGGGCGGTCGAGCGGGTGATCTTCAAGGACATCGCCGAGGAGATCGCGGTGCTGGACCCCGAGGCCGACCTGCCGCCGGCGGTGCGGCGCATCCGGGTCGCCGTACCCGACGACGAGAAGATCCTGTCGATCTTCACCGATGTGTTCGACAGCTTCCTGCGCCACCTCAGCGCCATCCTGGTCACCGAGGGCGTGCTGGACGAGGAGGGGTTCTGGCGCACCGTGGCCGAGTGCGCCGCCGACTACCAGGAGAGCGTCCCGCACCTGGCCGACCGGCTGCGCCGGCACGACCTCTTCGCCGCCGAGTTCCCGCTCTCCTGCCTGAACCGGCTGCAACTGCGCAACAACCGGCAGATGGTCGACCTCGCCGACCCGTCGGCCGCGTTGCAGTTCGTCGGCACCCTGGCCAACCCGCTCGCCCGCTTCGCCCCGCCGCGATGAGCGCTCCCGGCGCGGTGCACGATGGCACGCGGTCGGTGGTGGCTCGACCGGCCGGTCCGGTCCGCCACCGTTGGCTGATCCTGGCCGTGCTCTGCCTGGCCCAGGTCACCGTGGTCCTCGACAACACCGTGCTGACCGTGGCGATCCCGGTGCTCACCGGCGAACTGGACGCCAGCACCGCCGACGTCCAGTGGATGATCAACGCGTACGCGCTGGTGCAGTGCGGCCTGCTGCTCACCGCGGGCAGCGCCACCGACCGGTACGGGCGGCGCCGGATGCTGCTCGCCGGGCTCGTTCTGTTCGGCGCCGGCTCGCTGGCCGCCGGGCTTGCGGAGACCAGCGGTCAGCTCATCGTCGCGCGGGGTGGCATGGGAATCGGCGGGGCCCTGCTGGTCACCGCGACCCTCGCGGTCGCCATGCAGATCTTCGACCCGGCGGAGCGGACCCGGGCGATCGGGCTCTGGGCAGCCACCAGCGCGCTCGGCTTCGCGGCCGGGCCGCCGATCGGCGGCGCGATCCTCGCCCACCTGCCGTGGAACGCGATCTTCCTGGTCAACGTGCCGATCGTGCTGGTCTGCCTGTTGGCCGCCGCGGCGCTGGTGCCGGAGTCCCGCGACCCGGTCGGTGGCCGCCTCGACGTGCTCGGCGTGCTGCTCTCCACGGCCGGGCTGACCGGGGTGGTCTGGGCGATCATCTCCGGCCCGGACCGTGGGTGGGCGGCCCCGGCGGTGCTCGGCGCGGCCGGGGCCGGCGCGCTCCTGCTGGTGCTCTTCGTGGCCTGGGAGCGGCGGGTGGCGGCCCCGATGCTGGACATGACCCTGTTCTCCGAACGCCGGTTCGTCGGCGCGGTCTCCGGGGTCGTCCTGATCACCTTCGGGGCCACCGGCGCGCTCTTCCTGCTGACCCAGCACCTCCAGTTCGTGCGCGGCTATTCGGCGTGGGAGGCGGGGCTGCGGATGGTGCCCTTCGCGCTCTCCATCGTCGTGCTCAACGTCGCCGGCGTCGCCGCCCGGCTGATCCGCCGGCTCGGGTCGCCGACGGCGATCGCCCTGGGGATGGCGCTGCTGGCCGGCGGTCTGACGGTCGTCACCCACGCTCCGGGGGACGGCTACCCGGTGCTGCTCGGTGGGCTGCTGCTGATGGGCGCCGGCTGCGCGCTGGCCAACCCCGCCATCGTCGAGGCGGTGATGAGCGCGGTGCCGGCGCGCAAGGCCGGCGTCGGCGCGGGGGTGGACGGCACCATGACCGAGGTCGGCGGCAGCCTCGGTATCGCCGTGCTCGGCGCCGTGCTCAACGCCCGGTTCGCCGCGCTGCTGCCGACCGCCCTGGCCGGGGCGGGATCCTTTCCCGCCGCGGTGGCCGCCGCGCGGTCGGAGACCGAACGGCAGGCGGTCTCCGACGCGTTCCGCACCGCGCTGGAGACCGGGCAGACGGTGGGCGCGGTCGCCGTCCTCGTCGGCGGCCTGGTCACCGCCGGGCTGCTGCGCCGAGCCGACCGCACCGGCTCATCCCGGCCTGTCACCGCCGAGTGATACCGCCGGGGCTTCCCGTCCGGGCCGGTGGGCGGCCCGGACGGGGACGCCGGGTCAGGCGGCGGTGGACCAGATCGCCCGGAAGGCGGCGGCCTCCCCGGCCAGCCACTGCTCGACCTGCTCGGGCTTGATCGTGTCGGGCATGCGGTGCGCCGCGCCCCGCCGCACGTCCACCAGGACCGGCTCGGCGTGCGGCAGCACCGCGTCCATGTGCCGGGCCATCAGGTGCAGGGTGGCCAGCGTCGCCTCCTCGCT
This sequence comes from Micromonospora sp. CPCC 205739, assembly GCF_036906795.1. Lineage (NCBI taxonomy): Bacteria > Bacillati > Actinomycetota > Actinomycetes > Micromonosporales > Micromonosporaceae > Micromonospora > Micromonospora sp. CPCC 205739. The sequence continues at coordinate 132,451 of NZ_JBAKHS010000008.1, read as the reverse complement.
CGGCGGGGTCTCGTCGAAGTGCAGCCGGATCGCCTCGGCGTGCCCGTCGGCGTACCGGACGCCGAAGTGCGGGTTGATCTTGACGGGCAGGTCGCCCAGCATGGCGAGCGCGTCGCGGGTCTGGGCCAGGTCGATGCCGGCCGGGTCGCCGAGGGACTCCAGCCAGGCCGTCGCCCCGGGGACGAGCGCCTGGTAGAGCGGGCGCCAGCGGGGCTTGACCACGTCGGCCACGCCGGCGAGGTGGGTGCCCCCGGTGTGGAAGGCGATGTCGGCCTTGAGGGCCTTGACGAACTGGCCGTGCGGGTTGAAGCCGGAGCGGCTGGCCCGCTGCTTGCGCAGGCCGCCGACGAAGGTGGCCTTGGTCGGGCCGGTGCGGTCGACGTACCGGGTGAAGCCGAGCAGCGTGGCGTAGGGGGTGAGCGGCGTGGAGGCGGGCGCGGTCACGGGCGTCCTCCCAGGTCAGGAACTCGATTAGTACATACATTCTAATCGACGAGGGTGACAACGCCCAGGGTACGAAAGGGGCCGCCCGGACACTCCGGACGGCCCCGCGAAACTCTTTTCTACAGCTGCCCGACGTCGGTGATCCGGACGACGGCGGCGCCCGCCTCGTCGGAGGCGGCGAGGTCGACCTCGGCGCTGATCCCCCAGTCGTGGTCGCCCTCGGGGTCGTCGAGGATCTGCCGCACCGTCCAGCGTTCGCGACCCTGCTCGATCATCAGCAGCGCCGGCCCGCGCGCGTCCGGGCCGACCCCGATCGAGTCGTACGACTCGAAGTACGGCTCCAGCGCCTCGGCCCACGCGTCGGCGTTCCAGCCCGACGCGGAGTCCAGCTCGCCGAGGTCGTACCAGCGCCGCAGCGCGGCCAGCTCGACCCGGCGGAACAGCGCGTTGCGCACCAGCACCCGGAAGGCGCGGGCGTTGCGGGTGACCGCCGGCGGCTTGTCCTCCAGCGACGAGGCCACCTCCGCCACGTCGGACGGGTTGCGCAGCCGCTCCCACTCGTCGATCAGGCTGGAGTCGACCTGGCGCACCAGCTCGCCGAGCCACTCGATGAGGTCGACCAGCTCCTCGGTCTTGGCGTCCTCGGGCACCGTCTGCCGGAGCGTCTTGTACGCGTCGGCGAGGTAGCGCAGCACCAGGCCCTCCGAGCGGGACAGCCCGTAGAACTGCACGTACTCGGTGAAGGTCATCGCCCGCTCGTACATGTCCCGGACGACGGACTTGGGGGAGAGCTGGTGGTCGGCGACCCAGGGGTGGCCCTGCCGGTACATCTCGTACGCGGCGTCCAGCAGCTCGGCCAGGGGCTTGGGCCAGGTCACCTCGTCGAGCAGCTCCAGGCGGGCCTCGTACTCGATGCCCTCGGCCTTCATCGCGGCGACCGCCTCGCCGCGGGCCTTGAACTGCTGCGCGGAAAGCACCTGGCGCGGGTCGTCGAGGATCGACTCGATCACCGAGAGCACGTCGAGCGCGTACGACGGGGACTCGACGTCGAGCAGCTCGATCGCGGCCAGCGCCAGCGGCGACAGCGGCTGGTTGAGCGCGAAGTCGAGCTGGAGGTCGACGGTGAGGCGGACGCGGCGGCCGGCCTCGTCGGGCTCGTCGAGCTGTTCGACCACCCCGCCGGCGCGCAGGGCCCGGTAGATGGCGATGGCGCGGCGGATGTGCCGGCGCTGCGCGGCCCGGTCCTCGTGGTTGTCGGTGAGCAGGTGGCGCATCGAGGCGAACGCGTCGCCGGGGCGGCCGATCACGTTGAGCAGCATCGAGTGGCTGACCTGGAAGCTGGAGGTCAGCGGCTCCGGCTCGGCCTCGACCAGCCGCTCGAAGGTGGGTTGGCCCCAGCCGACCGAGCCCTCCGGCGGCTTCTTCTTGACCACCTTGCGCCGCTTCTTCGGGTCGTCGCCGGCCTTGGCCAGCGCCTTCTCGTTCTCGATGACGTGCTCGGGGGCCTGCACCACGACCCGGCCGAGGGTGTCGAAACCGGCCCGTCCGGCCCGCCCGGCGATCTGGTGGAACTCGCGCGCCTTGAGCAGCCGGGTGCGCACCCCGTCGTACTTGGACAGGCCGGTGAAGAGCACCGTGCGGATGGGCACGTTGATGCCGACACCGAGGGTGTCGGTGCCGCAGATGACCTTGAGCAGGCCGGCCTGGGCCAGGGTCTCCACCAGGCGTCGGTACTTGGGCAGCATGCCGGCGTGGTGCACGCCGATGCCGTGCCGGACCAGCCGGGACAGCGTCTTGCCGAAGCCGGAGGTGAACCGGAAGTTGCCGATGGCCTGGGCGATCATGTCCTTCTCGGCCCGGGTGCAGACGTTGACGCTCATCAGCGCCTGGGCGCGTTCCAGCGCGGCGGCCTGGGTGAAGTGCACGACGTAGACCGGGGCCTGCTTGGTCTCCAGCAGCTCCTCCAGGGTCTCGTGCAGCGGCGTCATCGCGTACGAGAAGAGCAGCGGGACCGGCCGCTCGGCCGAGCGGACCACGGCGGTGGACCGCCCCGTGCGCCGGGTCAGGTCGTCGACGAACCGGGTGGTGTCGCCGAGGGTGGCCGACATCAGGATGAACTGCGCCTGCGGCAGCTCGATCAGGGGCACCTGCCACGCCCAGCCCCGGTCGGGCTCGGCGTAGAAGTGGAACTCGTCCATGACCACCTGGCCGACGTCCGCCCGGGTCCCCTCGCGCAGCGCCAGGTTCGCCAGGATCTCGGCGGTGCAGCAGATGATCGGGGCGTCGGCGTTGACGCTGGCGTCGCCGGTGAGCATGCCGACGTTCTCGGCGCCGAAGACCTCGCAGAGGGCGAAGAACTTCTCCGACACCAGCGCCTTGATCGGCGCGGTGTAGAAGGTGGTCCGATCGTCGGCCAGGGCCGCGAAGTGCGCCGCGATCGCGACCAGGCTCTTGCCGGAGCCGGTCGGCGTGTTCATGATCACGTTCGCGCCGGAGACGATCTCGATGACCGCCTCCTCCTGGTGGGGGTAGAGGTCGAGGCCACGCTCCTTCGCCCAGCCGGCGAACGCGTCGTAGAGGGTGTCGGGGTCGGCGCTTCGAGGCAGCGCGGCAGTGAGCGTCATAGCGCCCCCATCGTGCCCGCCCACCACCCCCACCCGCCAACCGGGTACACCGCCGCCCCCTCACGTCGGGCCCCTCGCGCCGCACTTTCCGAGAAAGCGGGGCTGTTCCCGCCCCGATGGGCACTCTTTCGCGGAAAGTGCGCCCGAAGCCGGCGGGGCCGGGCGGGCCGGCGGGGTCAGGGGTGGCGGGGGTGGATGAGGTCGAAGACGGGGCGGCCGGCGGTCAGGGCGCGGCGTTCGAACTTGGTGATCGGGCGGTGCGCCGGTCGGGGGGCGAAGCCGCCGTGCGGGTCCGCCAGTCCGGGGTCGGCGGTCAGCGTCTCGCGCATCGACTCGGCGTACTCGGCCCAGTCGGTGGCGCAGTGCAGCGTCCCGCCGGGGCGCAGGCGGGAGCGGAGCAGCGCGACGTGCTCCGGCTGGATGATCCGCCGCTTGTGGTGCCGGGCCTTGGGCCAGGGGTCGGGGAAGAAGACGTGCACCGCGTCCAGCGCGTCGGCCGGCATGGCCCGGACCAGGTCCAGCGCGTCGCCCTTGGCCACCCGGACGTTGCGCAGCCCGTGCCGTTCCACCAGCTCCAGCAGGTTGCCGAGGCCGGGTGTGTGCACCTCGACCGCCAGGTAGTCCCGGTCCGGGTCGGCGGCGGCCATCGCGGCCGTGGCGTCGCCCATGCCGGAGCCGATCTCCAGCACCACGGGCGCGCCCCGGCCGAAGAGCGCGGCCGGGTCGAAGGGACCGTCGAGGTCGGCGATGTCGAACCCGTACCCGGGCCAGAGCCGCTCCAGCGCGTCCGTCTGGCGGCCGCTCATCCGGCCGCGGCGGGGGTGGAAGGTGCGGATCCGGGCGGCCGGCGGGGCCGCCGGGACGGCGGGGTTCAGGTCGGTGGAGGTCACAGCGACCCGAGCGTACGCGACGGTTCCGGCGTATCGGATGTGATGTACGCCCGGGGGTGAGACGATTCATCCCGTACGGCAGGCCGGCGCTCGCTGCCCCGGCGCTGCCCGAGGCGGCCGGAAGGGGGCAGGATGTCGATCACGCTCCAGCGCACCGCGTTGGCGGTCACGTTCGGTGCCCTCGGCCCGGCGCTGTTCGGGGTGGCCCCGGCGCTCGCCGCCCCGCCACCCGCGGGGACACCGGCCCTCGTCCCGCCACCCGCGGTGGCCCCGGGCCCGACCGAGCCGGGCCAGATCTGGCCCGAGCCGGGCGGCACGGCGCAGCCGCCCGCCAACGTCGTCTTCGTCGAGGTGCGCCCCAGCCCCGTGCAGCCCGGTTACCTGGTCGGCATCCAGGCCAGCTGCCGGGACAACTCCATCCCCGCGACCGTCGTCTCCGACGCCTTCGGCCGGGTGCAGGTGCACTCCCAGCGCGGCGAGCTGACCGCCTCGGCGATGGTCAAGGAGCGCACCCGGCCCGGCAACTACCGGGTCAAGCTGGAGTGCCGGGACGGCGCGACCGCCTCGACGATGCTCCAGGTGGTCAAGTCGATGAAGCCCAGCCCCGGCCCGCAGACCGGCTTCGGCGGCGCCGCCGGCGGCAACCTCACCGGTCTGCTCGTCCCCGGTGGCCTGGCCCTGACCATCGCCGGGGCGACCGTCGGCATCGTCGCGGCCCGCCGCCCCCGTGGCGCTGCCCGAGGCTGAGCGGCGCGATGGCCCCGCAACCCGCCTCGACACCGGCCGCCCGGCGCGACCGGGCCCGCGCCCGCAGCCCGTGGACCGTGCCGCTCGCGGTGGCGCTGGTGCTGCTCGGCGTCTTCGCCACCGGCGCGGGTCTCGGCCGTACCGTCGGGCCGCTGGACTGGGCCGCCGGCCAGCAGCGCCCGGCGAGCGCGCAGGAGCGGCCGACCGCCGGGCGCGGTGGGCTGCCGGCCAGCCGCCCAGTGAGCCTGGCGGTGCCGGCGATCCGGGTGACCGCCCCGGTGGCCCCGGTGGGCCAGGCCGAGGACGGGTCGATCGACGTGCCGCCGCTGGACCGGCACCACGAGACCGGCTGGTATGACCGGGGCCCGACCCCGGGCGAGGCGGGCCGGGCCATCATCGTCGGGCACGTCGACTCCAAGAGCGGCCCGGCCGTCTTCTACGACCTGCGCAAGCTCAAGCCCGGCGACCGGATCGAGGTGACCCGCCGGGACCGCAAGGTCGCTGTGTTCACGGTCGACTCGGTCGAGTACTTCGACAAGTCGAACATGCCGGCCGACCGGGTCTACGGCAGTGCCGGGCCGCCCGCGCTGCGGCTGATCACCTGCGGCGGGGCCTGGGTCGGCGGCCGGACCGGGTACGAGGACAACGTCATCGCCTTCGCCTCGCTGGCCGAGACCCGCGATCCCTGACGGTCAGCCCTTGCCGGCGACCTGCTGGACGACCTCGAACTCCAGCAGCGTCGCGCCGGAGGCCACCGGCCGCCGCTGTTCGCCGCCCTCGCCGCCGGCGTGCGCGGCCCGCGACGGGCCGGCCGCCCAGGCCTGGTACGCCTCTTCGCTCTCCCAGCGGGTGTAGACGAAGTAGCGGCTCTCGCCGGCGACCGGGCGGAGCAGCTCGAAGCCGAGGAAGCCGGGGGAGTTCTCCACCGCGCCGGCCCGGGCGGCGAACCGCTTCTCCAGCTCCTCGCCGGAGCCGGCGGGGACGTCGATCGCGTTGATCTTCACGACTGCCATGGCTCCACCCTAACCAGCGGCCCGGCACCCGGCCCGGCGGTCATCCGCGTCGGGACGTCCGCCGGGCCGGGGAGGGACTCAGATCGGCTCGACGGTCGGCACCAGATCGGCGTCGACCACGATCGGGGCGTGGTCGGAGGGGCCCTTGCCCTTGCGGGCCTCCCGGTCGACGTACGCCGAGCGGACCGCCCGGGCGAACGGCGCGGAGGCGTACACGAGGTCGATCCGCATGCCCTTGTTCTGGTGGAACATCCCGGCCCGGTAGTCCCAGTAGGTGTAGGGGTGCGGACCCTTCATCGGGGTGGGCACCACGTCGACCAGCCCGAGGTCGCGCAGCGCCGCCAGCGCCGCCCGCTCGGCCGGCGTGACGTGGGTGGAGGTGACGAAGAGCGCCGGGTCCCAGACGTCGTCGTCGGTGGGGGCGACGTTGAAGTCGCCGCAGACCGCCACCGGCGTCCCGCCGGCCAGTTCCGGCTCCAGCGCGTCCCGCAGCGCCGCGAACCAGGCCAGCTTGTACGCGTAGTGCGGATCGTCGGGGGAGCGCCCGTTCGGCACGTACACCGACCAGACCCGGAGCCCGGCGCAGTCGGCGGAGATCGCGCGGGCCTCGGGCTCGGGGAATCCGGGTTCGCCGGGGAACCCGACCGCCACGTCGGCCAGCCCGACCCGGGACAGGATCGCCACCCCGTTCCACCGGCCGTCGCTGTGGCTGGCCACCTCGTAGCCCAGCTTGCCCACGTCGGCGACCGGGAAGGCGCCGTCCGGGCACTTGGTCTCCTGCAGGCAGACCACATCCGGGCCGGTGGTGGCCAGCCAGTCGAGCAGCCGGGGCAGGCGGGCCTTCACCGAGTTCACGTTCCAGGTCGCCAGGCGCATGCCTCCAGCCTGCCGCATCCCGCCCGCACACGCCCGGCCAGCCGCTCCGGCGCGTCACCTGTCCTCGTCGATCCAGGGAACGACAGCTGCCCTGGACCGACGAGGTGGGTCAGCCGTTGGGGGTGTCGCCGGGTCGGGTCTGCTCGGCCAGGAACCGCTCCAGCTCGGCGCCGAGCTCGTCGGCCGTGGGCAGGGGGCCGGCCTCGGCGGCCAGCAGGTTCTTCTCGCCGCGTCCGCGGGCGAACGTGTCGTACTGCTCCTCCAGGGCCTGGACCAGCGCGGCGGCCTCGTCGGTCTGCGCGACCTGCCGGTCGATCTCGACCCGCACCACCTCGGCGGCGGCCCGCAGGCTGTCGCTGGGCAGCAGCAGCCCGGTGCTGCGCGACACCGAGGAGAGCAGCACCTCGGCGGCGGCCGGGTACTCGGTCTGCGCGACGTAGTGCGGCACGTGCGCGGCGAAGCCGATCGCGTCCCGGCCCGCCTCGCCGAGGCGGTACTCCAGCAGGTGCCCGACGCTGCCCGGCACCTGCACCCGCTGCAACCAGGGTTCGTAGCCGGCGATCAGCTCGCGCCGGGTGGCGTGCGCGGTCACCCCGGTGGGGCGGGTGTGCGGCACGGCCATCGGGATCGAGTTCAGCCCGGCGGTCAGCCGGACGTCGAGCCGGGTGGCGAGGGCGGCCACGGCGGCCACGAACCGCTCCCACTGCAGGTCCGGCTCCGGGCCGGTGAGCAGCAGGAAGGGGGTCTCGTCGTCGTCGTGCAGCAGGTGCAGCGCCAGCTCCGGCGCGTCGTAGTGCTCCCAGTGGTCCTCGACGAAGGTCATCACCGGGCGGCGGGAGCGGTAGTCGAAGAGCTGGTCGACGTCGAAGGTGGCGATCCGACGTGACTCCAGCGAGGTGAGCAACTGCTCGCGGGCCAGGCGGCTGGCGTTGCCGGCGTCGACGAAGCCGGTCAGGGCCTGGATCAGCACCGGCTGCCCGAGGTCGGGCAGATCGTCGGTGAGCTGGTAGAGCTCGTGTGGGTCGAGCACCGGTCGGACCTCCTGAGGAAACGCGCGTACGGGCGGCCGTGCGCGCACGGCTCCCGGTTCGCCGAACGTACCCGCCGCAGGTATCCATTCCAGCAAGGGGCGGTTCGCCGCGATCCTGGTGATCAAAGCCGGACCAAGTACCGCATTTCGGCGATCATCCGAGGCGCGGTTGTCCGTTCGTCCGCGGCTTGCTCATCCGAACGGTGGATATAGCGGATCATGTGGGCGGTGACGGGGGTCTCGCCCCGGCTGCTCCGGGCCTCCCGGCCCCGGGGGGCGTTTCGGAAATGCCGGTTCTGCGGCGTTTCCCACCGCGACCACGCGTCACCGCCGACGCGCCCGAGTCGGGTGCGCCGGATTGTGGTCAGGGCCACTTCCACGCGCTGGGTGGCCGGTGGATCGCCTGCCTAGCCTCGTCGGATGCGTGACGACGACACCATCGACGACCAGTACGCCCACGAGGGCCCGACTGGCCGTTCGGACGATACCCCCTCGTCCGTTCAGGTCGGCGTTCTCCGTGTCCCCGCGGCGACCCCCACCCTCCGTACCCGCCTCGGCGCCCTCGTTAACCCCCTGATCCGCCGCCCCTCGCGGGTCGCCCTCGCCAGCGGCGTGGTCTCCTGCCTCGCCCTGGCGGCCCTCGCCGGCGCGCAGGCCCTGCCGGCCGAGCGGCTCGACCCGGTCGCCGCCCAGCCGGCGCTCGCCGAGCGGGCGCAGGAGGACGCCGCCTCCCGCGACCACGGACGTACCCCGGTCAACGGGAACCCCGGCACCCCCGGCAAGGCCTCGACCGACTCCTCGTCCCGGGACGAGCCGAGGAAGGCCAAGCCCAGGCCGACGCCGAAGCCGAGGCCGAAGCGGATCGCCCCGGTGGCCGGCCTGGACCGGGCCCAGATGGAGAACGCCAAGGCCATCGTCAAGGCCGGCCGGGAGATGGGCGTCCCCCGGCAGGCGCTGATCATCGCCGTGGCCACCGCCATGCAGGAGAGCAACCTCTACAACTACGCCAGCGGCGTGCTGCCCGAGTCCCAGAACTACCCGCACCAGGCCATCGGCTGGGACCACGACTCGGTCGGACTGTTCCAGCAGCGGCCGAGCAGCGGTTGGGGCGCGGTCCGCGACCTGATGGACCCGGAGTACGCCACCCAGGCGTTCCTCTCCGCGCTGCTGGAGATCCCCGGCTGGCGGGACCTGCCGCTGACCGTCGCGGCGCAGTCGGTGCAGGTCTCCGCGTTCCCCGACCTGTACGCCCAGCACGAGTGGCGGGCCACCAAGGTGGTGGAGGCCATCCTGGCTTGACCGGTTTCCGGTTCTCGGTTGTCCGTTCGGGGTACACATAATGCACAACCACCGAATGGAGAACGACATGTCACTGGTGCAGCGGATCACCGCCTTCCTGCGGTCACCGAAGGGGCAGCAGCTGGTCGACCGGGGCCGGCGCGAGCTGGCCAAGCCGGAGAACCAGACCAAGCTCAAGCAGGTGACCAGCCGGCTCTCCGGCCGGCGTCGCTGATCGTCCACCGCTCGCCCTCGACACCGGGAGCCCCCGTGACCGATGCCGCCCCCGTCGACGACGAACCCACCGCACCCACGCCGCCGCCGGTCACCCCGGCGGCGGCGGTCACCCCGCCGGTCGCCCGGGCGGGGGAGCCGGACGCCCCCGAGGCGCCGCCGGCCCGGCTCTGGGACCGGATGCGGGACGACCCGCAGTACGCGCCGGAACACCTCGCCCTGGAGGCGGTGCGCCGGCTGGGACCGGAGGCTGCCGAGTGGGCCGCCCGGGCCCGCGCCGAGCGCCCCGACGTCTCCGCCGACGACCTCGCCGAACAGGCGATCCGCAAGTTCGTCAACCGGGCCCGCCTCTCCGGGGCGGTCTCCGGCGCGGCCGGGCTGCCCGGTGCGGTGATCGACGTCGGCGTGCTGGCCTGGACCCAGGCGCGGCTGGTGCTGCACATCGCCGCCGCGTACGGCGTCGACCCGGTGCACCCCGACCGGGCCACCGACCTGCTGGTGCTGCAGAAGGTGCACAAGGTCGCCGAGAGCGCCCGACTGGCCCTGGGCGTCGCGGCGGGGCGGGAACGCGCCGGTGCCCTCTTCGGCCACGGCGCGCAGAACCCGCTCGGCAAGGTGATGCTCCGCCTCGGCGTGCGACTGGCCCAGATGGCCGGGGTGCGCGCGGCGAAGCGGATGTTCGCCAAGGTCGTGCCGGGCGCCGCCATCATTCTCGGCACCTGGGCCAACTCGTCGGCCACCAAGGACCTCGCCGAGCGCGCCCGTGAGCTCTACCGGACCGGTCGCGGCGGCGTGCCGCAACCCCGCCGCTCCTGACCACACGCCGGTACGGCGGTGCCCCGATCTCCGGGGCGCCGCCGTTTCGCGTGGGCGGCAGGGCTCGGGCGGCTACGAACGGCTGTCCGTCCGCCCCGGGTCGCCCGGCATGATGGCGCGACGGGGGTCAGAGCCGCCAGCCGGCGGTCGAGAAGGTGACGTCGGCGAGCCGGTTCTGCCCGGCCACGTTGGGGTGGAACCAGTCCAGCGCGTTGACCTCGTCCAGGGTGAAGCGCACCCGGTGCACCGCCCCGCCGTCGTGCCGACAGCGCGACCCGTACGCCCGGCAGGCCGCCTTCAACTGGGCGTTGTAGTCGTCGACGCGCTGACGGAACCGGGCCCGGCGGGCCCGGTCGGCGGGCGCGGTGGAGGTCGCGTTGGCCAGCAGCGACGGACAGATGCCGGCCCGCCAGACCCGCACGGCCCGGGACTCGGTGTGCCCGACCTCCCAGAGCCGGTACAGGTCCGGGATGCTGACCACCAGCACCCGCGCCTTCGGCCGCCCCTTGCGCAGCACGCGCAGGCCGCGGTCGACCTGGGTGCGGAACGTCGCCACCGGCGTCATCGTGTCGATGTCGTCGCGGCAGGCGTCGTTGGCGCCGATCAGCACCGTCACGTAGTCGGCCTTGTCGCGTACGGCCGCCTGGGCCTGCCCGGCCAGCGCCTCGGCGCGCGCCCCGGGCGCGGCGTGGTTGTGGGCCCGGCCGCGGATGCCCGCGTCGGCCTCGAGCAGCCGGCGGTAGTGGCTCTCCACCCGGATGCCGTCGCCGGTGGACCACGAGTTGCGCTGGCACGAGGTGAGCACGAGGCAGGAGCCGAAGCCGGTGGTGATCGAGTCGCCGAGCGCGGCCATGGTGGTGGGCAGCCCGGGTGGGCCGGAGTCCCGGGACGGCCGGGGCGAGGCGCTGCCCCCTTCCTCGCAGGCGAGGGCGACCAGCGCCAGCAGGCAGGCGGCGGCGGCGACCCAGCGTCGAGGCATTGTCTTCCCCCGGTCCGGCGGCGCAGAGCGACAGCGCGGTAACTCTACGGGGAGGTCCGAACGGGTCGGGCCGCTCGTGTCGACTTTCGGGCAGAGCAAATATTTAGAAACATGGATTTGATAGAACGGCGGCTCAGCGCGATGCGCGCCACGGTGGCCGCTGCCCGTGCAGCCACCAGTGCAGCGCCCGGGTGATCCAAGGCAGCACCAGGTACGTCATCAGCGGCGTCAGGCAGAGCGTGATGAGCAGCGTCCGCACCGCCAGCGGCACCCCACCGATGAACCGGGCGGTGAGCAGGGTGGCGGTGAGGCTCAGCGGGAAGAACGCCAGCCAGATCGTCACGGCCTGCTTCCAGCGCGGCGGGGACGCCGCCACGGCCGGCTCACCCACGGCCGGTGCCAGGTTCTCGACCACGTGGTCGACCGGCGGGTCGAACCACCCCTCGATCCCGGTACGCCGCTCGACCCGGGTGTGCTCGACGATGCCCTGCGCGGAGGTGAGCCACCAGGTCCGCTGCGGGGACTCCTCCCAGCGGCGTAGCGTCTCCTGGTCGGCGAAGCGGTAGAGCATGTGCCACTCCGGCGAGCCGGGGGCGCTCTGCACCCAGCCCACGCCGAGGAACCCCGGGAAGCTCTCGGCCAGCGCGGTGCCGGCCCGCATCCAGGCGACCATCTCGTGGGCGCGCGCCGGGTCGGCCCGACGGGCGATGGCGACGGTCACCGGCCCCGCGTGGGTCATGGTCATGCCCTCATCCTTCCCGCCCGCTCCGGTGTCGGCCCGGTCGCGACGCACCGGTGTAACGCAACGCACCGCCGCCCGCATCCGCGGCATACCCGCTCCGTGGCCGGCATCACCGCCCCGCCCCCGACCCCCGGTCCGCCGGTCCGCGCGCTCTGCGGCGTGTGGGGCGGTGCGAGGGCGAGAACACCCCGACACGCCGCAAACCGTGCCTGCCCGGGCCGGCGGCCGGCCGGGCCGGGCGGGACGGCGGTTAGGGCCAGTCCTGCGGGGGTAGCCCGGAGGGATGACGAGATCGCAGCCCAGGCGTGCCCGTGGCACGGTCGGGCACGCGTACAGCGCGTTGAACCTCCGGCTCTTGCTGGCGCTGTTCGGCCTGGTCACCATGACCGTCTTCGCGGTGCTGGCGTTCCGTGCCGACGTGGTGTGGCTGGGCGTGGCGTGCGCCGTCCTCGCCGTGGTCGCCGTGGTCGACCTGTTCGTCATCCAGCGCCGCCGGGCCGCGCGCCGCCGCGAGGAGCCGGGCGTGCGGCACTCACTCTTCGAGTGACAGGAGTACGAGAGATGCCGATCGCCACCACCAATCCCGCCACCGGCCAGGTGCTCAAGTCGTACGACCCGATGTCGGACGAGCAGCTCGACGCCGCGATCGACCGGGCCGACGTGGCGTTCCGGGACCTGCACGGCACCACGATCGCCCAGCGGGCGGAGTGGATGAACGCGGCGGCCGACCTGCTCGACGCGGAACGGGACGCCACCGCCCGGATGATGACCACCGAGATGGGCAAGACGTACGCGGCGGCGAAGGCCGAGGTGACCAAGTGCGCCACCGCCTGCCGGTTCTACGCGGCCAACGCCGAGCGGATGCTCGCCGACGAGCCCGCCGACGCCGGCGCCGTCAAGGCGAAGCGCGCGTTCGTGCGGTACCAGCCGATCGGGCCGGTGCTGGCGGTGATGCCGTGGAACTTCCCGCTCTGGCAGGTGATGCGCTTCGCCGCGCCGGCGCTGATGGCCGGCAACACCGGCCTGCTCAAGCACGCCTCCAACGTGCCGCAGACCGCCCTCTACCTGGAGGACCTGTTCCGCCGCGCCGGGTTCCCCGAAGGCGCGTTCACCACCCTGCTGGTCGGCTCGGAGGCCGTGGACCGGATCCTCAGCGACCCGCGGGTACGCGCCGCCACGCTGACCGGCAGCGAGGGGGCGGGCCGCTCGATCGGCCAGATCGCCGGGCGGGAGCTGAAGAAGACGGTGCTGGAACTCGGCGGCAGCGACCCGTTCGTGGTGATGCCGTCGGCCGACCTGGACCGCGCGGCCGAGGTCGCCACCACCGCCCGCTGCCAGAACAACGGCCAGTCCTGCATCGCCGCCAAGCGGTTCATCGTGCACACCGACGTCTTCGACGCCTTCGCGGAGAAGTTCGCCGCCAACATGGCGGCACTGCGGGTCGGTGACCCGATGGACTCCGACACCGACGTGGGGCCGCTGGCCAGCGAGCGCGGCCGGGACGAGATCCACACCCAGGTGCAGGACGCGGTGGACCACGGTGCCACCGTGCTCTGCGGCGGCGAGAAGCCGGCCGGCGACGGCTGGTTCTACCCGCCGACCGTGGTCACCGACCTGAACCCGCAGATGCGGATGTGGGCGGAGGAGGTCTTCGGCCCGGTCGCCGGCCTCTACCGGGTGTCGTCGTACGAGGAGGCGATCGAGGTCGCCAACGGCACCTCCTTCGGCCTCGGCTCGAACGCCTGGACCACCGACCCGCAGGAGCAGGAGCGCTTCGCCACCGACCTGGACGCCGGCAGCGTCTTCCTCAACGGGATGACCACGTCCTACCCGGAGCTGCCGTTCGGCGGGGTGAAGAACTCCGGCTACGGCCGGGAACTGTCCGCGGTCGGCATGCGGGAGTTCTGCAACACCAAGACCGTCTGGGTGGGGGAGGGCGCGGCGTCCGCCGGCGCCGGCGCGCACGCCGAGTAGCACGCTTTTGGCCGGACACCGTCATGGGTAGGGAAGGATCCATGACGGTGTTCGGCTTCCACGCCTCTCACGAGCAGATCCACCCGAGCCGGCTGCTGGAGGCGGTGATCCACGCCGAGCGGGCCGGCTTCGACGCCGCCATGTCCTCGGACCACTTCTCGCCGTGGAGCACCCGGCAGGGCCAGTCCGGCTTCGCCTGGTCCTGGCTGGGTGCCGCCCTCCAGGCCACCGGCCTGCCGTTCGGCGTGGTCAACGCGCCCGGCCAGCGCTACCACCCGGCGATCATCGCGCAGGCCATCGGCACCCTCGGGGCGATGTACCCGGGCCGGTTCTGGGCCGCGCTCGGCACCGGCGAGGCGAGCAACGAGCACATCACCGGCGACGGCTGGCCGCGCAAGGACGTGCGCTCCGCCCGGCTTCGCGAGTGCGTCGACGTCATCCGGGCGCTGCTGGCCGGCGAGGAGGTCAGCCACGACGGCCTGGTCCGGGTCGACCGGGCCCGGCTCTGGACCCGTCCGGAGCAGCCGCCGGCCCTGATCGGCGCGGCGGTCAGCGTCGCCACCGCCCGCTGGTGCGCCGAGTGGGCGGACGGCCTGATCACCGTGAACGCCCCCACCGCGCACCTGCGGGAGATGATCGACGCGTACCGGGACGCCGGCGGGCGCGGTCCGCTGCACCTCCAGGTGCACGTCAGCTGGGCGCCGGAGCAGGCCGAGGCCGAGGCGATCGCGTACGAGCAGTGGCGCAGCAACATCTTCGCCCCGCCGGTCTGCTGGGACCTGGACACCGCCGAGCACTTCGACGTGGTCTCCGAGCAGGTGCCGATGGAGAAGGTCGCCGAGGTCGTCAACATCTCGGCCGACACCGGCCGGCACGTCGGCTGGCTGGAGGAGTACGTCGAACTCGGCTTCGACCAGATCGCGCTGCACCACGTCGGGCAGGAGCAGCGGGCGTTCATCGACACGTTCGGCGCGCAGGTGCTGCCGAAGGTGCGAATCAACGCCTGACCCCGGCGGGCCGCGGGCCGCCTAGGCTCGTACCTCATGGAGGCTCTGTTCGAGGTCGTGGTCTTCCTCGCGATCGCGACGTTCGGCGCGGCGCTGGCCCGGCGGTTGGGGCTGCTCGCGCCGATCCTGCTGGTCGTGGTCGGCCTCGCCCTGTCCTATCTGCCCGGCTTCCCGCAGGTACGCCTCGACCCGGACCTGGTCCTGGTCGGCATCCTGCCGCCGCTGCTCTACGTCGCGGCCCTGGAGACGTCGGTGCCGGCGTTCCGGCTCAACCTGCGGCCGATCCTGCTGCTGGCGGTGGGACTGGTGCTGTTCACCGCGTTCGTGGTGGGCACCGTCGTGTACCTGCTCATGCCCGGCCTGCCGTACGCCATCTGCCTGGCGCTCGGCGCGGTGGTGGCGCCGCCCGATGCGGTCGCCGCCACCGCGGTGGCCCGGCGGGTCGGGCTGCCCCGCCGGATCGTGACCATCCTGGAGGGGGAGAGCCTGATCAACGACGCCACCGCGCTGGTGCTGCTCCGTGTCTCGATCATCGCCGCCACCGTGAGCGGCGGCCGGGTGGAGTTCGGAGAGGTGGCCTGGGAGGTGCTGCGGTCCACCGGCGGCGGCGTCCTGGTCGGCCTGCTCGGCGTGGTCGTCTTCGGCTATCTGCACAAGCGGACCGGTGACGCGCTGCTGGACAACGCGCTGTCGCTGATCGTGCCGTTCGCGGTGGTCTTCGCCGCCGAGGAGATCCACGCCTCCGGGGTGGTCGCGGTCGTGGTGACCGGGCTCGGGATCGGCCACAAGATGCCGCTGCTGATGTCGGCGGCCTCCCGGCTGCAGGTCGGCGCGTTCTGGCGGATGGCCCGGTTCCTGCTGGAGGGGCTGGTCTTCCTGCTGGTCGGCCTCCAACTACGGGACGTGGTCCGAGACCTCGACGAACCGGTCGGCCGGCTGGCCGGCGTCACCCTCGCGGTGCTGCTCGCCGTCATCCTGTCCCGGTTCGTCTGGCTCTTCCCCGCCACCTACCTGGCCCGGCTGGTGCCCCGGGTGCGGCGCCGGGACCCGGCCCCACCGGTGCGGGTGCCGATCATCATCGGCTGGGCCGGGATGCGCGGGGTGGTGACCCTCGCCGCCGCGCTGGCCCTGCCGCTGACCCTGGCCGGTGGCCGGCCCTACCAGCGGGAGCTGTTCATCTGGCTGGCCTTCGCGGTGATCGTGGTGACCCTGGTGGTGCAGGGCGCCACCCTGCCGCTGGTGGCCCGCCGGCTGAAGCTGCCGCCGGACGACCCGGTGCAGGACGCGCTCTCCGCCGCGGCGGTGCAGCAGCAGGCCAGCAAGGCGGCCCGGGACCGGCTGAACGAGCTGGCGCCCGGCGCGCCGCCGTCGGTGGTGGAGCGGCTGCGCGAATTGCTGGAGGCGCGGACCAACCTGGCCTGGGAGCGGCTGGGCGGCGAGGGCCGGGAAACCCCGTCCCAGGCGTACGGCCGGCTGCGGCAGGAGATGATCGACGCCGAGCGGGAGGTGTACCGGGCCGCGCGTGACTCCGGCCGGATACCGGAGGAGGTGCTGGTGCGGGCGTACCGTGACCTGGACCTGGAGGAGTCTTTGCTGACCCGGGAGGCCCACGAGTGAGCTGCCAGCATATGACCGAGGCGGGCGACGCCGAGCCGCAGGCCGAGGACGTCTGCCCGGACTGCGTCGCGATCGGCAACGACTACTGGGTGCACCTGCGCGCCTGCCTGAGCTGCGGGCACGTCGGCTGCTGCGACTCCTCGCCGTACCAGCACGCGACGAAGCACTTCGAGTCCAGCGGGCACCCGGTGATGCGCTCGATCCAGCCGGGGGAGACCTGGCGCTGGTGCTTCGTCGACGAGGAGGTCGGCTGACCGCTCCGGTTCTCCGGATCAGCGGCGGGCGCGTGCTCTCCGTCGAGCCGCAGCGCCGAGCGCCCGTGCGGGCACGCCGTTCGCGTCCCGCCCCGCACCGACGGCGAGAGCCCGCCGGGTCAGCGTCGGGACGAGCAGCCCGACGAGGGCGAAGAGCAGGGCCAGCGCGCCCCACCCGGCGACCCCGCCGTCGAGGACCGCCCAGGTCAGCAGCGCCGGTCCGACGGCCCGGGCGAGACCGGCGAGCACCCCGTCCACCCCCTGGTACGCCCCGATCGCCTCGCGCGCGGCCAGGCCGTAGGCGAGCCCCGCGCCGGCGGTGCCGTGCCACAGGTCGCCGACGGTGTAGACGGCGGTGGCGAGCAGCAGCAGACCGGTCGCCGGCCCGGCCGGCATGCCGGCGGTGGCCGCGTACATCAGCATCGCCACCGCCAGCACCAGGCCGGCCCGGCGCATCGCGGCGGCGGCCGGGACGGCGGTGTCCGCGCCCCGGGCGAGCCGCACCGCCAGCAGCACGGTGAGCGACGTGTTGACCAGCAGCACCGCCGACACCACGGCCGGCGGCGCCCCGGTCCGGTTCACCGCCCACAGCGGCACGATCAGGGTGAGCACCGTGGCGTGCAGCGCCAGCACCGCCGACGCGGCGCTGACGGCCAGGAACGGCCGGTCCCGCAGCGCCCGCGCCGTCCGCACCGGCCGCGCCGGGCCCGCCGGGCCCGCTGGGGGCGAATGGCGGGGCAGTCGCATCAGCAGCGCCGCCGACACCAGATAGGTGGTCGCGTTGCCGACCACCAGCACCTGGTACGCCAGGTGCGTGTCGGCCGCGAGCGCGAACGCGGCCAGCCCGGCGCCGAACGCGATGCCGAGGTTCGCCACCGCGCGCAGGGTGGCGAAGGCGTGCACCCGCCCCTCGGGTCCGCCGACGGCGGCGACCAGGGCGGCGCGTACCGCCAGGTTGCCGGAGGTGAGCAGCGCGTCCAGCATCGCCACCACCAGGAACGCGGGGAACGACCCGACCAGCAGGTACGCCCCGGCGACCGCGGCCTGGAGCAGTTGCAGCAGCGCCCGCAGCGTACGCGGGTCACGGCGGTCGGCCAGGCCGCCGAGCGGGACGGCGGCGGTCAGCCCCAGCAGCCCGGCGAGGGTGAGCCCCAGCCCGACCGCCGCGGGGTGCAGCCCGACGTCCCGGGTGAGGTAGAGCGGCGCGCCGGCGAGCCAGAGCCCCGAGCCGACCGTGTTAGCGAGGGTGGCCAGGGCCAGCGTCCGCAGCCGGCCGGGTGGGGGCAGCGGCGACCAGCGCGTGCGGACGCTCATCCCGTTGACGCTAGGAGCCGAGGCGTCGCCGTCGGTGTTCCGGCGCGGGCGACGCCGGTCACAGCTATGGCCACCATATGACGATTTCGGTATCACACCGACAATCATCGATACATCTAGCATCAATGAACATCTATTGATGGGAGGTCGGATGTTCCGACGACAAAGCTTCTCGCGTACGGCGGGCGCCCTGCTCGCGATGGTGCTGGCGACGCTCGGCCTGGTGGCGGTCGAGGCGACCGCGGCCTCCGCCGCCGTCCGGACCGTCTACTACGACGCCAGCCGGGCGGGCGAGTTCCGCACCAACTTCGACCAGGCCGCGACGATCTGGAACAGCTCGGTGAGCACCGTCCGGCTCGCGCCCCGCACGCCCGGCAACATCACCATCTACGTCGACGACGGCTGGCCCCGGGCGCAGCCGACCGGGCTCGGCTCCGGCCGGGTGTGGATGGGGCGGCAGGCCGTGAACCAGGGCTACGACCGGACCCGGATCGCCAGCCACGAGATCGGACACATCCTCGGCCTGCCCGACCGCCGCACCGGGCTCTGCTCCGACCTGATGTCCGGCAGCAGCGCGCCGGTCTCCTGCAGGAACGCGTACCCGAGCGCCGCCGAGGCCTCCCGGGTGAACTCGCTGTTCGGCGGCACGCTCGCCGCCCCCGCCACCGGCGTCAGCTACACCTGGACCGGCGCCGACGACGCCGGCCCGTTCGTGGTCGGTGGCCGTCCGGCCAGCGAGAACTACCCGTGGATGGTCTACGTCTCCGGCTGCACCGGCACGCTGATCAAGGCGAACTGGGCGGTCACCGCCCGGCACTGCTCGACGCCGACGTCGGTGCGGGTGGGCAGCGTCAACCGCACCACCGGCGGGACCGTGGTCCGGGTGACCCGGGCGGTCAGCCACCCCTCCGTCGACGTCAAGCTGCTGCAACTGGCCAGTTCGGTCAGCTACGCCCCGGCTCCGATCCCGGCCACCTCCGGTGCCGTCGGCACGGCCACCCGGATCATCGGCTGGGGCCAGACCTGCCCGCAGCGGGGCTGCGGCTCCGCGCCGGCGGTCGCCAACGAACTCGACACCTCCATCGTCTCGGACAGCCGGTGCATCGGCATCAACGCGACGTACGAGATCTGCACGAACAACACCAACGGCAACTCCGGCGCCTGCTACGGCGACTCCGGCGGCCCGCAGGTGCGGCAGGTCAACGGGGTGTGGAACCTGATCGGCGCGACCAGCCGGTCCGGCAACAACAACTCCACCTGCGCCACCGGCCCGTCGATCTACGTCGACCTGCCGTCGATCCGCTCCTGGATCAACACGCAGGTGGGTGGCCTGCCCGCCTGAGCACGACCCGTCCCTCCCGGGGCGTCCGTTCCCACCGCAGCGGGCGCGGACGCCCCACCGGGCCGCCCCCACGGCGCCCGGCCCGGCAGCAGAAAATGACTGGCAGCAGCACCGTCGCCCTGGTGGGGTCGGGACCGTGGAGCGGATCAGAACGGCCCGGGCGGACGAACTCGCCGACCTGCAACGCATCGAGGTGGCCTCCGGGGCGCCGTTCCGGGAGATCGGCATGGTCGACATCGCCGACGCGCAGCCGCTCGGCTTGGACGTGCTCGGCGAGTGCCAGCGGGACGGCCGGGTCTGGGTGGCGGTCGGGGCCGACGACCGGCCGATCGCCTTCGCCGTGGCGCACCTGGTCGACGACTGTGCGCACGTCCAGCAGCTCAGCGTCCACCCCGCGCACGCCCGCCGGGGCGTCGGCCGGCGGCTGCTCGACCACGTGGCCGGGTGGGCAGCACAGCGGGGCCTGCCGGCGCTGACCCTGACCACCTTCCGCAGCGTGCCGTGGAACGCGCCGTACTACGCCCGGTGCGGATTCGTGTCCCTGGCACCGGCGCAGGTCGGCCCCGCACTGGCGGCGGTGCTGGCGGCCGAGGCCGACCTGGGGCTCGACATGACCGACCGGGTGGCGATGCGGCGTCCGGTCTGACCGGCCCGGCCACGGTGACGCCGGAACACGTCGCCGACTTCCGAGCCGGGCACGCTCTCAGGGAAAGAGTGGCCTTCCGGCGCCGGGAGGCCACTCTTTCCCTGTAGGTGGGCGGATCTTGACCGCGGGGTGGGGTCAGGACGAGGTGCAGGCGGCGCCGTTGAGGGTGATCAGGTTCGGGGCCGGGTTGGCGAGGGTGCCGGCCTTGGCGATCAGGCCGAAGGTCACGCTGCCGCCCGGCGGGATCTTCGCGTTGTACGGCAGGTTCCGCGCCGTCACGGTGGCCCCGGACTGGCTGACCTGGGCCGTCCACGCCCGCTCGACCTTCTGGTCACCGGTGAAGGCGTACTGGACGGTCCAGCCGTTCACCGCGCCCGTGCCGGTGTTGCGGACGGTGACCTGCGTGTTGAAGCCGTCCGACCAGGCGCCGTGCACCTGGTACGTGGCGGCGCAGCTGGGCGCGGGCACCGCACCGGCGTCGCCCTGGTCGGCGAGGAACGAGGCGAGCCAGGCCAGCGCCGAGTTCCAGTTGATCGCCACCTCGTTGGTCGCGTACGAGTTGATGTCGTCGACGTAGCAGAACATCGGCTTGCAGCCGGCGAGCAGCTGCGCGGCGTACGGGTCCTGCAGGGCGGCGTTCGGCCCCCCGGCCAGCGAACCGGCCGGCGGGTTCGGCAGGTCGGGGTTCAGCTGGTGGGCGAAGATGCGGCTGTGCTGGTTGCGGGCGTGCTGCTCGCCCCAGCCGGTCACGTACGACATGTTGAGCGCGTTGCGGCCCAGCAGGTAGTCCATCGCCTGCACGGCCCCGTCCCGGTACGTGGCGTCCCGGCTCAGGTCGAAGGCGGTGGCCAGCACGATCGCGTTGTTGACGACGTTGCTGTTGCTGCCCCACACGTAGCTGCCGGCGTCACCGGGCAGCGGCAGGCCGTACGCCTGGGCGCGCAGCGCGGCCAGGTACCGGTCGGCGGCGTCGGTGACCGAGGCGCGGATGCGGGCCTGCTCGGCGGCCGGCAGGCCGTTCGGCACGGTGGCCAGGTCGAGGCGGCCGAGTGCGGCCACGCTCTGCCAGCCGAAGGCCCCGCCGGCGGCGAAGACGTCGCCGGTGTGGTGCGGCGAGGCGGTCAGGTCGTCCAGGTAGCTCTTCTTTCCGGTGGTCAGGTACAGCTCGACCGCCGCCCAGTAGAACTCGTCGGTGACGTTGTTGTCCTCGTACGCCCCGCCGCCGGTGCCGTCGGCCGCGCTGGCGTAGATCGCCGGGTGCGCCTCGGCCGCCGCGTACGCGGTCGTCGCGGCGGTGCCGCAACGCGCGGCGAAGGCGGCGTCGTACGGGGCGAACAGGCGGGCGCACTGGGCGGCCACGGCGGCCAGGTTGAGGGTGGCCGCGGTGGACGGCGGGTGCAGCTCGCGCGGTTGCGGGTCCTCGTGCGGGGCCAGCGGCAGGCCGGTCCAGTTCCGGTCGTGGATCTTGTGGTGGGCCATCCCGGCCAGCGGCCGGCCGGCCGGCACCTGCATGCGGAGCAGGAACTCGATCTCCCAGCGGGCCTCGTCGAGCACGTCGGGGACCCCGTTGCCGCGCTCCGGCACCCGCAGGGTCGCGTCGCCCAGCGCCGCGCCGCCGTCGGCGGTCTCCGCGGTCTTGGTCCGCTCGAAGGTGTTCAGCAGCTGGTAGGTGGCGATGCCGCCGTTGACCACGTACTTGCCGTGGTCGCCGGCGTCGTACCAGCCGCCGCGCACGTCGAGCGAGTAGTCGCAGACGCCGGGCTGGCAGGGCACCTCGGTGTCGCCCCGGTTGGGCGCGACGCCGACGTGCCCGGCCGGGCGGGCGTACTCGGCGCCGATCAGGTCGCCGTCGATGGCGGTGCCGCTGCGCTGGGCGTAGAAGAACTGGAGCGAGTCGGCGCGCAGTCGGTCGTAGACGGCGCCGGAGATGTCGAACGGGTGGCTGGTCTCGCCGTCGGCGACCAGCGTGTAGCCGATGCCGGGCGTGCGGTACGCCGAGAAGTCGATGGTCTGCGTGTGCTGCCCGGAGGCGGCGTCGATCCCGCGCGGGGTGCTCTCGCCGCCGGCCACCACCGCCCCGGCGGCGGACCGGAGCTCCCAGCGCAGCGGGTCGGTCGCCTCGGTCACCACGGTGGCGTTCTTCGGCCCGCCGGGCAGGTAGCCGACCTGGTTGACCCGAACCCGGGGCCCGGTGTCCGGCTGGTACGGCGGGGCCGCCTCGCCGCCGCGCAGCGAGACGTTGTCCAGGCAGATCCGCTGCTCGGCGGCGGACCCACCGACCTGGAAGATCAACTGGGCGTTGGGGTTGTCGTCCGGCACCGTGAAGGTCTGCTCGACCCGGGTGCTCTCGGGGCCGGCGGTCGCCGCCACGGCCGCGTACGTGGTGTAGGGGGCGCTGCCGAGCTGGAGCACGGCCTTGACGGCGAGGCCGGGGGTGGCGGAGATGTCGAAGCCCAGCCGGTACTCCGCGCCGGCGTTGAGCCGGACCCCGTCGTGACCGATGCCGGCGTCCCACGGGTTGGCCGACCCGCCGGCCACCGTGGTGCAGAGCCGGCCGTCGGCCGCGTCCAGCGCGCCGGTGCCGTAGGAGAACCAGGGGGCGACACCGGCGCTGAAGTCGCCGTTGCGCAACTGTTCGGGTGCGTCCGGTGGGACCTCGGCGTGGGCCACGCCGGCGCCGGCGCCGGTGAGGGCCAGGGCGGTCGCCGCCAGCAGCGCGAGGTGGCGGCGTCGGATTGGGATCACGGGGATTCCTTCCGGGCGGGGGATGAAGAGAGAGCGATCTCTGGGAGCGCTCCCAATATCAGCCCGATGTTTCCAGCGCATTCCTCCGGTGTCAATCGATCCGGCTGGATGACCTTCCGGTACGCCGCCGAACGTGAAGGACAGTGAGATTCGCCGCGCCACGGCCCGTCGTCCTGATCTCCTAGAGACAACAGCGGCCTCCGCCTGGCAGGCTGCCTCCCATGACCCTGAAGCTTCGTTCCGTCGGGGCGAGCGACCGTGGGCTGATCCGCAGCGGAAACCAGGACGCCCTGCACGCCGGTGCCTGGCTCGTCGCCGTCGCCGACGGCATGGGCGGGATGGCGGCCGGCGACCTGGCCAGCCGGATCGCCATCGACGCCATCGCCCCCCTGGACGTCCAGACCCCCGAGGACGCTCTGGTCGCGGCGCTGCAGAGCGGCATCGAGCTGGCCACCGCGCGGATCCGCCAGGCGGTCACCGAGGATCCGGAACGGCAGGGCATGGGCACCACGCTGACCGCCCTGCTCTTCGCCCGGACCGGCAGCTGCCTGGCCCTGGCCCACGTCGGCGACTCCCGGGCCTACCTGTTCCGCGAGGGCACCCTCAAGCAGATCACCCGGGACGACACCTTCGTGCAGATGCTCGTCGACCAGGGCGTGATCGGGCCCGAGGAGGCCGCCAGCCACCCCCGGCGGGCGGTGGTCACCCAGGCTCTGCAGGGCGAGGAGGTCTCCCCGACGTACGCGACCATGGTCCCCTGGGCCGGGGACCGCTGGCTGCTGTGCAGCGACGGCCTCTCCAACGTGGTCCGTCCCGACACCCTCGCCGAGGTGCTGGCCGAGACCGCCGACCGGGAGCTGTGCGCCCGCCGCCTGATCGACCTGGCGCTGCGGGCCGGCGGCCCGGACAACGTCACCGTGCTGATCGCCGACATCGTCGAGGAGTAGCTGCCCTCAGCGCCGCCGAGGGGTGGTGCGCCGGGTGGGCGTGGCGCTGCCCGGATCCTCCGGCCACGGGTGGCGCGGGTACCGCCCGCGCAGCTCGGCGCGGACCTGCGGGTACCCGGTACGCCAGAACGACGCCAGGTCGGCGGTGACCGCCACCGGCCGACCGGCCGGGGAGAGCAGGTGCAGCAGCACCGGCACCCGCCCCTCGGCGATCCGGGGGGCCGCCGGCCAGCCGAAGGTCTCCTGGAGCTTCACCGCCAGCACCGGCGCCGCCGGGTCGGCGTAGTCGACCCGGACCTTCGAGCCGCTGGGCACCTCGATCCGCTCCGGGGCCAGCTCGTCCAGCCGGGCCGCCTGCCGCCAGGGCAGCAGCCGGCGCAGCGCGGCGGCCACGTCGATCCGGGCCAGGTCGGCCCGGCGCCGCGCGGCGGCCAGCTCCGGGCCGAGCCAGTCGTCGACGGCGGCGAGCAGCGCGGCGTCGGTGACCTCGGGCCACTCGTCGCCGAGCGCCCGCCGGCAGAACGCCAGCCGCTCCCGCAGCGCCCGGGCCTGCGGCGTCCAGCTCAACACCGCCAGCCCCTCCTGGCGCAGCCCGTCGCGCAGCGCCGCCGCCACCAGCCCCGGCTCCGGCCGGGCCAGCGGGCGGGTCGACAGCTCGATCGCGCCGAGCCGGAACACCTCCCGGGCCACCACGTCGCCGTCGGTCCAGCCCACCTCCCGTGCCTGGCGCAGCAGCGGGCCGCCGGCCTCCCGGGCGGTCGCCTCGTCCAGCCCGGCCGCCAGCCGCACCCGGGCGGTCGGCGCGCCGGGGGACCGGTCGGCGACCGCGACGGCCAGCCAGTCGAGGCCCGCCAGCCCCGACCCGGGCGTCAGCTCCGCCGCGGTCCCGCCGGCCATCAGGTACGACGTCCCACCGGCCCGGCGCACCCGCGCCAGCCGTTCCGGGTACGCCAGCCCCACCAGCAGCCCGGCCGCCAGGTCGTCCGGCAGGTGGTCCCGGCCCCCCGACCCGGGGCCGTCGCCGCCCCGCCGTCCGGTACGGGCCGAGCCGGACCGGGTCTCGGCCGGGGTCTCGCCGGCCATGCCGGTCCGGGTGCCGGACGGCGTCGCGCCGGCCGGGTCGCCGCCGGTGCCGCCGCCGGTGGGCAGGGTGGCGCGCAGTCGGCGTACCTCGGTCCGCCAGCGCGCGGTGGCACCCGGGTCGGCCCCGGCGCGCAGCCGCCGCCAGCCGGCGACCAGGTCGTCCTCGCGGCCGGTCAGGCCCTCCTCGGCCAGCAGCGCGACCAGTTCCGCCGCCCGGTCCGCGCCGACCCGCGGCGCGCCGTCGAGCAGCGCCCGGCCCAGCCGGGGATGGGCGCCGGCGGCGGCGATCGCCCGGCCCCGCGGGGTGATCCGGCCGTCGGCGTCGACGGCGCCGAGGCTGGCCAGGGTCTCCCGGGCCACCGTCAGCGCCGCCGCCGGCGGCGGGTCGGGCAGGGCCAGGCCGGTGCCGTCCGGGCTGCCCCAGGCCGCCAGCTCCAGGGCGAATCCGGTCAGGTCGGCGGTGGCGATCTCCGGTTCGGGCTGCGCGGCCAGCCGTTCGTGGGTGGCCGCCGACCAGCAGCGGTAGACGTGGCCGGGCGCCTCCCGACCGGCCCGCCCGGCGCGTTGCGTGGCGGCGGCCCGGGAGACCGGGACGGTGACCAGGGCGCCCAGCCCGCGGGAGAGGTCGGTGCGGGCCACCCGGCTCAGCCCCGCGTCCACCACCACCCGGACGCCGGGCACGGTCAGGCTGCTCTCGGCCACCGAGGTGGCCAGCACCACCCGGCGGCGGTCGGCGGGGCGCAGCGCGGCGTCCTGCGCGGGGCCGGGCAGCCGCCCGTGCAGCGGCAGGACGGCCACCCGGTCGGTCAGGTCCGCCAACCGCCGGGCGACCCCGCCGATTTCGCCCGCCCCGGGCAGGAAGACCAGCAGGTCCCCGTCGCGCTCGTGCAGCGCCCGCCGGACGGTGGCCGCCACGTGGTCGAGCAGGGCCGGGTCCACCCGACCGGCGCCGGGCGGTGTCACCGGCCGGGGCGGGGGCGCCCAGATCCGGGTGACCGGGTGCAGCGCCGCCTCGGCCCGGACCACCGGGACCGGCCGGTCGGCGCCGAGCAGCGCGGCGAACCGGTCCGCCTCCGGCGTCGCCGACATCGCCAGCAGCCACAGGTCGGGGCGGAGGGCGGCCCGGGAGTCCACCGCGAAGGCCAGCGCCAGGTCCGCGTCGAGCTGTCGCTCGTGGACCTCGTCGAGCAGCACCGCTCCGACCCCGGGCAGCTCGGGGTCGTGGTGCAGGCGGCGGACCAGCAGGCCGGTGGTGACCACCTCGATCCGGGTGGTCGGGCCGACCCGGCGCTCGCCGCGCACCGCGTACCCGACCCGTCCACCGACCCGCTCGCCGAGCAGGTCGGCCATCCGGCGGGCCGCCGCGCGGGCGGCCACCCGGCGTGGCTGGGCGACCACCACCCGGCCGTCGACCTCGTCGGCGACCGCGAGGGGCGCGAGCGTGGTCTTGCCGGTGCCGGGCGGCGCCACCAGCACCGCGCCGCCGGCCTCGGCCAGCGCCGCGACCAGCGCCGGCAGCACCGGGCTGACCGGCAGTCTCAGGGATACGTCGGAGAGCACGGTGCCCACTGTGGCACCCGGCGGTCAGCCGGGGCGCACCGCGTCGACGCCGGTGACGAAGGCGGTCCAGGTGGCGGGGGAGAAGACCAGCACCGGCCCGCTGCGGTCCTTGCTGTCGCGGACGGCGACCCGACCGTCGACCGGGGCGACCTCCACGCAGTTGCCGTTGCCGCTGCTGCGCGTGCTGGTGCGCCAGTCCGCCCGGATCAGGTCGAGCGCGGTCATCCCCGTACCTCTCGTCTTCTGCTGGCGTGCCCCGAATCGGTCACGCAAAGTAACGAGAAGCCTCCTCCAGGCGGGCCACGGAGTCCGCCGGATCCAGTGCCATCCGGCACAGCTCCTCGTGCACCAGGCTATACCCGCGCACGTGACCGGCTTCCTCCAGAGCCAGCCCCATCGTGAGATTGTCCAGGTAGACCACGGAGGCGTCGGCGGCGTCGGCGAAGTTCAGGATGACGTACGGCGTGCTCATCGCCGGATGCCCGCCGGCATCGAATGGAAGTACGTAAATAGTCACGTTGGGTGATTGTGCGACGGTGGCCATGTGGGTCAGCTGCTCGGCCATCACGGCCGGACCGCCGACCGGGCGCCGCAGCACCGCCTCGTTGAGCACCACCGAGAGCTGCACCGGGGACTCCCGGTGCAGCACCTCCTGCCGGCGCAGCCGGGCGGCGACCTTGCGCTCCAGCCCGTCCTCGCCCGCGGTACGCCGGTAGATCTCCCGGGCGTACGCCTCGGTCTGCAGCAGGCCGGGCACCGACTCCGCCTCGTACGTGCGCAGCGTCGCCGCCTCGGCCTCCAGTCCGACGTAGAACTCGAACCACTCCGGCAGGACGTCGCTGTAGTTCTGCCACCAGCCGCGCTGCTGCGCCCCACGGGCGATCTCGATCAGCGCCTCCGCGTCGGCGCCGGTGACCGCGTACAGGGCCAGGGCGGCCCGTACGTCGCGCGGCTTGATGCCGATCTGGGCGTTCTCGATCCGGGACAGGTTGCTCTTGGACATGTCGAGCTGGCGGGCGGCGACGTCGAGCGTCATGCCGGCACGCTCCCGCAGCTGGCGAAGCTCGCGGGCGATGCGGCGGCGGCGGACGGTGGGGCTGGCGGTCACCCTCTGAGTCTGGCACGGCAAGATCCGCAGGTCGCATCAGCACGGAGTGCAACTATCGAATCTGGGAGTTGCATTGATCGCAGGGTGCGGGCATCCTGTCACCCGGCGTCGATCACTTGTGGACAACCCGCGTTGGAGGCTCGTTGCTCATCGCTGACGAGTTCTTCCTCATCGCCCACAACGACAGCCGGGGCAAGGCGAGGCTGCACCCGTCCGCGACCGGGCTGGGGCTCGCCGGCGCCCTCCTCGGCGAGCTGGTCCTGTTCGGACAGATCACCGTCTCCGGCGGGCTGGTCACGGTGGTGGACCGGCGTCCACCGGCGGACGCCCTCGCGCACACCGTGCTGGACCAGTTGATCGGGGAGTCGCAGCACCAGTCGGTGCGTACCTGGCTGAGCTTCCTGGCCCAGTCGGCGACGACGTCGGTGGGGGAGCGGCTGGCCCGCGCGGGGGTGCTGCGCCGGCAGGAGAGCCGCCGGTTGCTGCGCACCAGCGTCAGCTACGTCCCGATCGACCTCAACGTGGTGGCCTGGCCGGCCACCCGGCTGCGCGCTCTGCTCGACCGGCCGGATCCCCCTGGAGTGCCGGACGCCGCCCTGCTCGGCCTGGTCAGCGCGGCCGGGCTGACCCGGGAGGTGCTCTGGAGCGCCGGCCCCCGGGCCCACCACCGGCTCGCCGTGCTCATTCCCGCCCTGCCCGCCCCGCTGCGGGAACTCGTCGCGCACACCGAGGCCGCCGTCGGCGCGGCCGTGCTGCGCGGCGGCCCCTGATCTGCGCCACCGCCACCCCCTCATCCCCCCTCGAACCGGAGCAGCCCCCATGCCTCCCACGACGCTGGAACGCCCCAGCAACGTCTCCGACGCCCTGGCCCGTGGCCGGTTGGGCGTCCCCTCGGTCATCTTCTTCGTCCTCTCCGCCGCCGCGCCGTTCACGGTGATCGCCGGGGTGGTCACCACCGGGTACGCGGTCACCGGCGTGACCGGCATCCCGCTGGCCTTCCTGGCGGTCGCCGCGGTGCTCGTGCTCTTCTCCGTCGGCTACGTGGCGATGGCCCGCCGGGTGGCCAACGCCGGCGCCTTCTACGCCTACATCTCGCGCGGGCTGGGCCGGCCGGCCGGCGTCGGCGCGGCCTGGGTCGCGCTGATCGCGTACAACGCCCTCCAGGTCGGGCTCTACGGCACCATCGGCATCGCCGCGGAGCCGGTGCTCGACCGGCTCTTCGGCGGTCACCCGCACTGGTGGGTGGTGGCCCTGGTCGCCTGGGCCCTGGTCGGCGTGCTGGGCCTGCTCCGGGTCGACATCAACGGCCTGGTGCTGGCCGTGCTGCTGATCACCGAGATCGCGGTGATCGTCGTCTACGACCTCGCCCAGCTCACCCACCCGGCGGGCGGTGCGGTCAGCGTCGCCGCGCTGTCGCCGGAGAACCTCGTCGTCCCCGGCGCCGGGGCGGTGCTGGTGCTGGCCATCACCGGCTTCGTCGGCTTCGAGTCCTCGGTGGTGTTCAGCGAGGAGAGCAAGGACCCGCGTCGTACGGTGCCGATGGCCACCTACCTCTCGATCGCGATCATCGCGGCGCTCTACGCGCTGTCGTCCTGGACGATGACCGTGGCCACCGGGCCGGACCGGATCGCCGAGCGGGCCGGCGAGGACAGCGTCCTGCTGATCTTCAACCTGGCCGGCGAGCACCTCGGCGACACCGCGGTGCTGATCGGCCAGGCGCTCTTCGTGACCTCGGTGCTGGCCGCGATGATCTCGTTCCACAACACCACCGCCCGGTACGCCTTCGCACTCGGCCGGGAGCGGGTGCTGCCCGCCGCGTTCGGGCAGACCTCGCCGCGCACCGGGTCGCCCCGGGTGGCGTCGCTCGCGCAGACCGTCCTCGGTCTGGTGGTGATCGTGCTGTACGCGGTCAACGGCTGGGACCCGGTGCTGCAGCTCTTCTACTGGGCCGGCACCGGCGGCGGCTTCGGCGTGCTGCTGCTGATCGCGGCGACCTCGGTGGCGGTGATCTCGTTCTTCGCCCGGCAGCGCGTACCGGAGACCCTCTGGCGGCGGGCGATCGCCCCGGGCCTGGCGGCGGTCGCGCTGGCCGTGATCATCGTGGTGGCGCTGGACAACTTCGCCAACCTGCTCGGCGTCGCACCGGACTCCCCGCTGCGCTGGGCGATCCCCGCGGTCTACCCGGTCGCCGCGCTGCTCGGCCTGCTCTGGGGCCTGGTGCTGCGGCGCAGCCGCCCCGACGTGTACGCGCGGATCGGCCTGGGCGCGGAGAGCGCCGCCGCGGCCGTGCTGCCGGAGCCGGGCCAGCCGGCACCGGTCGAGGCGGGGGCGCGGCGGTGAGCGGGCTGACCGTCGAGCGGCTCGGGCCGGCGGAGACCCGGGCGGTCGCCGAGCGGATCGCCGGCGCGTTCGCGGCGTTGCCGGCGACCCGGTGGCTGGTGCCGGACGCGGCCAAGCGGGAGGCGGTGCTGGCGGACAACTTCGAGATCCTGGTCGAGCACGCCATGCGGCACGGCCTGGTCCATGCCACCGCCGACCGGTCGGGCGTGGCGGTCTGGTTCCCGCAGTCCGGCGACCCGGTGCCGCCACCGGCGGACTACGACGAGCGGTTGGCCGCCGCCTGCGGCGAGTGGACCGAGCGCTTCCAGCACCTGGACACGCTCTTCGAGGCGCACCACCCGCACGACGACCACCACCACCTGGCGTTCCTGGCGGTGGCGCCGCAGCGGCAGGGGCAGGGCGTCGGCACCGCCCTGCTGCGGCACCACCTCGCGACGCTGGACGCCGCCTGCGTGCCGGCGTACCTGGAGGCGAGCAGCGAGCGCAGCCGTGACCTGTACGCCCGGCACGGCTACCGGGGGTCCGAGCCGTTCCGGCTGCCCGACGGCACCCCGTTCTTCCCGATGTGGCGGGAACCGGCCGGCCGCTGAGGCCGACGCCTCGCGGTGTGCGGCGGGTGGGGGTGTCCACGTCTCGGACACGCCGACACGCCGCACACCGCGAGGCGGCTCATCGGGTGCGGGCACGAAACGGCCCGGCCGGCGAACCGCCGACCGGGCCAGAAGGACGCGACGGTGGCCGGTTCCGCCGACCCGGCCGCCGTCCGTGTCCCCTAGTACGTTCCGTCGAGCTGACCCCGCAGCTTGGTCAGCGCCCGGGCCAGCAGCCGCGAGACGTGCATCTGCGAGACGCCGATCTGCTCGGCGATCTGCGACTGGGTCAGGTTGCCGTAGAAGCGCAGGGTCAGGATCTTCTGCTCGCGCTCGTCCAGCGTGGCGAGCGCCGGGCCGAGGGCGACCCGCAGCTCGGCCAGCTCGAACTCGCCGTCCTCGCCGCCGAGCATGTCGCCCAGCTCGGTCGCCCGGTCACCGTCGCCGGTCGGGGTGGACAGCGAGACCGCGTTGTACGCGCGGGCGCCCTCCAGGCCCTCCAGGACCTCTTCCTCGGTGAGCTTGAGGTGGGCGGCGATGTCGGCGACCGTCGGCGAGCGGCCGAGGGTCTGCAGCAGGGAGCTGTTGGCGTCGGAGATGGCCAGCCGCAGCTCCTGCAGGCGGCGGGGCACCCGGATGTCCCAGGTGCGGTCGCGGAAGTGCCGCTTGAGCTCGCCGATGATGGTCGGGATCGCGTAGCCGGCGAAGTCGACGCCGCGGGAGGGGTCGAACTTGTCGATCGCCTTGATGAGGCCGACGGCGGCGGTCTGCGCCAGGTCGTCGGTGGGCTCGCCACGGCCGCTGTAGCGGTGGGCCAGGTGGTTGGCGAGCGGCAGCCACGCCTCGATCGCCCGATCGCGCATCGCGGCCCGGGACGGGTGGTTGGCGGGCAGCGCGGCCATCGCGTTGAGCAGGTCGGCGGCGCTGTCGGTGAGCGCGCGCGGGTCCAGCTTCTCGGTGGTCGTCGCGGTGGTGGCCGGCTGCTCAGTGGTCGCTGGCGCGGTCATGGGTGGTCCTCCCTGCACCTCGTCCGCGGGTAAAAAGACGTGACGCTGTGGTTTAGCTTCAGATGGTCCGTTCGGGACTCACCTTAGCCTGATCGGCTTGACGAAATCTAGCCGAAAGGACGATGTCCTTAAGTAATTTTGCGTCATCAAGTTCTCATGACGGACATAATCCCGTCGGTTTGTGATCACCGTTACCGGGTCGCTCGTCCGATGGGGCGTCCGACGCACACCCGTAGCGTCCCCGTCCGGTCGGTCGTCCCGCCCGGGCCGACCGGTCAAGCGCCGACCCGACACGGTGGAGGAGTGTCGGCTTTCCGTCGTTGTCCCATTGACGGGACCGCACGTAGCGTCGCTCTACACCCATCGGTACGGAGGCGTCGTGCTGGACCCCGCGGATCCGCAACTCGTCGTCGACAGTCGCACGCTGCACTTCAGCTGGCTGCCGGCGGATCCGGACGCCGTCGCCGCGCTCGTGCCGCGCGGACTGCGGCCGCGACCGGACCGGCAGGTCTTCATGAACCAGTACGTGGTGGACGACGACGCCCAGACCTCCGGCTTCGGCGCCTACTCTCTGACGTACCTCGGGGTGGCGCTGGACGGGGTGAACGCCCCCGACGGGGTGACGGCGGGCGGCTGGTGGACCCACTACGTCACCTCCAGCCCACTGGTGCGGGAGTACGCGGCCGCCCGCGGCGCCCCCGCCGTGCTCGGCCGGACCACCATCGACGTGCGGGGCGAGGCGCTGGTGGCCGAGACCGTGGCCGACGGGGCGCCGCTGATCCGGGCCCGCGCGCGGGTCGGCGAGACCGGGCACCTGGTCCGGTCCGGGCACCACCGCTACTTCACCCGCTGCAACGGGCAGCTGCTCAGCGCCGTCTACCCGTTCATCGCCGAGACGGTCGACCCGTTCGAGATCGAGTCGGTGGAGTTCCTGGAGCCGGGGCACCCGGTCTACGCGCTGCGCCCGGAGAACCCGCTACTGATCACCTGGGGCTTCTACGCCCCGCGCACCTCGTTCGCGTACCCGGGTGGGCTCACCCCGTACGCCGGGCAGCCGGCCCGGGCGGAGCACGTGGCGACGCCTCACCAGGTGCCGGCGCGCCGGTCCCGCAGCGGCCTGCCGTCCGGGTCGTAGACCAGCCGGTACGCCGGCAGCGCCCAGAGCCGGGTCAGCCAGGGCAGCCGCTCCGGCCGGTGCGGGCGTAGCCGGCCGGGCGGCCGAGGGCCCCGGCGACCGGCGTCGTACCACCGCTGGAGCGCGTCGGCCGCCGAGGTGATCGCCTTGATCGCCGCCGCCGGGTCGAGCAGGTCGTCGTCCTCGCCGCCGTCCGGGTCGCGGTCGAGGTGCTCGCGCCACAGCCGCAGGCGCAGCTCCCGGGCGAAGACCCGGGCCCCGTCGCCCGCGCCGGCCGGATCGACGGGCGCCCGCTCGTCGCGGGTGTCGTCGAGCACCGCGCAGGAGAGCTCGCTGTCGTGCGTCCAGGAGCGGCGGTTGAAGTTGTCGCTGCCGACGCTGGCCCAGACGTCGTCGACCACGCACACCTTCGCGTGCACGTAGACCGGCTCGCCTTCGTGGTTCTCCAGGTCGAACACGTGCACCCGGTCCGGGGCGGCCTTCTCGCAGAGGGAGAGCGCCTGCTCGCGGCCGACCATGTTCGGCGGCAGGGCCAGCCGGCCGTCCACGTCCGGGTGGCGGGGGACCACCGCCACCAGGTGCAGGTCGGGATTGTTCCCCAGCGCGTCGGCGAACAGCTCGGCCACCTCGGCGGACCACAGGTACTGGTCCTCCAGGTAGATCAGCCGGCGGGCCCGCCGTACCGCCTTGGTGTAGCCGCGGGCCACCGTGCGCTCGCCGTCCGGGGCGAAGGAGTAGCGGGGCCGGACCGCCGGGTAGGTGCGCAGCACCTGGATCCGGTGCGGGCCGCAGGGCGGCGGGTCGGCCGGTTGCTCCGGCAGCGCGTCGGGGCTGAGGTCGGCGCCGCGCAGCCGGTCGCGCAGGTAGGCCAGCGGGTTCTCCGAGTCCAGCGGCATCGGGTCGGTCCAGCGCTCCCGGAACGTGGTGTCCAGCGCGCCGACCACCGGGCCGCGGACGGCGAGCTGCACGTCGTGCCAGGGCGGATGCGGGCCGTACTTCGGAGACATCTGCACCGCCTGCGGGTCGCCCCGGTGCGCCGCGTCGTCGCGCCGGCTGTGGCACAGGTCGATGCCGCCGGCGAAGGCGATGTCCCGCTCCGGCGCGCCGGGGTGCCGCAGTACGACCAGCTTCTGGTGGTGCGAGCCGCCCCGCCGGACCCGCTGGTCGAGTAGCACCTCGCCGCCGGCGGCGCAGACCGCCTCGCTGAGGCTGCGGTTCTCCGTCTCGCTGTAGGAGAGGGCGTCGAGGTGGGAGCGCCAGATCAGGCCCTTGACCAGGACGCCGCGCTGGGCGGCCTGCGCGAAGAGCTGGGCCACGGTCGGTCCGTCCGGGCGCATCCGCTGGTCCGGATCGCCGCGCCAGTCGGTGAAGAAGAGGTGGTCGCCGGCGCGCAGCGCCTCCACCTCGGTTACCAGCCGGTCGAAGTACGCCGCACCGTGAATCAACGGCTCGGCGAGGTTTCCGGTCGTCCAGACGGGTAACTCCGAGACCGGGTTGGCGCGTTCGTCAGCGGTCAGGAACCAATCCTGGGTCGCCACGTTCCAGCCCCCCGAGGTCGTCGACAACGTCCTCACGGTAGGTGCCGTGCCACCGGTCCGCACGCCGGGTCTGCATCCGGGTGCCCTGGTGGGGGCCCTGTCACACCGAGACCCGAACACCGAGGAGGCCACCGCATGCCCGCCGAGACGACGAACCCCGTGACCGAGTACCGCCCCCAGGCGGTCGAGAGCGAACGGGGTGCGCTGTTGGCGGTGTTGCTCATGGTGATTCTCGGAGTCGCCGGGATCTTCGCCGTCTCCTGAGGTTTGGCGTGGGGCGCCCCGGCGAACCGGGGCGCCCTCGTCGTCAGGGACGCTCGCCCTGACCGCCGGTGTGCGGCAGCCGCTCGGCGGGCACGACGCCGAGCCGGCCGGCCTGGAAGTCCTCGAAGGCCTGGATCAGCTCCGCGCGGGTGTTCATCACGAACGGCCCGTAGTGCGCCACCGGCTCCCGGATCGGCCGGCCACCCATGATGTAGAGGTCCAGCGCCGGGGTGTTGGCGTCCTGCCGGGCGTCGGCGGTGACCCGCAGCGCGTCGCCCGGCCCGTGCACGGCCAGCTGGCCGGTGTGCACCGGCCGCCGGTCGGTGCCGACCGTGCCCCGGCCGCCCAGGACGTAGACCAGCGCGTTGAACTCCGGCTGCCAGGGCAGGCTCAGCTCGGCGCCGGGCTGGAGCGTGACGTGCGCGATGGTGATCGGGGTGTGGGTCGAGCCCGGCCCCTGGTGTCCGGCCACCTCGCCGGCGATCACGCGGATCAGCGCCCCGCCGTCCGGCGTGGTGAGCAGCGCGGCCTCCCGACCCCGGATGTCCTGGTAGCGCGGCGGCTTCATCTTGGCCACCTTGGGCAGGTTGACCCAGAGCTGGAGGCCGTGGAACAGGCCACCGCTCATCACCAGGTGCTCCGGCGGGGCCTCGATGTGCAGCAGGCCTCGGCCGGCGGTCATCCACTGGGTGTCGCCGTTGGTGATGGTGCCGCCACCACCCTGCGAGTCCTGGTGGTCCATGATCCCGTCGATCATGTAGGTCACGGTCTCGAAGCCGCGGTGCGGATGCCACGAGGTGCCCTTCGGCTCGCCCGGGGCGTAGTCCACCTCACCCATCTGGTCCAGGTGGATGAAGGGGTCCAGCTCGGTCATCGGCACCCCGGCGAAGGCCCGGCGCACCGGGAAGCCCTCACCCTCGTAGCCGCGCGGCGCGGTGATCAGGCGGCGCACCGGACGGTAGCTGGTGCTCTCGTCGAGACGGGGCAGGCGGGGCAGGACGAGGACGTCGTCGACGGTGATGGCGGGCATCGCGAACTCCTTAGTCGCTCAGGGTGGACGACGCGTCGCGGTCGGCGCGCAGGCGCCGGCCGAGTCGTTCGAAGACCCGGGTCAGGGTGGCCACCTCGACGTCGTCGAGGTCGTCCATCAGGTGCCGGCGGACCGAGGCCAGGTGCCCCGGCGCGGCCTCGCGCAGGGCGAGCAGCCCGGCGGCGGTCAGCACCGCCTCGCTGCCCCGGCCGTCCTGCGGGCAGGACTGCCGGGCGACCAGGCCGCGCCGCTGCATGGAGGTGATCTGGTAGGTCAGCCGGCTGGGGGAGAAGACCAGGCGGTTGGCCAGCTCGCCCATCCGCAGCCGCTGCCCCGGCACCTCGGCGAGCAGGACCAGCACGTGGTAGTCGGCGAAGCTCAGGCCGTGGTCGGCGCGCAGCTCCTCCTCCAACTGGGTGAACAGCCGCTGGCTGGCCTCGATGTACGCGCGCCAGCCGGCCATCCGCTCACGGTCCAGGCTCTCGGTCACGCCAAGAGAGTAGCACTATTTAAAATTTCAACAAACTGCCCCGAGATCGGGCCGTCAGCCCGGAACTACGCGGGCACCCAGCGCTCGTGCCGATTTGAAACAGTGCGCGTCGAGGGCATCCCTCACGGACCGGTACGGCGACCGCCGGCCGCCACGTCGAGGACCGGCCGGCCACCGACGCCGAACCCTTGGCCCGGCTAGGCTCGGCGGGTGGACGACCTGGAACTGCTCGACTGGCGGGAGCGGGTGGCTCGCCTCTACCTCTCCGACCTCGACCTGACCGGATTCCGGGCGGCCCGGGACGAACTGTTCGCCGGGCATCCGGCCAGTCCGGTGCCCGACGCCGACCGGGCCGCCTTCACCGGGCTGGGCTGGTTCCCGCCGAATCCGGACGCCGTGATCGAGGCGCCGCTGCGCCCCGCCTCCGGCACCGAGCGCATCGACACCGGCGGCCCGGACGGCGTGGTGGCGTACCGGCGGGTGGCCGTGGCGCAGACGCCCTGGGGCGAGCTGACCCTCTGGTGGATCGAGGCGTACGGGGGCGGGCTCTTCGTGCCGCTGCGCGACGGCACCAGCGGCCGGGAGAGCTACGGCGGCGGGCGGTACCTGACCGACACCGTCAAGGGCACGTACGGCCGGGGACTCACCGTGCTCCCCGGCGGGCGGGTCCGCCTGGACGCCAACTACCTCTACAACCCCAGCTGCGCCTACGACGACCGGTGGGCCTGCCCGCTCGCCCCGCCGGAGAACCGGGTCGACGTGCCGATCCGGGCGGGCGAGCTGGCGTACCGGCGACCCTGACCCGGCACCGCGACGGCCCCGGCGCGCGGTGCGCCGGGGCGTCGGGGAGACCGGTTCAGCGGGCGGTCGCGCCGGTCGGGGTGAGGTGCATCCGGCCCAGCAGCTGGCGCGCCTGTTCGGCGACGTCCGCCTCCACGGTCACCGCGTACTGGCCGGCGCGCAGCGAACTGGCCGAGGTGAAGTCGCGCTGGCCGCCGGACATGGCGTGCGCGACCGCGCCGAACACGGCACCCCAGATCGCGCCGATCACCAGCCCGACCAGGATCACCGCCAGCCAGTTGCCGACCGTGAAGATGCCGAACAGCAGGCCGATGAAGAGCCCGAACCAGGCTCCCGTGCCCGCGCCGAGCAACGCCGCCCGTCCGGTCGTCAGCCGGCCCAGCACCGTCTCCACCAGCGTCAGGTTCGTCCCCACGATCGCGGTGCGCTCCACCGGGAACCGGTTGTCGGCCAGATAGTCCACCACCCGCTGCGCCGACGGGTAGTCCGGGTACGACCCGATCGTCACGGTGGGCGGCCCGGTCTGCGGGCCGTGCCCGTCGCCGCTCGGCGCCGTCGGGCGGCCGGCCGGGCCGGACGGGAGGTTCTCGCCGCCCGCCGTCCCGGGACGCCAGGCCGCGCTCGGGTTCGAGGGTCTGGTCATCGCTGCCTCCTTCGTCGGCCACCCGTCTTCCCGAGGGTCCCCACCGGTAACGCCCAACCGCCGCCCGCGTCGAGGAATGCTGCTTCCCGGCCCCGGGTAGGCACCGGCGTGCAGCGCGGACGACGCGGTGACCACGGTGTGCCGGCCGACGGCCGCACCGCCGCACCGGTGGACCGGGCCGGCTCGGCCGGCCGGTGGTGCCCCGCCCGGTTCCACGGGCCGTCGGTGCGCGGGCGGCTGCTCGACGACCGTGACACCGCCGCAGACGAGCGGCCCGACGGGGCCACGCAAGGTGACCGACAGCCCGTGCCGGCCGGTGCGGGACCACGGAGGGAGCAGGCTGATGGCGGGACGTCTCGAGGGGATGACGGCGCTGATCACGGGTTCGGACTCGGGGATCGGGCAGGCCACCGCGATCGAGTTCGGCCGGGAGGGCGCCGACGTGGTGGTGCACTACCTGCACGACCACGCCGGGGCCGACCACACCAGGGCGCAGGTGGAGAAGGCGGGCCGGCGGGCGGTGGTGGTGCAGGGCGACATCAGCGTGGAGCACCAGGTGGAGGCGATGTTCGACGAGGCGCTGACGGCGTTCGGCAGGTTGGACATCCTGATGAACAACGCCGGGGTGGACGCCTCGGGCATCCCGGTCGCGGATCTGGACACCGAGACGTGGGACCGGGCGATCCGGACGAACGTCTACGGGACGTTCTTCTGCTCCCGGCGGTTCGTGCAGCACCGTCGTGACGAGGGCGGGCGCGGGCGGATCATCAACATCACCTCGATCCACCAGGAGGTGGCCCGGGCCGGCGGGGCGGACTACGACACCAGCAAGGGCGCGATGCTGGAGTTCGCCAAGAGCCTCGCCCTGGAGGTCGCCCCGATGCACATGAACGTCAACAACATCGGGCCCGGGATGGTGCTGACCCCGTTCAACCAGCGGGCCATCGACGACCCGCAGTACCTGGAGGAACAGGTGCAGTCGATTCCGTGGAAGCGGGCCGCGCAGCCCGAGGAGATCGCGAAGCTGGCGGTCTTCCTGGCCAGCGACGACGCCGACTACGTCACCGGCTCGACCTACTTCATGGACGGCGGGCTCATGCAGAACCAGGGCCAGGGCGCCTGATCGCGCCCCGCGCCGGTCAGCCGGCGGCGCGACGCAGCCGCGCGGCGGTGGCGTCGCCCGCCGGGTCGACCGAGGCTCCTCGACGGTCGGTGTCCAGCGGGGTGCCGAAGGTGGACATCCCGGCTCGGCGTGGACCGGCCGGACGCGTGGTGCGGAGCCGACGGCGGGCGGACAATGGCCGGATGCGCCTGGTCATCCTCGCCGACACCCACGTACCGAAGCGGGCGCGCGACCTGCCCGCGCCCGTCTGGGCGGCGGTCGAGGCCGCCGACATGGTGGTGCACGCCGGAGACTGGGTCGACGTGGCGCTGCTGGACGCGCTCACCGCCCGGGCCCGCCGGCTGGTCGGTGTGTACGGCAACAACGACGGCCCGGAGCTGCGGGCCCGGCTGCCCGAGGTGGCCCGGGTCGAGCTCGACGGCCTGCGGGTGGCGGTGGTGCACGAGACCGGCCCGAAGACCCGGCGGGAGGAGCGCTGCGCGGCCCGATTCCCCGACCGCGACCTGCTGATCTTCGGCCACTCGCACATCCCGTGGGACAGCGTCGCCCCGGGCGGGCTGCGGCTGCTCAACCCCGGCTCACCCACCGACCGGCGGTCCCAGCCGTACGCCACCTACCTGACCGCCCGGGTGGCGGCGGGGCGGCTCGACGAGGTCGAGCTGCACCGCCTGCCCCCGCGCTGAGGGTCACCGGCCCCGGCCGGTCTCCTCCTGCAACTCGTCGATCCGCCGCGACGCCTCGGCCTTGGTCAGGTCGTCCGGCACCTCCTCGCCGGCCTCCCGGGCCAGCGTGTGCAGGTACGACTCCTGGGCGGCGGTCGGCGGCTCCTCGCCGGTCACCCAGTCCTCCGGGTCCTTGATCGCGCCCCGTGGGTCGGGCTGCTGCCTGTTGCGGTCGGCCATGATGTCCCCTTTCTTCGAACAGGTGTACCCCTACCCAGGCTCCCGGTCCTTCATGCCGCCCCCCGCCACGGCACATACGATCATCCGGTGGACTCGGGCGTGATCGTGGTGGGAGCCGGCATCGCCGGCGTGGCGTGCGCGGGGGAGCTGGTCCGGGCGGGCGTCGCCGTGCAGATCCGGGAACGCGGCCGGGTGGCGGGCGGGCGGATGGCCAGCCGGCGCTTCGACGGCCGCCCCGCCGACACCGGCGCCGCGTACTTCACCGTCGACGACCCCGACTTCACCGAGGTGGTGCACCGGTGGCGGGCCGCCGGGCTGGCCCGGGAGTGGACCGACACCTTCGTGGCGTACGGCCCGGACGGCCGGCGCGAGGTGACCGGCCCGATGCGCTGGTCCGCCCCGCGCGGCCTGCGCTCGCTGGTCGAGGAGCTGGCCCGGGACCTGCCGGTGACCGTGGACCGGCCGGTCATGACGGTGCAGCCGGGCCCGACGGTGGACGGAGCCGGGTGCGCCGCGGTGGCGCTGTGCATGCCCGGCCCCCAGGCGGCGCTGCTGCTCGACCCGGCGCTGGCCCACGCCGGCCGCGCCGCACTGGACCAGCGCTGGGCGCCGACGCTGAGCGCGGTGCTGCGCTTTCCGAGCCGCCGCTGGCCGGACTTCCGCGGCGCCTTCGTCAACGACCACCCGCTGCTCGCGTTGGTCTGCGACGACGGCGACCGGCGCGGCGACGCCGCCCCGGTCCTCGTCGCGCACACCACGCCGGAGTTCGCCGCCGGTCACCTGGCGCAGCCGAACGCCGCCGGGCCGGCCGTCGAGGAGGCGGTCCGGGACCTGCTCGGGCTGCCCGAGCCGGCCGAGCTGGTGCACGTGCACCGCTGGACGTACGCCCGTCCGACCTCCGCCGGGGACGGGACGTACCACCTCGACGACGACGGCGTCGGGCTGGCCGGGGACGCGTTCGGCCGGCCCCGGGTGCAGAGCGCCTGGCGCTCCGGGCGGGACCTGGGGCGCGCCCTGGCCGAGCGGGTGCTCGCCGTTCGTGGTTGACCGGTACCGGTGCGCGCACCGGCTCCCGGCGGTGGGCGTATCGTCCGTGCGGGGAGGTGTGCGCGACGTGGACGGGGATTCCGGACGGCGGGGGGCGGCGTGACCGGCCACGGCCTGCGCCATGACGCGCTGCTCTACGCCGACGACCACGACTACCTCGACGCGATCCGCGCCTTCGTTGCCGCCGGCCGGGCCGCCGACGAGCCGGTCCTGGTCGCCGTGCCCGCCCACCGCCTCACCCAGGTCGGGGCCGTCCTCGGCGCGCCCGCCGGGGTGACCCTCGCCGACATGAGCGCGATCGGGCGCAACCCGGCGGCGATCATCCCCACCGCCCTGCGCGAGTTCGTGCACCGGTTCCCCGGCCGTCGGCTGCGGATCGTGGGGGAGTCGCTCTGGCCGGGCCGGCGGCCGGCGGCGTACCGGCACTGCGTCGAGCACGAGGCGATGATCAACCTGGCGCTCGGGGCGTACCCGCTGAGCGCGCTCTGCCTCTTCGACCGGTCCCGGCTGCCCGCCGACGCCCTCGCCGACGTGGGCCGGACCCATCCCGTCGTGCGGCTCGGGGCGGTGACCCGGCCCAGCGCCGGCTACCAGCACCCGGACAAGGTGCTGGCCGGCTGCGCCCAGGCGCTGCCCCCGCCCCCGGCCGACGCGGCGACGCGCCGGGTGGAGGCCGCCGACCTGGCCGCGCTGCGGGCCGCCGTGGCCGCCACCGCCGTGGCCGCCGGACTGCCCTCCGACCGCGTCGACGACCTCCGGATCGCGGTCACCGAGCTGGCCGCCAACGTGATCACCCATGCCGGTGGGCCCGCGACGGTGCGCTGGTGGGTGGCGGCGCCGGACGAGCTGGTCTGCGAGGTCAGCGGCGACGGGGTGATCGCCGACCCGCTCGCCGGCCGGCTCCCGGCCCCGACATCGGCCGAGCGGGGCCGCGGACTGCTGCTGGTGCAGCAGCTCTGCGACCTGGTCGACATCCGGGTGGTGGACGGGGGCAGCACCGTCCGGGTGCAGATGGACCTGCCGGTGCCGGCCGTGCTGCCCGCCCCGCGCTCAGCCCCGGACGCCGTCGAGCGCGGGCTCGCTCCGCTCTGACGGCTGCTCGGTGCGCTCGCCCGCCCGGTCCAGCAGCTGCATGACCGGGGTGGCGGCGATGCCGTGCACCACCACCGAGACGACCACCACCAACCCGACGGTCGCCCAGATCAGTTCGGCCTGGGGGAAGTCGGTCTTGGTGGTGGCGTACGCCACGTAGTAGAACGAGCCGACACCGCGGATGCCGAAGAACGAGATCACCCAGTGCTCGGCCGGGCGCCCCGGCGCGCCCCGCAGCGACAGCCAGCCGACCAGCGGCCGGACCACGAAGACCAGGGCCAGCCCGACCGCCGCCGCCGGCCAGGTCAGCGGGCCCAGCAGGCCGCCGATCACCGCGCCGCCGAAGAGCAGCAGCAGCATGACCGTCAGCAGCCGCTCGATCTGCTCGGCGAAGTCGTGCAGCACCGAGTGGAACTCGTGGGTGCGTTCGGCCGCCCGGATCGCCCGCGCGGCGACGAAGACGGCCAGGAAGCCGTACCCGCCGACCACCTCCACCAGCCCGTACGCCAGGAAGGTGGCGGCCAGGGCGAGGAAGCCCTCGGCGTGCCGGGCCAGCCGCAGCTCGCTGGGGGCGCGGAAGAACAGCTTGCCCAGCAGCCAGCCGACGAGCAGCCCGCCGCCGACCCCGACGGCGAGCTTGTAGAGCACGTCGACGGTGAACCACTCGCCGAACCACTGGGCCGGGGCGAGGCTGGTGGTGGCGATGGCGATGGCCGCGTACACGAAGGGGAAGGCCAGCCCGTCGTTCAGGCCGGCCTCGGAGGTGAGGGCGAAGCGGACCTCGTCCTCGGAGTCCTCCACGTCGGTGGGCTCGCCCACCTGCACGTCGGCGGCGAGCACCGGGTCGGTCGGGGCCAGCGCCGCCCCGAGCAGCAGCGCCGCGGCCGGCACCAGGCCGGCCCACCACCAGCCCAGCAGCGCCACCGCCGCGATGCACACCGGCATCGCGATCGCCAGCAGCCGCCAGGTGGACGACCACCGCCGCCAGCTCAACGGCCGGTCGATCTTGAGGCCGGCGCCCATCAGGGCGACGATCACCCCGATCTCGGTGAGGTGGGTGGTCAGGTCGGGGTGGGCCAGCGGGTCCGGCGACGGCAGCCCGGTGGGCAGCAGGAAGACCAGCATGCCCAGGCCGAGGAACGCGATCGGCATGGACAGCGGGCGGCGCTCCAGCAGCCTGGGCAGGACCCCGGCCAGCAGGGCGCCCACGCCCACCAGCGCGAACGCGACATCGACCGGTTCCACGGCACCACCTCTCCCATCTCGCCCGCGCCCACGTGCGAGGTGGGGACTGTGCCCCGTCGGCCGAGGGGTTAAGCCTCGGTGTCCGCCTTGTCCCGCGGTGACGTACGCCTCGGCGTGACGAGGGGGGAGTCGGCCAGTGCGGCCAGCAGCGCCGTCGGGTCGTCGTACACGGCGACCGCGCCCGCCCCGGCCAGCTCGCCCCGGCTGGTGCCGCCGCAGGTCAGCCCGATGCAGGGGATGTCGAGCTTGCCGGCCGCGGCGACGTCCCAGACCGAGTCGCCGACGAAGACCACCCGTCGGGCGTCCAGGCCGGACTGCTCCAGGGCGGCGACCAGGATGTCCGGGGCCGGCTTGCTCTGTTTCGCGTCGGCCGAGGAGGTGACGGTGTCGACCACGTCGTCGGCGTCCAGCGCCGCGCGCAGCGCCGCGACCTCGTGCTCGGCGGCGGAGGTGGCGAGCACCACCCGCAGGCCCCGGGCGGCGCAGGCGCGCAGCAGCTCCGCCGCGCCGGGCAGCGGGACGAGCCGCTCCCAGTACTCGGCGAAGAGGCTGTCGTGGGCGTCGCGCAGCTT
The DNA here is from genome assembly GCF_036906795.1 of Micromonospora sp. CPCC 205739. NCBI lineage: Bacteria > Bacillati > Actinomycetota > Actinomycetes > Micromonosporales > Micromonosporaceae > Micromonospora > Micromonospora sp. CPCC 205739. The sequence continues at coordinate 89,362 of NZ_JBAKHS010000008.1, read as the reverse complement.
GCCGTCGGCGTCCCGGTCGCGTTCGGGGCCGAGCAGGTGGTCCAGGAGCTTGTCCGAACCCATCCCGATGGACCGGTGGATCTCCGCCATCGGCACCCGGTGGTCGGCCTGCCGCAGCGCCTCCCACCAGCTCACCGTGTGCAGGTAGGTGGTGTCGACCAGGGTGCCGTCGACGTCGAAGAGGACGCCGGAGGGAGTCTCTGCGCTCATGGGCGTCCTCCTACCCCGCTCGGGCGCCGCTGACGCCCGTGCTCATCCCGACGGGATGAGGATCTCGAACCAGACCGTGGAACCACGGACCGTGGGATCGGTGCCCCAGGCGTCGGAGAGCTGCTCGATCAGCCCGAGACCCCGGCCCCGGCTGCTCAACGTGTCGGTCTGCGCCCGGGTCACGGTGCCCCGGGTGCCGGAGTCGGCGACCGACACCAGCAGGCGCTCCGGGCTCAGGTCGATCTCCACCCGGGCGGCCGTGCCGGCGTGCAGCAGCGCGTTGGTGGTCAGCTCGCTGGTGCACAGCACCGCCGCGCCGACCACCGCCTCCGGTACCCGCCAGTCGGTCAGCTGCGCGGTCATCCAGTGCCGCACCCGGCTCGGCGCGGTCGGCTCGGCCGGCATCTCCATGCTCGCCGAGCGGCTCGGCTTCAGCGCGTGCTCCACCGCCAGCACCGCCACGTCGTCCTCCGTCGCCCCGTGCACCGCGCCGGTGGCCACCGCGCAGACCGCCCGCGGGTCCCCGCTGGCCGCGTCGGCCACCGCCGCGGCCAGCCGGTCCAGGCCCGCGGTGAGGCTCTGCCGACGCCGCTCGACCACCCCGTCGCTGTACAGCAGCAGGGTGTCCCCGGGCTGGAACGGCACGGTCGCGGTACGCGGCCGGCACCCCAGCCCCAGCGGGGCGCCTGTCGGCAGCTCGACGAAGGTGGTCGTCACCGAGCCGTCGGGGTGGCAGCGGCGGACCAGCGGCGGCGGATGCCCGGCGCTGGCCAGCGTGATCTCGCCCCGGTCGGCGTTCACCACGCCGAAGACCACCGTGACGAAGAGCTCCTGGGTGCCGGTCTCGGTGCCGAGGCTGGCCACCAGCCGGTCCAGCCCGGCCAGGACGGCGTCCGGGCGAGGGTCGGACAGCGCGAGCGCGCGCAGCGCCGCCCGTACCTGCCCCATCCGGGCCGCCGCCTGCACGTCGTGGCCGGCGACGTCGCCGAGGACCACGCCCAGGTCGCCGGTGGGCAGCAGGAAGGCGTCGTAGAAGTCGCCGCCGGCGGCGTTGCCGTCGACGCCGGGGTCGTACCGGGCGGCGATGCGCAGCCGGGGCAGCGCCGGCAGCCGCTCCGGCAGCATGCTGCGTTGCAGCAGCTGGGCGGTGCCGTGCTGGGTCTCGAACCGGCGGGCCCGCTCGGCCGCCTGACCGACCAGCTCCGCCGAGGCGGCCAGCAGCGCCCGCTCCGCGGCGGACCAGCCGTGCGGGCGCTGGTAGCCGACCGCGAGCCCGCCCCGGATCACCGAGGAGCGCAGCGGCAGCGCGGCCAGCGCGCGGATCTTCTGGTCGTGCCGGTCCACCGCGCTCGCCCGCAGCGGTTGGCCGTCGCCGACGAAGTACGGCACCCCGCTGCGGGCGGTCACCACGACGGGATCGGGGGAGTCGGCGGGAACGGGTCGCCACAGCGGGGGCAGCCGCTCGTCGGCCTCGTCGAGCAGTTCGCCGCGGATGCGCCGGACGATCCGCCAGCCCGGGCCGTCGTCGACCGCGAAGGTCACCCGGTCGGCGTCGAAGGAGCCCAGCGCGTAGCGCAGGGTCACCCGGGCCACGTCGTCGAGGGTGAGCGTGCCGGAGAGGGCGGCGGCGAAGTCGCTGAGGCTCTGCAACTGCTGGGTGAGCTGCGTGGTCTGGGCGGCGACGGTGAGCACGCCGACGATCCGGCCGGTGCTGTCGCGCACGGGCGAGTTGCCGCGGGTGAAGACCGCGTGGTCGCCGGTGGTCGCCAGGTGCTGGTCGGCCGGGAGCACCGACTCCCGCTGGAGGAACGACTCACCGCGCCGGTACGCCCGCTCGATCACGTCACCGACCCCCGGCAGGTGCCACAGGTCCGCGAACACCTCGGGGGCGGGCCGGCCGAGGGCCGCCGGGTGCCGGTCGCCAATCAGTTCGGCGTAGCCCTGGTTGTAGAGCAGGACGAACCCGTCGCCGTAGTAGAGCGCCATCGGCACCGGCGAGGCGAGGATGACGTCCACGAGCGCGCGCACCGCCGGGTCCCACTGCTGGGGCGGCCCGAGCGGGGTGTTCGCCCAGGGGTGGGCGAGCACGGCCGCCGCCACCTGCGCGACCGGGGCCGGTCCGGGGGCGGCGGGCGGTGGCGTGGGGACTCGCCCGACCGTGCCTGGCATGTCACGCAGCCTAGCCGGAGCGTTGCGCCGGAGTTCCGATCATGCCCCCCGGCCGCCCCGCAGGGTCCGTCGCCGGTGGTGTTAGGGCAGCTCGCGAGCCCTTTCGGCGGACATGTCGGGAAATTGATCCCGGGTGTCGCGGCGTGCTGCGGAGGCGACCGGGTATCCGCCCGGCGCAGTCCATGCGACAGGAGGGACATCATGCCGGAAACCCTTGCGGTCAGGCAGGCCGACATCGGCGACGCTCTGGGCGACATGTGGAGGTCGGTGCTGCTCTTCATCCCGAGGGCGATCGCGTTCATCGCGATCCTCGTGGTGGGCTGGATCATCGCCCGAGCGGTACTCAAAATCGTGGACACCGTACTGGAACGGGTGGGGTTCGACCGCGCGGTCGAACGGGGCGGCATCAAACGCGCACTTGAACGCACCAAGTACGACGCCAGTGACATCCTGGCGAAGCTCGCGTACTACGCGGTCCTGCTGTTCACCCTGCAGTTCGCCTTCGGGGTATGGGGACCGAACGCGATCAGCGACCTGATCCGGGGCGTGGTGGCGTGGCTGCCGCGCGCGTTCGTGGCGATCGTCATCGTGGTCGTGGCGGCCGCGATCGCCAACGCGGTCCGGGACCTGGTCACCGGGGCGCTGGGGGGCCTGTCGTACGGCAGGATCCTGGGCGACCTGACCGCGATCTTCATCCTGGCGCTGGGCGTCATCGCCGCGCTGAACCAGGTGGGCATCGCCACCACGGTGACCACGCCGGTGCTGATCACGGTGCTCGCCACCGTCGCCGGCATCATCGTGGTCGGGGTCGGCGGTGGTCTGGTGAAGCCGATGCAGAGCCGCTGGGACCGCTGGTTGGACCGGGCGGCCGAGGAGTCGCGGGCCATCCAGGAGCACCGTCAGGCGCAGGCGGCCGGGCGGGGCGACATGAACCGGCAGATGGCGGACCGGGGCGGCCAGGCCGCGCCGCGGCCCCAGGAGGGGGTCCACCCGATGGCCGGGAGCCGGGGGCAGGGCGGCAACGTGGGCGAGGAGACCCAGCAGTTCCGTCGTCCGGGGACCTGAGTCGGCGGCGTACCGGTGGAGGGGGTCCGTGCGTGGCGCGGACGCCCCTCCGTCGTGTCCGGAGCGGGTCAGGCAGCTTCGAGGTGCCGCGGGTCGAGCGTGCGGGCCAGCGCGCAGATCGCCAGCAGGCGGATGCTGAGCCAGTCCGGCTCGCTCCAGTCGACCGCGCCGGTGGGCGGGACCAGACCGTGCTCCAGCGCCGCGGCCCGCAGGCCGTCGGCGTACCCGACCAGGGCCGCCGGGGTCAGCGGGTGCCGGTCGCCGTCGAGGCTGTCCCGGACCGCCGCCGCGTGCTGGTCGACCGCCGCGAGCAGGCCGGGGTTGGCGGCGGCCGCGGCCAGGCCGGAGGCGCCGACCGAGGTGCTGAGCAGGGCGAGGGCGGACCGTGCCGCGCTCGCGGCGGTCCGGGTCGCTACCTGGGGGTACGGCACACGCATGGTGACCGAGGTTAGCCACCCGGCGGCCCCGGCGGCCTCGGCCGCTCGGCCGGTTCCGGGTCCTCCTCCGGTCGGCGGCCCTCCTCCGCGGGGATTGACCCGGCGGAGCGTGGGCAGAAGGAGAACCGGGCGCGAACGGGCGCTGCCGGCACGATGGAGGCACGGATGGGACAGCACGCGGACGGCCCGGACCGGCAGCACCGCCGGCCGGACGGGGTGACCGACGACACGGTGGCCGCGCTGGGCAAGCTCAGCGAGGCGCTGGAGACGGTGGAGCGGGCGCGCGGGCACCTCTACTCGCTGCACCAGTTGATCGGCCACGCCGACCTGATGCTCGACGACGCGGTCGCGCAGTTCCGGGCGGCCGGCCACGACGACATCGCGGAGCGGGTCCGCACCGAGCTGCTCGGCCGCAACGTGATCGCCGGGCGCTGGACGTTCCAGATCGTCGAGGACTTCGACGACAACTACTACGCGATCTTCCGCAAGCTGGACCGCGCCGCCCGGGATCAGCTGGTGGACGGCCGTCGCCACCTCTACGAGGCGGAGATGAAGGAGCGGCGCCGCACCCCGGGCCACCCCGGGCACGAGGCGCGCCCGGACAGCGACGGCTAGTCGGCCGTCGGCGCGTCGGCCGGACGGCGACGGGCCGTGTCGTCGGCGATGATGACGGTGGCCACCATGAGCGCGACGCAGAGGCTGAACAGCCAGGAGTCGTCGGCGACCAGCTTGGCCGAGACCGGGGCCTGGAGCGCGGCGAGCAGGAAGCCGAGCCAGGCGAGACGCCGCTGACGTGGGGTGAGGAAGCCGGAGCCCTGTTGCATCCCGAAAGTCTGACGCGAGGCCCCCGGATTGCCGTCACCCGATCGGCCGATTCTGGATGGCCTGTCCGCATTTCTGCCCGTCCGGGCGTTGCTTTTTACCGGTTCGGAGGAAGTCACCGCCGCGTCGTAGTGTTCTCGGTGGATCCGGCATGATGTGCGCCCGTGTCCGCCACCCCGCCCCGCGCCGCCCTGCTCCTGCTCGCCTACCTCGCCTTCGTCAGCCTCGGCCTGCCCGACGGGCTGATCGGGGTCGGCTGGCCGTCGATCCGGACGGACCTCGGCGTACCCACGGAGGCGGTCGGCCTGGTGCTCGCCGCGGGCACCGTCGGCTATCTCGCCTCCAGCCTGCTCGCCGGCTTCACCCTCGCCCGACTCGGCGTCGGCTGGCTGCTGGCCGGCAGCACCGCGCTGGCCGGCCTGGCGCTCACCGGGTACGCCGCCACCCCGTACCTGGCCCTGATGATCGGTTGCGCGATGGTCCTCGGAGTCGGCTCGGGCGCCATCGACTCCGGGCTGAACGCGTACGCGGCCGGGGCGTTCGGGCCGCGGCACATGACCTGGCTGCACGCCTTCTTCGGCCTCGGCGTGGCGATCGGCCCGCTGATCATGACCGCCGTGCTCGGCACCGGGCTGAGCTGGCGCTGGGGCTACGGGCTCGTCGCCGTGGCGCAGGTCGCCCTGGCCGTCGCCTTCGCGCTGACCGTACGGGCGTGGCGGAACCGGCCGGCGTACGCCGCCGGGCCCGTCGCGGTCGCCGCCGGGCCGGTGCCGGTACGCGAGACGCTGCGGCTGCCCGCGGTGTGGCTGGGCGCGCTCGCCTTCGGGGTCTACGTGGCGATCGAGATCACCGCCGGGCTCTGGGCGTTCCTGCTGCTCACCGAGGGGCGTGGGCTGGCGGCGGGCACCGCGGGCCTGGTTGTCTCCGGGTACTGGGGGAGTCTCTTCGTGGGGCGGGTGGTGCAGGGCGTGGTCGCCGAGCGGCTGGGCGCCGGCCGGATCCTGTGGGGGAGCCTGCTCGGCATGGCCGCCGGCGCCCTGCTCATCGCGCTGCCCGGCCCGGCCTGGGTGACCGTGGCCGGTCTGTTCCTGGTGGGCTTCGCCGCCGCGCCGGTGTTCCCGCTGCTCACCCTCACCACCGCAGAGCGGGTCGGCGCGGCGCACGCGGACCGCGCGATCGGCGTCCAGATCGCCGCCGCCGCCGGGCTCGGCGGGGCGCTGATCCCCGGCGGGCTCGGGGTGTTGTTCGGCCACACCTCGGTGGCGCTGCTGGGGCCGGCGCTGACCGTCCTGGCGGTGCTGCTGTTGTTCCTGTACGCCCTCGCCAGGCGCGGGCCGGTGGCCGGCCCGCGGTGAGCCGCCCCCGCCGCTCGGCGGGCGGGGCCGGACGGGCCCGCCCCGGGCGCACCCGCCCGGGGCGTTGCGCGGCTCAGAGGGTGTCGGGGCCGGTCCGGCCGGTGGTGGAGGGCCGGTACGCGCGCTCCGAGTCGGTCATCTCCCGCCGCTCGGCCTCCGGCCCGGCGCCCCGGTCGACCGCCTCGGGGCCGTGCCCGAAGGCGGCCTCCTCGCCGGCGTCGTGGCCGGTCACGTCGTCGGCCTGTCCGTCGATGGTCGACCGGGCGATCGCCCGGTCCAGTGCCTCCAGCGGGGTCTTCTGCTCGTCCCGCCACACCCTGTCGTCGTTCTCCGTCATCCCCCTGCCGTACCCGGCGCGGATGATCGCAAACGGCCGGCGAGGCCGGGGCCCGGACGCGGCGATGGCCGCCGGATCACCGGCGGCCATCAGAATGCGTGAGTTGCGGGGGGACGGGTCACGGCTGCGGGCGGTCCACCTTGCCCCGCCAGGCGCCGGTCTCCTGACCGCGGCGCTCGATGAACTGCTTGAAGCGCTCCAGGTCACCCTTGGCGCGCCGGTCGACCACGCCCAGCTTGTCGCCGGCCTTCTCGACCACGCCGTGCGGCTCGAAGTCCATCTGCAGGGTGACCCGGGTCTTGCCCGCGTCGAGCCGGTGGAAGGTGACCACACCGGCCTGCTGGGTACCGCCGGTCGACTTCCACGCCACCCGCTCGTCGGGGAGCTGCTCGGTGATCTCGGCGTCGAACTCACGCTTGACCCCGGCGATCTCGACGGTCCAGTGGGTCATCGTGTCCGACAGCTGCCGGACCTCCTGCACCCCCTCCATGAAGTGGGGGAACTCCTCGAACTGGGTCCACTGGTCGTACGCGGTGCGGATCGGGACGGAGACGTCCACGTGCTCGGTAACGCCGCTCATGACGATTCCTCCTCTGGCCGCTGGTGCGCGTCCGGATCATGGGCCGATCCGGTCACCAGCGCGTCGTTTCGTTCTTGTTGCCCAGTGCGGCCCACACCTCGGAGATCGTGCGGTACCGCGTACCGTCGGGCAGCCGCTCCAGCGCGGCGATGAGGTCGGCGGGCGCCTCGTTCTCGCGGGCGTTCGCGATCAGCGCCTCACGGTTGCCGGGCAGGGCGGTCATCGTGATGAAGCGCCCCAGGCGGCTGCGCTCCTCCACGTCCCGCGAGCTCATGCCCTTCGGGGCGCCGGTGCGCAGCTCACCCGCGGGCGCGGTGGTGGCCTCCGGCTGGTCCTCGCCGGCCGGCTCGGGCTGGCGGAACTCCTCGGCGCGCGAGCCCCCGGTACCCGGCCCCTGGAGCAGGCCGGCGACCTCCTGGCTCATCTGCTCGTCGATCCTCGGTCCGTGCTTGCTGCTGCCACGTTCCATGCCCTGTGTGCTACCCCTCGCGGCCCGGGGGAAACGCCGAACCCGGCACGCGGTCACGAATCGGCAGGGGCCTTCGGCGGCAGGACCGGCTCGCCCGGGTCCTCCGCACCGGCCTGGAGCACCCGGCCCCGCTGCAGCTCGGCGTTGATCTGTACGCCGAACATCAGCGCGCAGTTGGACAGGTAGAGCCAGACCAGGAAGGCGATGACCGCGCCCAGGCTGCCGTACGTGACGTCGTAGGAGCCGAAGTTGGCGACGTACAGGCCGAAACCGGCGGAGGCGACGATCCAGGAGAAGAGGGCCACCGCCCCGCCCGGGGTCAGCCAGCGGAACCGCGGCTGCTGCACGTTCGGGGCGATCCAGAACAGCAGGGAGAGCAGCGTCATCATCACCAGCGCCAGCACCGGCCACTTGGCGATGCTCCACACCGTGCGGGCCAGCCCGCCGGCACCCACCAGGTTGCCCACCGCGTCGGTCACCGGCCCGCTGACGATCAGGCCGAGCGCCACCACGGCCAGCAGGATCAGCGACAGGGCCGCCAGGCCGATCTGCAGCGGACGCAGCCGGTAGAACGGCCGTCCCTCCTCGACCCCGTAGATCGCGTTGGAGGCCCGGGTGAACGCCCCGATGAACCCGGACGCCGACCAGAGCGCGCCGAGCAGACCGAAGCTGAGCAGCACCTTCGCCCCGCTCTGCTGGTCGACCACGGTGCGCACCACCGACACGAAGCCGTCGTCGGCGACCACCGAGCCGGCGCCGAGGTCCCGGGCCAGGTCCAGCACCGTGTCGACGGTGCGCTCGCCGTCGGAGACCAGGCCGACGAGGGCGACCACCACCACGGTCGCCGGGAAGAGGGCGAGCACGCCGTAGTAGGTCAGCGCCGCCGCCCAGTCCGCGCAGTTGTCCTTGATGAAGTTGCGCCCGCTGCGCACCAGCGCCCCGCGCCAGGTGGACCAGCGCAGCTGCCGTACCCGGGCGGGGACCCGCAGCCCCTCCCGGCCGTCGGCGACCGCGGTCGGCTCCGTCGTCGCTGCCATGTCCCGCTCCTGTCGCCCCGGCCCCGCCGGATCAACCGGCACTCGCTGGCCCCGCCGGTACCCGGTGCCGGAAATCGACAAACCCGGCGGGCGAGTTTGCCGCTGGGGTCCCCGGGAACCGTTCATGCGGAGCACACCGACGCGGAGGAGGACGAGATGCCCGGGCGCGAGGTACTGCCCAGCACGCTGCGGCGCTCCCCGGAGAAGGCGCAGCGCACCTGGGAGAAGACGCACGACTCGGCGGTGGACACCTACGGCGAGGGGGAGCGGGCGCACCGCACCGCGTTCGCCGCCGTCAAGCACGAGTTCGAGAAGGTGGGCGACCACTGGGAGCCGAAGGGACGCAAGGGACCCAGCGACCGGCAGGCGCAGGGCGGCGGACCGGCCCGGCGGGCCCCCACGGCGAGCGGCGTGGACGCCAACGCCACCAAGGACCACCTGATGGACGTGGCCAAGAAGTTGGACGTGCCGGGCCGGTCCCGGATGACCAAGCCGGAACTGGTCAAGGCGATCGAGAAGGCCAACGCCCGGCAGACCGCGCAGGCCCGCGAGAGGTCCAAGGCCCGCGGCGGTCGTTGAGCCGGGGGTACGACGCACGGGAGCCCGGGACCGCACGGTCCCGGGCTCCCGCGTCACCGCTCACCAGTGGCCGCCGCCCGGCGCCTCGATGTGCACCGTCTTGACGGTGCTGAACTCGTCGAGCAGCTCCGGGCCGTACCCGAAGCCCTGTCCGCTGCCGCGGCGCGGCTGCGCGGCACCGCCCGGTGCGCCGCCGAACACCGCGTTGACCTTGACGGTGCCCACCGGCAGTTCCCGCCAGGCCCGCTGCGCGTGGCTCATCGACGCGGTGAGCACCGTGCCGGCCAGCCCGTACGGCGAGTCGGCCGCGCAGCGCAACGCCTCGCTGAACGAGTCCACCACCACCACGGGCGCCACCGGCCCGAAGGTCTCCTCGCGGACCAGCGTCATCTCGTGCCGGCAGCCGGTCACCACCGTCGCCGGATAGAACGCCCCCGGCCCCTCCGGCAGCACACCACCGGTCCGCAGCGTCGCCCCCTCGGCCACCGCCGCGGTCACCTGGCCGTGCACGTGGTCGCGGTGCCGCCGGTCCACCAGCGGCCCCAGCTCGGTCTTCGGATGCCGGCCCGGGCCGACCCGCAGGGCCTGCGCCCGGTCGACCAGCGCGTCGGCGAAGTCCTCCGCCACGTCCCGGTGCACGTAGATCCGCTCCACCGCGACGCAGATCTGCCCGGCGTTGGCGAACGCGCCGATCGCCGCCTGCCCGGCCGCCCAGACCGGGTCCACCCCGGCGTCGACGATCAGCGGGTCGCTGCCGCCGTTCTCCAGCAGCGCCTTCGCGCCGGTCCGGGCGCACGCCGCCGCGATGGCCCGGCCGGTGGCGGTGGAGCCCACATGGGCCACCACGTCCACCTCCTGCGCGGCCAGCGCCGCGCCCACCTCGCCACCGCCGGTCAGCAGGGTGAGCACCCCGGCGGGCAGCACCCCGTCGAGGATCCGGGCCAGCAGCCAGCCGGTGGCCGGGGTCCGCTCGCTCGGCTTGTACAGCACCACGTTGCCGGTGACCAGGGCCGCGCCGAGCAGGCCGCAGGAGACCGCCACCGGGTCGTTCCACGGGGTGATGGCGGCCACCACCCCGCGCGGCTCCGGCGCCATGAAGTCGATCGCGTCCACGCTGCCGTGCAGCGTCCGCCCGCCCCGCACCGGGGCCAGCTCGGCGTACTGTCGCAACGTGCCGATGCCCGCCTCCACGCCGCCCCGGGCGTCGCCGAGCGGCTTGCCCATCTCCGCCGTCGTCGCCGCGGCCAGTTCGTCGGCCGCCCCGGCCAGCGCGTCCGCGGCCCGGTGCAGCGCCGCCGCCCGCTCCGCCGGGGCCGTCGCCGCCCACTCCGCCGCCGCGCCCCGGGCCGCCTCGACCGCCTTGGCGACCTCGTCCGCCGTCGCCACCGGGACGGTGCTGACCGGCGTGCCGTCGGCGGGATCGTGCACCACCAGTTCGCCGCCCGCGCCGCCCGCGCCCCACACTCCACCGATGAGCTGTTCAACCCTGTACATGCGGCAGTGGATGCCCCGGTCCCGGCAGAGCAAACGCGTTTCGCCCGGTTGCTGGCCGGGTAGGCGGATCGGATGATCGCGACCGGCACGGAGACCGCCGACGCCGTCGTCGTCGGCGCCGGGCACAACGGACTGGTGGCCGCCAACCTGCTCGCCGACGCGGGCTGGGACGTGCTGGTCCTGGAGGCCACCGGCGCCCCCGGCGGGGCGGTGCGGTCCGCCGAGGTCACCGCCCCCGGCTACCTGAGCGACCTCTACAGCTCCTTCTACCCCCTCGGGTACGCCTCGCCGGTGCTGCGCCGGCTGCGCCTCGACGCCCACGGGCTGGCCTGGACGCACGCCCCCGACGTGCTGGCGCACGTGCTGCCGGACGGCCGGGCGGCGGTGCTCAACCGCGACCCCGACCGCAGCGCCGCGTCGATGGAGGAGTTCGCGCCCGGCGACGGGCAGCGCTGGCTCGACACGTACGACGACTGGCGGGTCATCTCCCGTCCCCTGGTGAACGCCCTCTTCACCCCCTTCCCGCCGGTCCGCGACGGGCTGGAGCTGCTGGGCCGGCTCCGCACCGCCGGGGCGCTGCGGCTGGCCCGCCGGCTGGTGCTGCCCAGCCGGCAGTTCGGGCACGAGGTGTTCCGGGGCGAGGGCGCGCCGGCGCTGATGGCCAGCTGCGCCCTGCACACCGACCTGTCGCCGGACGACGCCGGCTCGGGCATCTACGGCTGGCTGCTCGCCATGCTGGGGCAGGAGGTCGGCTGGCCGGTGCCGCTGGGTGGCGCACAGCGGATCACCGACGCGCTGGTGGCGCGACTGATCGCCAAGGGTGGGCGGATCACCTACTCCGCCCGGGTCGACCGGGTGCTGGTGGCCCGGGGCCGGGCGATGGGCGTACGGACCGAGGGCGGCGCCACCTGGCGGGCCCGCCGCGCGGTGCTGGCCGACGTGCCGGCGCCCACGCTCTACCTGGACCTGGTCGGCGCCGCCTGGCTGCCGCCCCGGCTGGTCGAGGACCTCGACCACTTCCGCTGGGACGGGTCGACGGTCAAGGTCGACTGGGCGCTGGACGGGCCGATGCCGTGGGCCAACCCGCAGGTCGCCGGGGCGGGCACGGTGCACCTGGCCACGGACGTCGACGGGCTCACCCGCTACGCGGCGGACCTGGCCTGCGGGGACGTGCCGGAGGACCCGTTCCTGCTGGTCGGCCAGATGACCACCGCCGACGCGACCCGGTCACCGGCCGGTACGGAGTCGCTCTGGTCGTACACCCACCTGCCATTCCGGCGGAACTGGCGGGCCGAGGACGTGGCCGCGCACGTGGACCGGATGGAGGGGGTGCTGGAGCGCTACGCCCCCGGCTTCAAGGCCCTGGTCCGGGGCCGCTTCGTGGCCGGCCCGGCCGACCTGGAGGAGCGCAACCCGAGCCTGGTCGGCGGCTCGGTGGGCGGCGGCACGGCCGCCGCGTACCAGCAGCTCTTCCTGCGTCCGGTGCCCGGGCTCGGCCGGCCGGACACCCCGGTCGACCGGCTCTACCTGGCCAGCGCCTCGGCCAACCCGGGCGGCGGGGTGCACGGCGCGCCCGGCGCGAACGCGGCGCAGGCGGCGCTGAGCCGCAACCGCGCCCTCACCGGGGGCCTGTACGCCCGGGCGATCGGCGCCGCACACCGTGCGGTCTACCGCTGACCTGGCCCGTGGCCGCGACCCGGCCGACGGGAAGTGCCCCGGGGGGTCAGGTGTGACAGAGCGATATGCCTGAGGGACGCAGCTACGCCTCTCAGGCATATCGCGCACGCTGCCACGGCAGCACTGCCCGTGACGGCCGGGCGGGGGAGGGACCGGTCAGCGCTCCAGGTTGCGGTGCCGGGTCCGCAGCTTGAACGGCATCAGGGCGCTCTCCACCTTGGTGGCGGTGGTCATCTTCGAGGCGCCGTCGCGGCGCTCCTCGAAGCGGATCGGCACCTCGAGGATGGTGTGCCCCAGCTTGGTGGCGAGGTAGTGCATCTCGACCTGGAAGCTGTACCCGTTGGACTGCACCCGCTCCAGGCCGATGTCGCGCAGCGCGTCCGCCCGCCAGATCTTGAAGCCCGCGGTGAGGTCACGGATGCGCACCCGCAGCAGGGTGTGCACGTAGAGGTTCGCCCAGCCGCTGAGCGCGCGGCGGTAGAGCGGCCAGTTCTCGTCCAGCTCGCCACCGGGGACGTACCGGGAGCCGATCACCACGCCGGCCTGGGTGGAGAGCAGCGCGCCGAGCATGCCGGGCAGCGCCTCCGGCGGGTGGGACAGGTCGGCGTCCATCTGCGCCACGTAGTCGGCCCCGCCGTCGAGCGCCCGGCCGATCCCGTCGACGTACGCCCGGCCCAGGCCCTCCTTGCCGGCGCGGTGCACGACCTGGATCCGGTCGGGGTGCTCGATGGCCAGCTTGTCGGCCACCTCGCCGGTGCCGTCGGGGGAGTTGTCGTCCGCCACCAGCACCTTCAGGCCGGGCAGCGGCAGGGAGAGGAGCCGCTCGACCAGCACCGGGAGGTTGCCCGCCTCGTTGTAGGTCGGGACCACGACGGTCAGGCGTGCTTCCCGCCACGGCGAGGGCAGCTCCACGGGTTCGATCATGACGGACATCCTCTGGTTGCCGACGGTTTTCCCCCAAAGGGTAGCCAGTGCCCCGTCGGGCCTCGTCGAGGCTCCCCGCCTCTCACCGCGGCTCGCGCTGATCCGCCTTCTGCCGCACCGCGATGTCGCAGAGCCGGCTCAACGTCTCCTTGTTGCGCTGGTGCAGGACCAGGTCGTTGAGCTTGTTGCGGACCCAGCGCAGCGGCCCGGCCGCGAAGTCCTCGCCGATGCGGACGCGGGTGGCGCCGTCGCCGACCGGTTCCAGGGTGAACACCACGATCGCCTCACCGGCCGGCCAGAGCCCGGCCTTGACGACGAGCTTGTGCGGCGGCTCGCAGGCCAGCACCGTCGAGGAGTCCTCCAGCGAGAACGGCCACGGCCCGGCCTTGTGGTGCAGCTGGGTGCCCACCCGCGGCCAGTCGTGGTCGACGTCCCGCACGTGCACGGTGCCGACCACCCAGTCGCTGTACGTCCACCCGTCGGCGAGCACGGCGAAGACGTGCTGCGGCTCGGCGTCGATTACCTTCTCCACAATCGCCACTGCCGTGCAGTACCCCGGCGGTGACGGTGGCTAACCGGCCGCTGCGGGCAACGCGTTAGCTTCTCCGGGGCGGCGGGTAAGGCCCCGTCGGCGACCTGTGCGCGGCCCGGACGGCGACGAGCCGTAGCGCCGGGTAGATGATGTTTACTCCCCGGGGCTCCGGGAACGCGCCGCCCGTGCGACGGGACCAGTTGGAGCCGGATCAGCGCAGGTCAGGCCGGGTCGACCCGGCCGTCGACCGGGGCGTGATCCGGCCGGTCCTGTTCGACGCGGTGCTGCTGGACCGGGACGGCACGTTGGTCGAGGACGTGCCGTACAACGGCGATCCGGAGAAGGTGCGGCCGGTGCCGGGTGCGCGGGCGGCGCTGGACCGGTTGCGGGCCGCGGGGCTGCGCCTGGGGGTGGTGACCAACCAGTCCGGGCTGGCGAAGGGGTTGTTCACCGCCGGACAGCTGCGGGCGGTGCACGCCCGGATCGAGGAGCTGCTGGGGCCGTTCGACACCTGGCAGGTCTGCCCGCACGACGAGGGGGACGGCTGCGGCTGCCGCAAGCCCGCCCCCGGTCTCGTCACCCGGGCGGCCGCGGCGGTGGGCACCACGGCGGCCCGTTGCGTGGTGGTGGGCGACATCGGCCGCGACATGACCGCCGCGCTGGCCGCCGGCGCCACCGGCGTGCTGGTGCCGACCCCGGTGACCCGGCCCGCGGAGGTGGCCGCCGCCCCGCACGTCGCGCGTGACCTGCCGGCGGCCGTCGAGGAGATCCTGCGCCGCCAGGCCGCGCTGCGTCCCACCGCACCGCGGCGGACCGGGACGGTGCTGGTGGTGCGCGCCGACTCCGCCGGGGACGTGCTGGTCACCGGCCCGGCGATCCGCGCCGTCGCCACCGGCGCGCGGCGCGTCGTCCTGCTGCACGGCCCGCGCGGCCGGGACGCCGCCGCCCTGCTGCCCGGCGTCGACGAACTCGTCGAATGGCCGCTGCCGTGGATCGACGGCGACCCGGCCCCGGTCGACCCGGACGACATCCGCCGGCTCACCGACCGGCTCGCCGCGGTACAGGCCGACGAGGCGGTGGTCTTCACCTCCTTCCACCAGTCACCCCTCCCGCTCGCCCTGCTGCTGCGGCTGGCCGGGGTGCCCCGGGTCAGCGCCATCAGCGACGACTACCCCGGCTCCCTGCTCGACGTGCGACACCGGGTGCCCGACGGGCTGCCTGAACCGGAGCGGGCGCTGGCGCTGGCCGCGGCCGCCGGCTTTCCGCTCCCGGCCGCCGACGACCCGGCGCTGCGCGTCCGCACCGACGGGCTGCCGCCCCCACCGGCCCGCCTCGGCGGCCCCGGCTACGTGGTGCTGCACCCCGGCTCGGCGGTGCCGACCCGGGCCTGCCCGCCCGAGCTGGCCGCCCGGATCGTCCGGGTGCTCACCGCGGCCGGACACCGGGTGGCGGTCACCGGCGGAGCGGACGAGACGGAGCTGACCGCCCGGGTGGCCGGGGACGTCGGCATCGACCTGGGCGGCCGGACCGGCCTCGCCGACCTCGCCGCCGTGCTCACCGGCGCCGCCGCACTGGTGGTGGGCAACACCGGCCCGGCGCACCTGGCCGCCGCGCTGGGCGTACCGGTGGTCAGCCTCTTCGCCCCCACCGTCCCGTTCGGACAGTGGGGGCCCTACCGGGTGCCCGCCGTCCGCCTGGGCGACGCGGGCGCGCCCTGCCGGGACACCCGGGCCACCCGCTGCCCGGTGCCCGGCCACCCCTGCCTGTCCGCCATCGAGCCGGGGCACGTCCTGGCCGCGGTACGCCTGCTCGGCGTACCCGCCGACGCGCCTCCGCCGGGCGCGGCGCCGGCCACGGTCGGCATCGACCCGGTGATCGCCGGCGGCGGGAGCGCCCGATGAACATCCTGGTGTGGCACGTGCACGGCTCCTGGACCACCTCCTTCGTGCACGGCAAGCACCGCTACCTGGTGCCGGTCACCCCCGACCGCGGCGCGTACGGGCTGGGCCGGGCCCGCACCTACCCGTGGCCGGAGAGCGCCGTGGAGGTCACCCCGCAGCAGCTGCGGCGGGAGCAGGTCGACGTGGTGCTGCTGCAACGCCCCGAGGAGATCGACCTGGCCTGCGACTGGCTGGGCCGGCGGGTCGGCCGGGACGTGCCGGCGGTGTACGTCGAGCACAACACCCCCAAGGGGGACGTGCCGAACACCCGCCACCCGATGGCCGACCGCGACGACCTGCTGCTCACCCACGTGACCCACTTCAACGAGCTCTTCTGGGACAACGGCGGCACCCGCACCGCCGTGGTGGAGCACGGGGTGGTCCCGCCGGCGGTGGAGTGGACCGGCGAACTGGACCGGCTCGCGGTCGTCATCAACGAGCCGGTGCGCCGCTGGCGGGTCACCGGCACCGACCTGTTGCCGCGCTTCGCCGAGCTCGCCCCGCTGGACGTGTTCGGCATGAAGGTGGCCGGGCTCGCGGCGCACCTGGGCCTGCCCGCCGACCGGCTGACCAGCCACGACGACGTGCCGCAGCACCGGATGCACGCCGAGCTGGCGCGCCGGCGGGCGTACCTGCACCTGTGCCGGTGGACGTCGCTGGGGCTGAGCCTGATCGAGGCCATGACGATGGGCATGCCGGTCGTCGCGCTGGCCACCACCGAGGCCGTCGAGGCCGTGCCGCCCGGGGCCGGTGCCCTCTCCACCCGGGTGGACGTGCTGCTGGAGGCCGCGGGGCGGTTCGTCGCGCAGCCCGCCGAGGCCCGCCGCGTCGGTGCCGAGGCGCGCGCCGCCGCCCGGGCCCGCTACGGCCTGGACCGTTTCCTCGCCGACTGGGACCGCCTGCTGGAGGAGGAAGTATGCGCATCGCGATGATCTCCGAGCACGCCAGCCCGCTCGCCATCCTGGGCGGTGAGGACGCCGGCGGGCAGAACACCCACGTCGCGGAGCTCTCCGCCGCGCTGGTGGCCGCCGGGCACGACGTCCGGGTCTACACCCGGCGCGACGCCGTCGACCTGCCGGTCAGCGTCCGCGCCCCGGCCGGGTACGACGTGGTGCACGTACCGGCCGGTCCGGCCGAGCCGCTGGCCAAGGACGCCCTGCTGCCGCACATGAAGGAGTTCAGCGGATGGCTGGTGGACCGGTGGCGCGGCGGTGACTGGGTGCCCGAGGTGATCCACGCGCACTTCTGGATGAGCGGCCTCGCCGCGCTCACCGCCAGCCGGCAGACCGGGGTGCCGGTGGTGCAGACCTACCACGCGCTCGGCGCGGTGAAGCGGCGCTACCAGGGCGTGCAGGACACCAGCCCGGCGCGGCGGATCGCCTACGAGCGGGAGCTCGGCCGCTCGGTCGACCGGGTGGTCGCGCAGTGCCAGGACGAGGTGGGCGAGCTGGTCCGGCTCGGCGTCCCGCGCGCGCGGATGACGGTCGTGCCGTCCGGGGTCAACCTGGCCAGCTTCGCCCCGCTCGGCCCGGCCGCCGAGCGGGAGCCCGACCGGCCCCGGATCCTCACCGTCGGGCGGCTGGTGGAACGCAAGGGGTTCCAGACCGTGATCCGGGCGATGGCCCTGGTGCCCGACGCCGAGTGCGTGGTGGTCGGCGGCCCACCGGCCGGCCTGCTGGAGACCGACCCGTACGCCCGCCGGCTGCGCGCCCTCGCCACCACCTGCGGGGTGGCCGACCGGGTCAGGCTGGTCGGCGCGGTGCCCCGGGAGGAGATGGGCCGCTGGTACCGCTCCGCCGACGTGCTGGTCGCCGCCCCCTGGTACGAGCCGTTCGGGCTCACCCCGCTGGAGGCGATGGCCTGCGGCGTGCCGGTCGTCGGCACCGCGGTGGGCGGGATCAAGGACACCGTGGTCGACGGGGTGACCGGGGACCTGGTCCCGGCGCGCGACCCGCAGGCCCTGGGCACGGCGATCCAGCGGCTGCTCGACGACCGCATCCGCCGCTTCGGGTACGCCACCGCGGCGCTGCAACGGGCCCGGCGCAGCTACTCCTGGGCGAGCACCGCCGAGCGGCTGGCGGAGCTGTACGGCGAGGTGGCCGCGGTGCGCCGGCCGAGCCGGGTGGTCGCCTGATGACGACGGCGCCCGAGGGACTGCTGGACGCGCACGTGACCCTGCTGGCCGAGGCGCTGCTGCCCTACCGGTCCTCGGAGCAACTGCTGGCCCGCTGGGGCACCGAGCTGGCCGCCACCCTGGCCGGCGGGGGCCGGCTGCTGGTCGCCGGCAACGGCGGCAGCGCCGCCGAGGCGCAGCACCTCACCGCCGAACTTGTCGGCAAGCTCCGCGACGACCGCCGGCCGCTGTCGGCGATCGCGCTGCACGCGGAGACCTCCGCGCTGACCGCGATCGGCAACGACTACGGCTACGACGAGGTCTTCGCCCGGCAGGTCCGCGCCCACGGCCGCCGCGACGACATCCTGCTGCTGATGTCCACCAGCGGCGCCAGCGCCAACCTGCTGGCCGCCGCCCGCGCCGGACGGGAGGTCGGGCTGCGCTGCTGGGGGTTCACCGGCCCGGCGCCCAACCCGCTCGCCGAGGCCTGCCACGAGGTGCTCGCCATCGCCTCCCCGGAGAGCCAGGTGGTGCAGGAGCTGCACCTGGTCTCCACCCACGTGCTCTGCGAGTACGTCGACCGGGCGCTGCCGGCGGCGCTGGCGGTGACCGCTCCGGCCGATCCCGCCCCCGTCGACGGGCCGCCCGCGCCGGTGCGCACCGGTGTCGAGGTGGTGCTCGACGGCGGCGGCGAGCAGCGGGTCGAGGCGGGATGAGGGGGCCGGCGGTGCGCGGACCCCTGGTGGTCATCGGCGACACGCTGCTGGACCGCGACGTCGAGGGCGTGGTGAACCGGCTCTGCCCGGACTCGCCCGTACCGGTGCTCGACGAGACGTCGTACGCCGACCGTCCCGGCGGCGCCGGCCTGGCCGCGGTCTTCGCCGCCGCCGGAGGCGCCACGGAGGTGGCGCTGGTGACGGCCCTGGCCGACGACGCCGGCGGCGCCCGGCTGAGCTGCCTGCTCACCGCCGCCGGGGTCCAGGTGTACGCGCTGCCCCTGCCCGGCACCACCCCGGAGAAGATCCGGTTGCGGGCCCGCGGCCGGGTGCTGCTGCGCCACGACCGGGGCGGGTCGGCCGTCGACCCAGGACAGCCGAGCGAGGCGGTGCTGCGGCTGATCGCCGGGGCGTCCGCCGTGCTGGTCAGCGACTACGGGCGCGGCGTCGCCCGACATCCCGCGCTGCGTGCCGCGCTCGCCGCGACCCGCGCGCCGGTGGTCTGGGACCCGCACCCGCGCGGGCCCGCGGCGGTGCCCGGGGTCACCCTGGCCACCCCGAACGAGGCGGAGGTACGCGACCTGACCAAGGTCCCGCCCGGCTCGTCCCGGCTGGCCACCGCCGCCCGGGGCGCGCAGGGGCTGCGCGAGCGGTGGCGCGCCGGCGCGGTCGCGGTGACCCTGGGCGGCGACGGCGCGCTGCTCTGCCACGCCGGCGCCACCCCGCTGGTGGTCGCCGCCCCGGTCAACGCCGAGGGGGACACCTGCGGGGCGGGGGACCGGTTCGCCTCGGCGGCCACCCTCGCGCTGGCCCGTGGCGCGCTGGTCTCCGAGGCGGTGCAGGAGGCGGTGGCGGAGGCGTCGGCGTACGTGGCCGGCGGGGGAGTGGCGGTCGCGCTGCCGCCCGAGGTCAGCGCCGCCGCGCCGGTGCCGCTGGGTGGCGGCGGGGAGCGGATCGGGGCCGCCGCCGCCGGCGCGGTGGTGGCCGAGGTCCGCGCGGCCGGCGGCACGGTGGTCGCCACCGGCGGCTGCTTCGACCTGCTGCACGCCGGGCACGTGGCCACCCTCCAGGCCGCCCGGCAGCTCGGCGACTGCCTGATCGTCTGTCTCAACTCCGACGCCAGCGTCGCCGGGCTGAAGGGGCCGGAGCGCCCGGTCGTGCCGCAGGGCGACCGCAGCCGGCTGCTCGCGGCGCTGGGCTGCGTCGACGCGGTGCTGGTCTTCGACGAGTCGACCCCGGACGCGGTGCTGGGCTGGCTGCGACCGGACATCTGGGTCAAGGGCGGCGACTACGCCACCGGCGGTGGCGATCCGGCGAGCCTGCCGGAGGCCGAGACGCTGCGCCGCTGGGGCGGGCACGCGGTGGTGGTGCCGTACCTGGACGGGCGCTCCACCACCGACATGATCGCGGCGGCCCGGGGCGAGCGCCCCGGGGCGTACCGCGCCGCACCCGCCGGCGCCGCCCGGCCGGCCGGTGCGCAGCGTCCGACGGCGGAGGGAGCACGATGACGAACAGTCCACCCGGTGCCGGCCCGACCGTCCTGGTCACCGGCGGATCGAGCGGGCTCGGCGCGGCGGTGGTCACCGCGGTGGCCCGCGCCGGCGGCCGTCCGCTGGTGCTGGACCGGCAGAGCCCCGGTGACGGGGTGCCCTGGATCGAGTGCGACCTGGCCGACACCCGGGCCGCCGAGGAGGCCACCCGTCAGTTGGCCGAGCGCTCCGGCGGACTCGACGCGGTGGTCACCGCGGCCGGCATGGACGTGCCCGGCAAGCTCGCCGACGTACCCCGGGAGACCTGGGAGCGGATCGTCGCGGTCGACCTGCTCGCCACGGTGGCGGTGATCCGGGCGGCGCTGCCCTACCTGGAGGCGTCCCGGGGCGGGATCGTCACGGTCGCCTCCACCCTCGGGGTGAAGGCGGTCAGCGACGCCACCGCGTACTGCGCGGCGAAGTTCGGGGTGGTCGGCTTCACCCGTGCGCTCGCCGCCGAACTCGCCGGCCGGGTGAACGTGACCCTGCTGATCCCCGGCGGGATGCGCACCGCCTTCTTCGACGAGCGCGACCCGCAGTACCGGCCCGGCCCGGACGCCAAGCTCAACGCGCCGGGCGACACCGCCGCCGCGGTGATGTTCGCCCTCTCCCAGCCGCCCGGCTGCGCGGTGCGCGAGATGGTGGTCTGCGCCGAGCAGGAGACGTCGTACCCGTGATCCTCGTGCTCCGCGCCCTCGGCGTGGGCGACCTGGCCACGGCGGTGCCGGCGCTGCGCGCGCTGCGGGCCGCGTACCCCGATCGGGAGCTGGCGCTGGCGGCGCCGGCCTGGCTCGGGCCGTTGGTGGATCTCATCGGCGGCGTCGACCGGCTGCTGCCCACCGACGGCCTGGGCCCGCCGCCGTGGCCGCCGCCACCGGTCGCGGTCAACCTGCACGGGCGCGGTCCCGGTTCGCACCGGATGCTGGCCGGCGCGGGCCGGCTGCTGGCGTTCCGCTGCCCCGAGGCCGGCCACCCGGACGGCCCGCGGTGGCGCGCCGGTGAGCACGAGGTGCACCGCTGGTGCCGGCTGCTCGCCTGGTACGGGATCCCCGCCGACCCCGGCGACCTCGCCCTGCGCCGGCCGGCGGCGGGCCGGGCGCCGGCCGGCGTGACCGTCGTCCACCCGGGCAGCAAGATCCCCGAGAAGCGCTGGCCGGCGGCCCGGTTCGCCGCCCTCGCCCGGGCCCTCGCCGAGCGGGGACACCGGGTGGTGGTGACCGGCTCGGCCGACGAGCGCGAGCTGGCGCGGCGGGTGGCGGGCGCGGCGGGCCTGCCCGGCGCCACCGTCCTGGCCGGCCGGACCGACCTGGGCGAGCTGGCCGCGCTGGTCGCCGGCGCCCGCCTGGTGGTCAGCGGCGACACCGGCGTCGGGCACCTCGCCACCGCCTACGCCACCCCGTCCGTGCTGCTCTTCGGCCCGGTCCCGCCGGCCGAGTGGGGTCCACCGCCGGACCGCCCCCGGCACCGGGTGCTCTTCGCCGGAGCCCGGGATTGGCCCGGCCCGCCCGGGGTAGGAAGCCACCCGACGTTGGCGGCCCTGCCGGTGGACCGGGTGCTGGCCGCCGTGGAAGAGGCCGAAGAGGCGGTGCGGGTCTCCGGTGCGATTGCGGCGTAGTGATCCGGGCCGGGCGGGATACGGGCGCCGCCGGGCCGGCAAGGGCTGGGTGTTCCTCGACCCCCGGGGCGAGCCGGTCCGCGACCCCGACGAGCTGGCCCGGCTGCGCGAGCTGGTCATCCCGCCCGCCTGGCGGGACGTCTGGATCGTGCCGTACCCGAACGGGCACATCCAGGCGACCGGCGTCGACGCGGCCGGCCGCAAGCAGTACCTCTACCACCCGGAATGGCGGCGCAGGCGCGACGAGGCGAAGTTCGACCACGTCCTGGAGGTCGCCCACCGGTTGCCGGTGCTGCGCCGGCGGATCGCCGACGACCTGGGCAAACGGGGCCTCAACCGGGACCGGGTGCTGGCCACCGTCGCCCGGCTGCTGGACATGGGGATGTTCCGGGTCGGCAACGACCAGTACGCGGTCGGCGAGGACGCCACCTTCGGGGTCTCCACGCTGCGCCCCGAGCACGCCCGCTCCCGGGGCGGGTGTGTGGTCTTCGAGTTCCCCGCCAAGGGCGGCATCGAGCAGGTCCGCCGGATCGAGGACCGGGAGCTGTGCCAGGTGCTGACCAACCTGCGCCGGCGGCGCCGGGCGGAGGAGCGCCTCTTCGGCTACTGGGACGGGCGGCAGTGGCGCGACGTGCGCAGCGACGAGGTCAACGATTACCTGCGCGACGCCAGCGGTGGGGAGATGACCGCGAAGGACTTCCGTACCTGGCACGCCACCGTGCTCGCGGCGATCGAGCTGGCCACCGTCGGCGTGCCGCGCTCCGTCACCGCCCGTCGCAAGGCGGTCGCCGGGGTGATGAAGGAGGTCGCCGAGCTGCTGGGCAACACCCCGACCGTGGCCCGGACCTCCTACGTGGACCCGCGGGTGGTCGACCTGTACCACGAGGGGGTGGTCGCGCCGGTCCGGCCGGACACCCCACGGTCCGAGGCCGAGCGGACGGTCCTGGAGCTGCTGGAGGACGCCTGACCGGCCCCGTCGTCAGTCCTGGGGGGAAGAGCGGCGGGGCCGGGGCCAGTGCGGCGGGGCCGCGGACGGTGGTGCCGCCGTCCGCACGGCAACCGGGGCGGCCGCCCGTGACAAGGAGGTCACGGGCGCCACCGCGGTCCCCCGTTATCGGTGGCCGGCACGGGCCTGCCGACCGCCGATCCGCAGTCAGTATGGCGACGTCGAGTTGACGACGGATGCCGCGTTGTTGACGATCCGTGCCTGTTCCCGCCGGGCCGCCCGGTACCCCTGCGGGGACTCGCCGTAGGCGGCCCGGAAGGCGCGGCTGAACACCGCCTTGTCCGCGAAGCCCCAGCGGGCGGCGACGGCCTGGATCGGCCGGTGCGCCTGCGCCGGGTCGGCGAGGTCGCGGCGGCACCGCTGCAGGCGCAGGTCCCGCACGTACGACGCCACGGTGGTCTCCTCCGCCTCGAAGAGCCGGTGCAGGGTGCGGACGGAGACGTGGTGGGCCTCGGCGACGTCTGCGGGCTCAGCGTGGCGTCGCCCAGGTGCCGCTGGACGTAGGCGCGCACCTGGGCGAGCAGCGCCCGGCGGCGGACCTCCCGGGGCACCTCGTCCTCGGCGACCAGGTGCCGGCCGAGCAGGGTGGCGATCAGGTCGAGACCGGTCGTGCCGAGCCGCTCGGCGTCCGCCGCGTGGTACTGCTCCGGGTGGCCCGCGATCTGCACCAGGTACTGCGCCAGCAGGGCGCCCACCCCCTCGGTGCCGGACATCCGGCCGGCGAGCAGGGGAGCGAGCCGGTCCGGGGGCAGCGGCAGCGCGCCGTACGGGATCAGGGCCACCACGGAGGTGGCGAGCTGCCGTCCGCCCTGCTCCCCCTCGTGGCTGACCTGGTGCGGGCGCGACCCGTCGTAGAAGGTGAACTCCCAGGGCTGGAGCACGCTCTGCCGACCGGCCTGCCCGGAGGAGCCGGTGCCGGTGGTGGTGAGGGCGAGCAGGAAGTAGTCCAGCTCGGTCTGCCGGGCCAGCTTGGCGGTCCGGACCGCGTCCAGCGAGGGGTAGCGGTAGTTCACCAGCTGGATCGGGCCGAGGGGGATGATCTCGGCGCGGGCGGTGAAGTCGTCGGCGTGCACGGACTTCATCCGCAGCGGCGCGGCGGTGCGGGCGACGAGGTCGAGCCACATGCCGAACCGCTCGCGCGGCGGCAACGCCTCCGTGTCGACGACGTTCCGGTCCAGCATCTTCCCGCCCACCCATCTCTCCGTTGCGTGCGGTCGATTGTCGGGCAGCGACGCGGCGGGCGGAAGTCGACCGGAGACGGCGGATCCGCGCCACCCCGTCGGGGGCGCGCGGATCTCCTCGACGGCGCCGGTCAGTCGTTGAGCACGTGCGAGAGCCGGTCGCGGAAGCGGCGCTCCGAGTCGCTGACCTGGTCACCGCCGAGGCCGAGCAGACCGCCGGTGGCGGCGGCGCCGACCACCTGCTCGGCGATCTCCACCAGCCAGTGCTTGTACGCCCCGGCCTCGCCCTCGTCCACCTTGGCGGCGAGCAGCGCGGACGCCTGGCCGGCCCGGGCCAGCACGTCGTCGATCAGGCCCTGCGGGTCGGCCGGCTCGATGACCGGCAGTTCCTCGCCCGCCTCCGGGTCGCCCACCCGGGACACGATCTCCCCGGCGACCGCCGCGACCAGCGGGTTGGCCGACTCGCGGCCGGCGGAGATGGTCTCCAGCCCGGCGGCGTTCTCCGCGCGGGTGCGCCGGCTGCCGTCGTGCTCCGCGGCGCTGGCCGCGGTCAGGACCGCCTGCGGCAGGCCGACCAGCAGCCCCCACTCCTCGTCGGAGAATCCGAACCCGGTGTACGCCGGCTGTTCGATCACGACTGAGCCCCTCTCGTTTCGTTGCGTCTGCGCCCCGGTGCCCGGTCAGGCTAGTCCAGCGTCAGCAGGCCCTGTTCGGACACCACGGGCACGGAGAGCGTCTTGTAACCGACCTCGTCGAAGAGCACCGTCATCCGGTCCTCCTCGTAGTTGAGCACCAGCCCCGGCCCCCACTCGGGGTGGCGGACCTGGCTGTGCACCGGGAACGGCCCGACCGCGCCGTCGTCGGCGGTGCTGGTGCCGGCGTGGCAGTTGTCGCAGTGTCCGCAGACCTCGGACATCTGCTCACCGAAGTACGCCAGCAGCGTCTGGCCGCGGCAGGCGGTGGTCTCGGCGAAGGCGCGCATCATGTCGGTGCGGGACCGGGTCACGGTCTGCTGCCGTTCCGCCTCGGCCAGCGCCGCCGCGGCGGCGTCCACCGGCGTGGGGGAGTAGCGCGGCGCGCCGATCTTCTGCCGGGCCCGCGGCTCGGCGGCCCCGATCTGCTCCAGCAGGGACAGGTACTGGCCGAGCTTGCGCGGGCCCAGGCCGGTCACCTCGCGCAGCTCCTTCTTGGTCCGCGCCTGCTTGCGCAGCAGGGCGGCCAGGTCGCGCAGCTCGGTGGCGTCGGGCAGGCCGCCGCTGAAGTAGCGTTGCAGCCCGACGTCCTCCGCCTGCCAGAGCAGCAGCACCCGGGCCGGCGCGCCGTCGCGGCCGGCGCGGCCGATCTCCTGGAAGTAGCTGTCCGGGGAGTCGGGCAGCGCCATGTGCACCACCCAGGCGATGTTCGGCTTGTCGATGCCCATGCCGAACGCCGAGGTGGCCACCATGATCGGCACCTGGTCGGCGAGGAACGCCTCGTGCAGGTCGTGCCGGGCGCCGGTGGGCATCCCGCCGTGGTAGTACTGCGCCGGGAACCCCGCGTCGGTCAGCCGCTGCGCCAGTTCCTCGGCGGCCCGCCGGGTCGGCACGTAGATGATGCCGGGGCGCTGGTCGTCGCGGAGCAGCGCCACCAGCCGCCGCCACCGGTAGTCGTCGGTGGGGCAGTGCGCCACCTCCAGGAAGATGTTGGGCCGGTCCAGCCCGGAGACCACCACCTCGGGCTCGCGCAGTCGCAGCCGGGCGATGATGTCGTCGCGGACCGGGGGCGAGGCGGTGGCGGTCAGGGCGACCACCGGCGGCCGGCCGATGCCCTCGATCAGGTGACCCAGCGCCAGGTAGTCGGGGCGGAAGTCGTGACCCCACGCCGAGATGCAGTGCGCCTCGTCGATCGCCACCAGCGCCGGCTTGAGCGATCTGACCTCGGCCAGCCGGTCGGGGTTGCTGAGCTGTTCCGGGGTGATGAAGAGGAACTCGGCCCGGCCGTCGCGGATCTCCTCGATCGCCTCGGCCTGCTGGGCGGGGGACTCGTCGGAGCTGATCCGTACCGCCCGCAGCTCGGGGCGCTGCCGTTCGTTCAGCGCGGCGATCTGGTCCTGCTGCAACGCCAGCAGCGGGGAGATCACCACCGTCGGACCGGGGATCAGACTGGCCGGGATCTGGTAGATCGCCGACTTGCCGGCGCCGGTGGGCAGGACCACCAGCGCGTCGCGTCGCTTCATCACCGCGCGCATCGCGGCGAGTTGGTTGGGCCGCAGCGCGGTCCAGCCGAAGAGGCTCCGCGCCGCGCGGCGCAACGTCGTCGAGTGCATGGACAGCTTCATCGAGGGCCGGAGGTACCCGAGCCGATCACCGGCGAAACCGGCGGGGCGCGCGGAGTGCCCCCGGTGGTGGCTCAGGTCATCCGGAAGACCGGGCCGCGCGGGGTGAACGGCAGCCGGGCGCCCGCCGGCACCAGGAACGCGTGGTCGCGCCGGATGCGCAGCACGTCACACTCGCCGTCGGTGACGACCAGGATCGGCCCGTCCGGCGGGAAGTCCTCGGCCCGCTCCAGCAGCCGGATCCCGGGTTGCAGCACGGTGCCGCCCCGGCCGCGTACCCGCACCCGGCCGGCGATCTCCTCCACCGGCAGGTAGCCGGCGTCGTAGGCCACCGCGTCGCAGAACACCACCCGGGCGGCCGGTACGTCCCGGGCCGACGCGTACGACGCGACCGCGCCGAGCGCCCGACCCATCAGCCGGGCGCTCATCGACCCCGAGGTGTCCAGCACCACCCCGAACGTCGGCCGGCGCTCCCGCTCGTCCGGGCGGTGCCAGCCGGGGCGGGGGATGCCCGGAGTGCTCGCCTGGCGGCGGGACGGGCGGGCGTACGACCGCTGCCGCTCGCGGGCCGGGAAGTGCGCGTCGAACCAGTGGGCCAGCTGCACGTCCCACGGCGGCGGCGGCGCGTCGAGCACCCGGATCTCGGCCACCAGGCCGGCCGGCAGCAGACCGCGCCCGGCCGACTCGTGGAACGCCAGGCCGCTGGTCAGCGCGCGGCGGTAGTACTCGTCCAGGTCCACCGCCCGGCGCGCCTCGCCGGGCCCGGGGGTCCGCTCGCCGAGCATGTCGCCCAGACCGGTGCCGCGCAGCGTGGCGAGCCGGCGGTGCCGGCGCAGGTCGGTGGCGAGCAGGTCGTAGACCGCCTCGCTCGACAGCCCCCGCAGCTGCGGGTCGTGCAGCAGCCCGTCCGGCATGGTGCCGACCGCCATCTCGACCAGCCAGCCGTTGATGACGTAGTCGGTGGCGACGTTCCACAGGTACGGGTCGCGGTGCGCCACCCGGTCGGCGTGGCGCAGCGCGGCGTGCAGCATCTCGTGCGCCAGCACGAACCGGCACTCCTGCTCCGGCATCGCCCGCAGCGGGTTGACGTAGATCTCCCCGGCGTGCGCGTCGACCGCCGCGACCGCGATGTCCCAGGACCGGGCCAGCTCCACGTCGGCGACGATCCGGAAGCCGGCCGCCAGCGCCCCGAGCAGCGGGTACGACGAGACGAACCAGCGGCGCGCCCGCTCCCACGGGTTGTCCCGCGTCACGCCCCCGGGGCCGGGCCGCGGCGCGCCGGCGGCCTCCACCGCCGCGCTGGCCGCCGCCGCCAGCCCCACGGCGAACCGCTCCGGCCAGGTCGGTACGCGGGTGCCCGCCGGCGGCCGCCAGCCGTACCGGTCCGGCGGCGGGGGCCGGTGGTCGAGGTCGCCGCCGTGCCCGCCGACGCCGCAGTCGGCGTACCCCTCGGGGACGCCGCCGGCGCGCCACCGGGCCGCCAGTCCGGCCTCCTCGCCGCCGGGCAGCGGGGTGGGCAGCGGGCGCGGCGGCCGGCCCAGCTTCGCGTCCAGCTGGAACCGGGCCACCGCCAGGCAGGCGGCGGCGTCGGCGGCGTGGTCGAGCGGGCCGGCCCGCCCCGGGTCGAGGTGGCCGAAGCCGAGGTGCAGCAGGCAGTGCACCAGCACCCAGTACCACTCGTCGGTGTCGCCGCGCCGGCGCCGGTTGACCACGATCTCCCCGTCGTGGCGGACCCGTGCCCAGCCCTGCCGGTCGGTGAGCTCGGCGTCGTCGAGCCAGCGGAACCCGGCGCTCGGAAACGCGCCGGAGAGCATCGGCCGGAACATCGGGTGCGCGTGCACCCGCTTCGCGGCCCGGTCGAACGCCTCCTCGTTCGGGTCCGGCCGGCGGCCGGCGCGTCGGCGGGTGGCCATCGCTCAGGCCCGGGCCGCGACCAGGCGGGGCAGGTCCCGGGTCACCTCGACCAGGAACCACGCCGGCAGCACCGGCATCCCGTCGTCGTCGGTGGCGACGACGAGCTGGGCGCACTCCAGGGAGATCTCGGCCAGCTCGACCAGCAGGCCCTTGGTGCGCAGGGCGAAGTCGCGGACCGCGCGGGAGGCGTGGTCGCGGTCGGCCGGCAGCTCCTTGACCAGTCGCGCCCGGAACGCCTCGGCGAAGAAGTAGAGCAGGTCCCGGTCGGTCGCGGCGCGCGGCCAGCCGGCGTCGCCCCGGACGATGGCGTCCAGGCCGTAGTGGTGACGCACCGTCTTGACGTACGCGGTGAAGCCGGCCGCGTGCTGCCCGCTCAGCGTGCCGGCCGCCAGCAGCCGGACGGTCGCCTCGTCGACACCCTCGCCGAAGGAGCGCAGCGCGTCGGAGAGCATGTGCCAGCTGCGCGGGGTGGAGAAGGGCTCCTCGGTCTTCGGCGGGGCCACCCACAGCTGGTCGGGGCGCTCGGTCAGGTAGTCCAGCACCCACGGGTGCAGGCCCGCGCCGGCCGCCCAGGCCAGCCAGTCGGTGGCCGAGGCGCGCAGGTGCACGTGCACCAGCCGGTTGACCAGCGCGGAGGCCATCGGCCGGGCGAGCGCGTTGTCGGTGGTCCGGTTGCCGGCGCCGATCACGATCGAACCCGCCGGCAGCTCGTACGAGCCGATCCGGCGGTCCAGGATCAGCGAGTAGAACGCCTTCTGCACCTCGGGGCTGGAGGAGTTCAGCTCGTCGAGGAAGAGGCAGTACGGCTCGCTGCGGGCGATCGACTCGGGCGGGGCGAAGCGGCTGCGCCCGTCGCGCAGCTCCGGCACGCCGATCAGGTCCTCGGCGGCGAGCTGGGTGCCGACCAGCGTCACGCAGGGCAGGCCGAGCGAGTCGGCGAAGGCCCGGACCAGGGAGCTCTTGCCGATGCCCGGCGCCCCCCAGACGAAGACGGGCCGGACCACCGCGACGTGCAGCAGCAGCGCGGGCAGTTCGGCCGGGGTCACGGTGAGGGCGGAGTGCACGCCGATCATGATCGGCGGGCGGGGTCGGCCGTGCACGTGAATATCGCGTCCGGGCCGGCTCCCCGCGCCGGCCCCGGACGCCGCGGGTCAGCGCAGGCGGGGCAGCACCTCGCGCTGGTAGAGGTCGAACAGGCCCTGGGCGTTCGGGCCGACGTTGGCCACGTACACCTCGTCGAAGCCGGCCTTGGCGTACTGGTCGATCATCTCCAGGTGCGCGTCGGCGCTGTTGCCGCAGACGAACGACTCCTTCATCATCTCCGGCTTGACCAGCTGGGCGGCCTGCTCGAAGTGGCGCGGGGAGGGGAGCACCTGGGACAGCTCGCCCGGCACGCCGGCGTTCGGCCACTTCTCGTACGCGATCCGCATCCCCTCGTCCTCGCTGTCGGCGTACGCCGCCTTGAAGCCGGCCTGACAGGGCTTGTCGCCGCCGCCGCTCTCCCGGAACCGGCGGACCATGTCGGCGTCGGGCATGACGCTGACGTAGCCGTCGCCGATCCGGGCGGCCAGGTCGATCGCCTTGGGGCCGAAGCCGGACACGTAGACCGGTGGGGGCGCGTCGGGCAGGGTGTAGATCCGGGCGTGTTCGACGGTGTAGTGCTTGCCGTGGTGGTTGACGAATCCGCCCTGCCACAGCTCGCGCATCACCTCGACCGCCTCCTGGAGCATCTCCAGCCGGACGTCGGTCTGCGGCCAGGCGTCGCCGAGGATGTGCTCGTTGAGCGCCTCGCCGGAGCCGACGCCGAGCACGAAGCGCCCGGAGTGCAGGACGGCGCTGGTGGCCGCGGCCTGGGCGAGCACCGCCGGGTGGATGCGGACGGTCGGGCAGGTCACCGCGGTGGTGACGGGCAGCGAGCAGACCTGGCTGAGCGCGCCGATGGTCGACCAGACGAAGGGACTCTGCCCCTGCGCGTCCACCCATGGGTGGTAGTGGTCCGAGATCCACAGCGCCTCGAACCCGGCCCGTTCGGCGCCGCGCGCCTGCTCCAGCAGCTCCGCCGGGGTGAACTCCTCACTGGACAGGAAGTAACCGATCTTCATCTTTCCCCCTCGCCGTCGCCCGGCGCCGGTCGCGCCGTGCTGACCAGGGGTGCCCTACCCCGGACTCGGGGGATCAGTCAGCGGCGGCCGAACATGGCCCGGATGGCGGCGAGCAACAGCAGGCCGCCGACCACCACGCCGAGCAGGCGCACGCCGGGGACGTCGGCCGGCGAGGTGGCGTCGGCGAGTGGCAGCAGGTCCATTCCCGCACTGTCGCACGCCGCCTCGGAGGACGCCAGACGGTAACAGTAAGGTTTATTGACTATTTCGTTGCCCGGTGTGACCATGGCAGCACCGCGACGGCGACCGGCCGTCGGAAGATCACACGGGGGTACGGGGGCCGCATGAGCGAGCGGAGCGAGCGAATCATCGGGCACAGCGCAGCCGAGCCTCATGACGCCGCCGGCCGAAGGGCGGCGGCGTCATGAGCGAGCGCAACCTGGCGGGCCTGGCGGCCGCCGTCCTGCAGCCCGGTTTCGTCGGCACCACCCCGCCCGAGTGGGTCTGCCGGTGGCTCGGCGAGGGGCTCGGCGCGGTGGTCCTCTTCGCCCGCAACGTCGTCGAACCCGGCCAACTCGCCGAGCTCACCGCGACCCTGCGCGCCGAACGCCCCGACGTCCTGGTGGCCATCGACGAGGAGGCCGGCGACGTCACCCGGATCGAGTCGGCGCTGGGCAGCTCCCGGCCGGGCAACTTCGCCCTCGGCGCCGTCGACGACCCGGAGCTGACCGAGGAGGTCGCCCGTGACCTCGGCGTCGAACTCGCCGCGCTCGGCGTCACCCTCAACTACGCCCCGGACGCGGACGTCAACAACAACCCGGCCAACCCGGTGATCGGGGTGCGGTCCTTCGGCGCCGACCCGCAGCTGGTCGCCCGGCACACCGCCGCCTGGGTACGCGGCCTGCAGTCCGCCGGCGTGGCCGCCTGCGCCAAGCACTTCCCCGGCCACGGCGACACCCAGGTCGACTCGCACCACGACCTGCCCCGCATCGGCGCCGACCGGGCCCGCCTCGACGCCGGCGAGCTGGTCCCCTTCCGCGCCGCCGTGGCGGCCGGGGTGCAGGCCGTGATGACCGGGCACCTGCTCGTGCCCGCCCTCGACGAGGAACTGCCGGCCACCCTCAGCCCCCGCATCCTCGGCGACCTGCTCCGCGACGAGCTGGGCTTCTCCGGGGTGGTGGTCACCGACGCGGTGGAGATGCGCGCGGTCACCGACCGGTACGGCTTCGCCGGCGCGGCCGTGCGCGCCCTCGCCGCCGGGGCCGACGCGGTCTGCGTCGGTGGCGAGCGGGCCGACGAGGACGCCGCCCGGCACCTGCGCGACGCGATCGTCGCCGCCGTCGTCGCCGGCGAGCTGCCCGAGGAGCGGCTCGCCGAGGCGGCCAAGCGGGTCGGTCAGCTCGCCGCCTGGACGGTGGCCGCCCGCGCCGACCGTCCGTCGGCGGCCGTGTCGCCCGCCGACGGGTCGGTGGTCGGCCTGGCCGCCGCGCGCCGGGCGCTGCGGGTCAGCGGTGCCGCCACCGCGCTGCCGCTGGTCGCCCCCGCCCACGTGGTGGAGTTCTCCCCGCCGCGCAACATCGCCATCGGTCCGGAGACGCCGTGGGGCATCGCCGCCCCGCTGGCCGCGCTGCGCCCCGGCACCACCAGCGCCCGGTTCGCCGAGGCCGAGGTGCCGGCGGAGCCGACGGCCGGGGCCGGCGGTCGGCCGGTCGTCCTGGTCGTCCGCGACCTGCACCGCCACGACTGGATGCGCGACGCCGTCGAGCGGGCCCTGACCGCCCGGCCGGACGCGGTCGTGGTGGAGCTGGGCGTGCCCGAGCTGGTCGTCGGCCGGGTGCACGTGGCCACCCACGGCGCCACCCGGGCCGGCGCCCGGGCCGCCGCGGAACTGCTCGCCGGTCCGCGCTGAACCGCGCCCTGGGGGGACCGGGGGTCCGCTGCGGCGGACACCCGGCCCGCCGCCCGGCGGCGTCGGCCGTTGCTACGCCGGCTGGAAGATCAGGTCGGCGTACTCGGGGTGCCGCTCGATGTAGGCCCGCATGAACGGGCACTGCGGCACCAGCCGGCCGCCCTGCTCGCGTACCTGATCCAGGGTCGCCCGGACCAGCGCGGCGCCGACCCCCATGTCCTGGAACTCCGGGCGCACCTCGGTGTGGGTGAAGATCCGCACCTCGCCGCGCGGCAGGTACGCCGTGAAGCCGGCCAGCGCGTCGTCGACCAGGATCTCGAAGCGGTGCTTGGCGGGGTTCTCCTCGACCAGGAAGCTCACCGGCCCATTGTCTCCCGCCGCCGGGCCAGGGTGTCGAGTTCGGCCAGCAACCGGTCCACCTCGTCGGCCGTGTTGTAGTGGTAGACGCTGGCCCGCACCGCCCCGCCGTCCGCCCGCAGCCCCATCGCCTGGAAGTACTCGTAGGCGTAGTAGTCCCCGGCGGAGAGGCAGAGCCCCGCCTCGCCCAGCGCCGCCGCCAGCCCGGCCGGCGACCAGCCGGCGAGCCGGAAGGACACCGTCGGGCAGCGCCGCGCGGCGGCCCCGTACACGGTCACCGCGTCGTTGTCGGCCAGCCCGGCGAGCAGCCGGTCGAAGAGCCTCTCCTCGTACGCCTGGGCGGCGGCCAGCCCGGCCCGGACCCGCTCCCGCCGGTCGCCGGTCGCGGTCGGGTCCAGCCCGGCCAGGTGGTCGACCGCGGCGGCCACCCCGGCCAGCAGCGGGAAGCTCGGCGTACCGGCCTCGAAGCGGTCCGGCACCGCGTCGGAGGAGGGCACCAGCTTGGCCGGACGCAGCGACTCCCAGCGCGCCGGGTCGGCCACCATCGCGGCCAGGTGCGGGCCGGACCACTTGTAGGCGCTGGTGACCAGGAAGTCCGCCCCGGTGGAGGCCAGGTCGGTGGGGCCGTGCGGCACCGAGTGCACGCCGTCGACGCAGACCAGCGCCCCGGCGGCGTGCGCGCTCTTGGCGATCGCCGCCACGTCCGGCACCGTGCCGATGGCGTTGCTGCCGGCGGTCACCGCGACCAGCCGGGTCCGCTCGCCGACCAGCTCGGCGTACTGGCCGGCGGGCAGCTCACCGGTGGCCGGGTCGAACTCCGCCCAGCGCACCGTCGCGCCGGCCGCCCGGGCCGCCTGCACCCACGGCCGCACGTTCGCGTCGTGGTCGAGCCGGGAGACCACCACCTCGTCGCCCGGGCGCCAGGTGTCGCCGAGGGTCCGGGCCAGCGTGTACGTCAGCGCGGTCGCGCTCGGCCCGAGCACCACCCCGCGGGGCGTCGCGCCGAGCAGGTCGGCCACCGCGGCGCGGGCGGCGTCGACCAGCTCCAGCGCGCGCCGGCCGGGCGCGAAGGCGGGGGTGCGGTTGCCGAGCGCGGTGCGCATCGCCGCGCCGACCGCGTCGATCACCGACTGCGGGGTCTGGGTGCCGCCGGCACCGTCGAAGTGGGCGAAACCCTCGGTCAGGGCGGGGTAGGCGGCCCGGGTCCGGGCGATGTCGAACGGCATGACCGGACCCTAACGCGGTGCCCCGCCCCGTCCGATGATCACTCAGCGGTGGCGGTCTCGCCGCCGTCTCGTACCCTTGGTCGGGTGACGACGCGATCCGGTACCTCCCCTCTGACCCCCACCCGCCGTGTCGCCGGTCTGCTGGCCGGCCTGGCGCTCGGCGTGGCCGTGCTGGCCGGATGCAGCTCCGAGGGTGCCCAGACCGACTGCGGCCTGGACGCCTGCACGGTCGTCTTCGACCGCGGCGTCGACGCGCGGGCCACCATCCTCGGCGTCGAGGCCAAGCTGATCGGCGCCCAGGGCGACCAGGTCACCGTCGAGGTCGCCGGCGAGCAGCTCTCCCTCACCGTCGGCCAGCAGGCCACCGAGGTGGGCGGCTTCGCGGTCACCCTGGACAGCGTCACCGACCAGGAGGTCACGATCCGCGTGGCGCGCAACAGCAGCAGCTGAGCCGGGCGGCGTCGCGCCACGTTTGACGATCTCCGCATTCGGAGACTGTGGCGCCATGTCTCTCACCCGGAACGCCGAAGCCACCGCCGCCCGTACCGCGGACAGCCGGTGGCTGGAACTCCTCGCCCGGGCCGGTTTCCTCGGCTACGGGGTCGTGCACCTGCTCTTCGCCTGGCTGGCCCTGCAGATCGCCTTCGGCAAGCCGGGTGAGAACGGCGACCAGTCCGGTGCGTTGCGCACCATCGCCGCCCAGCCGCTGGGCAAGACGCTGGTCATCCTGATCGCGGTCGGCCTGCTGGCGATGGCCATCTGGCAGGGCCTGGAGGCGGCCGTCGGGCACCGCGCCGAGCAGGGCAGGGAGCGCGTCTGGGAACGGCTCGCCTCCGCCGGAAGGACGATCGTCTACCTGTACTTCGCCTGGACCGCCTTCAAGGTGTTCAAGGACGCCGGCTCCAACAGCGCCGACCAGCAGGAGGCGCTCACCGGCAAGCTGATGACCTCCGGCAGCGGCCGGCTGGTGGTCGGCCTGGCCGGTCTGGTGCTCGCCGCCATCGGCGTCGGTCTGGTGATCTACGGCCTGGTCAAGCGCTTCGAGAAGCACCTCAAGGCCGGCGAGATGAGCCCGAAGACCCGCACCCTGGCCCGCCGGCTCGGCATCGCCGGCTACGTCGCCAAGGGCATCGCGTACACCATCGCCGGCCTGCTCATCGTCGTCGCCGCGGTGAAGTACGACCCGGAGAAGGCCCGTGGCCTGGACGCCGCGCTGCGCACCCTGCGCGAGCAGTCCTACGGCCAGGTCCTGCTGGTGCTGGTCGCCCTCGGCATCGCCGCCTTCGGCACGTTCTGCTTCCTCCAGTCCCGGTATCGCAAGGTCTGAGCTGGTCGATTCCGGAAACGCCGGGCACCATAGGGCTTTTGCCCGAAGCCCGGCCGGAGGGAGAGAGCCTGTGCAGGACTACCTGGGAACGATCGCCGCCGCGGCCATCGCGGCGGCGATCGCTGTGTTGCTCGTCGAGGTGGTGCATCGCATGATCCGCCGGTTCGGCCGGCGCTCACTGCTGATGACCGAGCTCACCGAGCACGCGCACCGCCCGTTCCAGGTGGCCGGTACCGTCCTCGCCGTCCAGTTCGCGGTCCGGTTCACCACCGGGTACGCCGTCGGCACGCCCTGGCGGCAGGTGGTGCTGCACACCCTGGTGCTGGCCGTGGTGGCCGCGGTCGCCTGGCTGGTCGCCTCGCTGCTGGTGGTGGTCGAGGACACCGCCCTGGCCCGGTTCCGGGTGGACGTGCCGAACAACCGCCACGCCCGCCGGGTACGCACCCAGGTGGTGCTGCTGCGTCGGCTGACCATCGCGGTGATCGTGGTGCTGGCCGTGGGCGTGATGCTGATGACCTTCCCCGCCGTCCGCGGCATCGGCGCCGGCGTGCTGACCTCCGCCGGTGTGGTGGGTGTGGTCGCCGCGCTGGCCGCCCAGAGCCTGCTCGGCAACGTCATCGCCGGCCTCCAGCTCGCCTTCAGCGACGCGGTACGCCTCGACGACGTGGTCGTGGTCGAGGGGGAGTGGGGCCGGATCGAGGAGCTGACCCTCAGCTACGTGGTGGTGCAGATCTGGGACGACCGCCGGCTGATCCTGCCCACCTCGTACTTCACCAGCAAGCCGTTCCAGAACTGGACCCGCACCGAGGCGGCCGTGCTCGGCACGGCGGAGTTCGAGGTGGACTGGGCGGTCCCGGTGCAGGCGATGCGCGAGGAGCTGCGCCGCCTGGTGGAGAGCACCGAGCTGTGGGACGGCCGGGTCTGCGTGCTGCAGGTGACCGACGCGACCGGTGGCAGCATCACCGTCCGGGCGCTGGTCAGCGCCGCCGACGCGGGCAGCCTCTGGGACCTGCGCTGCCTGGTCCGGGAGCACCTGGTCGGCTGGATCCGGGACCACCGCCCGACCGCGCTGCCGCGCAACCGCACCGAGATCGGCGACGCCTCCGGCGCCCTGGCCTGGCAGTGGGTGCAGCCCCGCCGGCCGGTGCGCCGGCGCCAGGAGCCCGAGGTGCCCGACGACGCCCGGGTCTTCGGCGGCAGCGACGACGGCGCCGCCCGCAGCGAGGCCTTCGTCGGCCCCGAGGAGCACGCCGACGCCCGCCGCTGAGCCGGCCCCCACCGCACCCGCCTACCCGCCCGCGCGCGTCGGCGGGTGCTTCGTGGTAACGGCTTCCGCGTTTCGCCGGACGCTGCGGCCCCTCCTGCGGTCAGATGTGGTTGGTCACTGCGCGCAGGATTGACGGGCGGCGACTCCGGGCATACAGCGCGGTGATGATGAAAGGAGGACAGCATGGCTGACGTCGCGAACCACCAGACGTCCCGGACCGGGAGCGAGCCGTCCACCGCCGAACTGGTGCAGCGGGCCACGGAGCAGGTCTCCCGCCTCGTGCGGGACGAACTGGCGCTGGCCCGGGCGGAGTTGACCCAGAAGGGCAAGCACGCCGGGATCGGAATCGGTCTCTTCGGCGGGGGTGGTGCGCTGGCTTTCTACGGGCTGGGCGCGCTGATCGCCGCCGGGGTGCTGCTGCTGGACCTGGTCATGCCGGCGTGGCTGGCCGCCCTGATCGTGGCGGTGGTGCTCTTCCTGGTCGCCGGGGTGCTCGCCCTGGTGGGCAAGAAGCAGGTCAGCCGTGCGGTCCCCCCGGTGCCGGCGTCGACGGTGCAGAGCGTCCGGGCGGACGTGGACGTCGTCACCGCCGCGGTGAAGGACAGGGGACGGGCATGACGGGCAACGGGACCGGCGACGCCGAGGCGCTCCGCGCCGAGATCCGGCGTACCCGGGTCGAGCTGGGCGAGACGATGGAGCTGTTGGCCGCCAAGGCCGACGTGAAGGCCCGGCTGCGGGAGTCCGCCGGTCAGGCGAAGGAGCGGATGCGCGTGCAGGCGGCGCAGACCGTCGCCCGGGTGCGCGGGCAGGCGGCGCAGAAGGCCGACGTGGCGCGGGCCCAGGCGCACGAGAAGCGTGCGACGGTCCGGAGCAACCCGGTGCCGTGGGCGACGGTCGCGGCCGGCGCCGTGGCGGCGGTGGTCGTGCTGCTGATCGTCCGAGGGAGGCGCAGGTGAGCAAGGGCATCGGTAGGGCCGCGTACAAGCCCGTCGGGGTGATGCTCGGTCTGGCCGCCGGTACGGTCGCCGGGGCGATCTTCCGGCAGGTCTGGACGATGACGGCCGGCGACGGCGAGGCTCCCAGCGCGACCGACGAGGACCGCGGCTGGGGCGAGATCCTGGCCGCGGCGGCGTTGCAGGGCGCCATCTTCGCGGTGGTCCGGGCGGCGGTGGACCGCGGCGGCGCGGTCGGCGTACGACGGCTGACCGGCCGCTGGCCGGACTGAATCCGAGCGGGTCGAAGGCCCCCCACCGCATCGACGGGTGGGGGGCCTTTCGCACGGCTGCGGGCACCCGCCCAGCGATCTTCGGCATCCGTCAGGTCACATGTCGGAGAATTTCGTCCGTTAGGCTGTGCAGAGCTTTTGCGTACGTGGTTAAGCTGGCCCGGCTGTTGGAGATGGCGTGGGTTGAGAGAAGTCTCCTTCGTGGGGGCCGCCTCAGGCGCCGCTGCTCGAAAACGGCCAATCGGCCGCACGGCGTGCTCGGCCGCCAGTTTTAGAAGGAGATACACATGGCGCAGGGAACCGTGAAGTGGTTCAACGCTGACAAGGGCTTCGGCTTCATCACCGTCGACGGCGGGGGTGCTGACGTGTTCGTCCACTTCTCGGCCATCCAGACCAGCGGCTACCGCACGCTGGAGGAGAACCAGCGGGTGGAGTTCGAGATCGCCCAGGGTCAGAAGGGTCCGCAGGCCGAGCAGGTCCGCCCCATCTGAGTAGTGCCGGTCGGCAGCCGCCGGCCCGGGTGATCCGGCCCCCCGGATCGACGAGAAGCCCCGTGTCCTCCAGGGACGCGGGGCTTTCCGCGTTTGCGGGCCTCGGTGCCGGCGGGCCGGGCCGGTGCCGGCCACGGTCGCCGCCGGCCGGTGGCCGGCCGAGGCGGTCAGGTGCGGCGGCGGGCCTTCAGGCCGCGCCAGAGCACCACCAGTCCGATCAGGATCAGCACCGGCCCGATGACCGCCCAGATCCGTCGGTCGGTCATCACGCTCCCGCCGACGTACCCGAGGCCCTGCACCGTCCACACCGCTCCGACCACCACGGCCAGCAGCCCGAGGGTGAGCGTGAGCCAGCCCCTCATCGGTCCCTCCTCACCTGCGCCGGCGGTCCCGGCCTCCGGTCAGCATGCGGCCCCTGCGGGCGGTACGCGCGCACCGCGCCGACGCGGCTCACCACCGGTCGTGCACCCGGGGTCGGACCAGCTCGTCGTAGACCGCCCGGACGGTGTCCCGCTCGGCGGCGCTCAGCGGCGGCAGGTCGGCCGCGGCGGCGTTGCCCCGCGCCTGCGCGGCGTCGCGGGCGCCGGGGATGACCACGGTGACGCCGGGCTGGTCGATGATCCAGCGCAGCGCGAACTGGGCCATCGTGCGCCCGGTGCCGACCAGCGGGGCGAGCCGCCGCACGACCGCCAGGCCCAGGTCGTAGTCGACCCCGGAGAAGGTCTCGCCGACGTCGAAGCTCTCCCCGTGCCGGTTGTAGCTGCGGTGGTCGTCGGCGGGGAAGGTGGTGTGCTCGTCGTACCGGCCGGAGAGCAGGCCGCTGGCCAGCGGCACCCGGGCGATGACGCCCACCCCGGCCGCGGCGGCGGCCGGCAGCACCCGCTCCAGGGGCTTGAGCCGGACCGCGTTGAGGATGATCTGCACGCTGGCCACCCCGGGCCGGGCGATGGCGGTCAGCGCCTGCTCGGTGGTCTCCACGCTGACGCCGTACCCGGCGACGCGCTCCTCGGCGACCAGCGTGTCGAGGGCGTCGAAGACCCGGTCGTCGGCGAAGACGGCCGTGGGCGGGCAGTGCAGCTGGACCAGGTCCAGGGTGTCGGTGCCGAGGTTGGCGCGGGACCGGTCGGTCCAGGCCCGGAAGTTGTCCAGGGTGTACGCCTCCGGCGTCTGCTCCACCCGGCGGCCCATCTTGGTGGCCACGGTCAGGCCGTGCCCGGGCCGCTCCCGCAGGAACCGCCCGATCAGCTGCTCGCTGCGCCCGTCGCCGTAGACGTCGGCGGTGTCCAGGAAGGTGACCCCGGAGTCCACGGCGGCGGCGAGGACGGCCCGGGCGTCGCCCTCGCTGACCTCGCCCCAGTCGGCGCCGAGCTGCCAGGCGCCGAGGCCGACCACACCCACCCGCCGGCCGAGCCGGTCGAAGCTGCGCTGTTCCATTGGGTCGAGCCTAGTGATCGCCTTGCCGGGCCGCAGCGCGGGCCGTAGGGTCATAGCAAGACGTACGTACGGTTTGGAGGCTGTGATGTGGGACCCGACGACATACCTGCGCTACGGCGACGAACGGTCCCGCCCGTTCCACGACCTCGTCGCCCGCGTCCCGGCCGACCGGCCGCGGGCCGTGGTCGACCTGGGCTGCGGGCCCGGCACCCTGACCGCCACCCTCGCCGCCCGCTGGCCGACCGCCCAGGTCCACGGGGTCGACTCGTCGCCGGAGATGATCGACCGGGCCGCCGCCCTGGCCGCCCCGGTCGAGTTCACCGTCGGTGACGTTTGGGACTGGCGGCCCGCGCCCGACGTCGACGTGGTGGTCTGCAACGCCGTCCTCCAGTGGGTCCCGCAGCACCGGGAGCTGCTCGCCCGCTGGGCGCGCGAGCTGCCCGCCGGCGCCTGGCTGGCGTTCCAGGTGCCCGGCAACTTCGACGCCCCCTCGCACCGGGCGTTGCGCGAGGTCGCCCGCCGCGACCGCTGGGCGGCCACGCTGGCCCCGCTGCTGCGCGACACCCCGGTCGACGACGCCGTCGACTACGCCGCCGCGCTGGCCGCCGCCGGCTGCGCGGTCGACGCCTGGGAGACTGTCTACGTGCACCTGCTGCCGGCCGACACCGCCGACCACCCGGTGCTGGCCTGGATGGAGGGGACCGCGCTGCGCCCGGTCCGGGCCGCGCTGGACGCCGCCGACTGGGCGGACTTCCGGGCCGAGCTGGGGGTACGCCTCGGCGAGGCGTACCCGGTGCGGCAGGGTCAGGTGTACTTCCCGTTCCGCCGGATCTTCACCGTCGCCCGTACCGGCGCCCGTGCAGAGGAGAACCTGTGACCGACCTGCCCACCTTCATCGCCGGACTGCCCAAGGTGGAGCTGCACGTGCACCACGTCGGCTCCGCCTCACCCCGGATCGTCGCCGAGCTGGCCGCCCGCCACGAGGGACGCAGCCCGGTCCCGGCCGACCCGGCCGCCCTCGCCGACTACTTCGCGTTCCGCGACTTCGCCCACTTCATCGAGGTCTACCTCAGCGTGGTGGACCTGATCCGGGACCCGGAGGACGTCTGGATCCTCACCCACGAGGTCGCCCGCGAGCTGGCCCGCCAGCAGGTCCGCTACGCCGAGCTGACCATCACCCCGTACTCGCACGTGCGCCGGGGCATCCCCGCCCCGGCGTTCTGCGAGGCGATCGAGGACGCCCGCAAGCGGGCCGAGGCCGACTTCGGCATCGCCCTGCGCTGGTGCTTCGACATCCCCGGCGAGGCCGGGTTGCCGGCGGCCGAGGAGACCCTGCGGATCGCGCTGGAGCAGCGGCCGGACGGGCTGATCAGCTTCGGCCTCGGCGGCCCGGAGATCGGGGTGCCCCGACCGCAGTTCAAGCCGTACTTCGACCAGGCCCGGGCGGCCGGGCTGCGCTCGGTGCCGCACGCGGGGGAGACCACCGGCCCGCAGACGGTCTGGGACGCCCTGCGTGACCTGGGCGCGGAGCGGATCGGGCACGGCATCTCCGCCGCCCAGGACCCGGAGCTGCTGGCGTACCTGGCCGAGCACCGGATCGCGCTGGAGGTCTGCCCGACCTCCAACATCCGCACCCGGGCCGTGGCGCACCTGGACGAGCACCCGCTGCGGCGGCTGGTCGACGCCGGCGTGCTGGTCACCATCAACTCCGACGACCCGCCGATGTTCGGCACCACCCTCAACGACGAGTACGCGGTGGCCGCCCGGCTGCTCGACCTCGACGCCGACGGGGTGGCCGCGCTGGCCCGGGACGCGGTGACCGCCTCGTTCCTCGAACCGGGCGAGAAGTCCCGGATCAGCGCCGAGATCGACGCCTGGGCGACGACCGGGACGCGCTGACCGGCCGGGTCACGTCGCCGCGGTCCGGGCCACGCCGCCCGGGCCGCCGTCAGGCGAGCACCGGGTCCTGCCAGAGCGCCAGCGTGAGGGCGATACCCGCGCCGACCACCACGGCCCAGCGCAGCAGCCGGGTCAGGGACGGGGTCATCGGGTCACCTCACGACTGTCGGGCCGGGGAGAGGTGGGGCGCGCGGCGGGGGTGGGTGTGGGGGGACCGTGCCCCCGCCGCGCGCCCGGGCTCCACCGGCCGGCAGTTGTCAGGGGCGACAAGACCGGTGGAGCTGATGGGTTCCCCCTGATCCTGGCAGCGCCCAGCCGGCCTGCCGACCGTGTTAATCCGGATCTAAGGAAGACTTGCGCCGCCCCACAAACACCGCCGCCGGCCCGCGCCGCTCGCGTCACCGGCCGGCCGGTTCAGTCGTCGGCCGACCGCTGCCGGGGCCACCGGCGCCCGCCGGTCTTCTGCTCCCGGGCCTCCCGGGCCATCCGGCCGACCAGCCCGAAGCGGTTGACCTGCCGGGGCGTCGCCTCCGGGTCGGCCAGCAGCATCACCACGCTCGCCCCGCCCAGCCGGGCCCGGTCGATGCTCACCGAACCGTTGGCCTGCAACGCCACCCGCTTGGCGATGTCCAGCCCCAGCCCGGTCGAGCCCTGGTCGCTGGCGCCCCGGCGCAGCGCCCGGTCCGGGTTGGCGATCCCGGGGCCGGCGTCGTCGATCCGGATCGCCACGTAGCCGTCCCGGCGGGAGACCGCCACCTCGAACGCCGTCCCCTGCGGGGTGTAGCGGAACACGTTGCCGATCACCGCGTCCAGCGCGGCGGCCAGTTCGGCGCGCGGCACCGGCGCGGGGATGCGCAGCTGGGCGCCGCTGACCCGATGCGGCCGGTTCTGGTCACCGGCCAGTGCCGCCCAGAAGACCATCCGGTCCCGGACCACCTCGCTGACGTCGCACTCCGCCGGCCCGGCCTCGTGGGCCACCGCCTTGCGGGTGGTCTTGATCAGCACGTCGATCTCGCCCTCGAGGGTGACGATCGCCTGCCGGATGCGCCGGATCGTGCGCCGCCGGTCCAGCTCCGCCGGAGTGAAGGAGCCGACGCTCGTGTCGTCGGAGTCCAGCCCCTCGGCGTCGAGCCGCAGCACCGTCAGCGGGGTGCGCAACCGGTGCGACAGGTCCGCCACCAGCTCCCGCTCGTCGGTGCGGGCGGCGACCAGCCGGTCGGCCATCCGGTTGAACGCGTACCCGGCCTCGGCCAGCTCCCGTGGGCCGCTCGGCTCGACCCGTACGCCCAGGTCGCCGTCGCCGACGGCCAGGGCGGCCTTGACCAGCCCGCGGGTGGAGTCGACCGCCCGGGCCGCCACCCGGTCCACCACGATCACGGCGGCCCCGATCAGGGCCAGGGCGACGGCGGCCAGCAGCAGCCAGGTGCCGCCGGAGCCCTCGTCGAGGTCGGCCTCGGGGACGAAGACCTCCACCACGGCGACCCGGTCGTCGAGCACCACCGGGTCCAGCCGCAGCACCCCACCGGAGACGTCGGTGGTCACCGACCGCTTCTGAGCGCGGGCCCGCTGCAGGTCCGCCTCGGCGGCCCGGCCGGCCTCCTCGTCCCCGCCGAGCCCGTGCACCACCGGGCGGGTCTCCGGGTCGTCCCCGCTGGCCTCCACGGCCCGCCGCACGGCCGCCGGCTCGGTGCTCACCGCGAGCGCCCCGGTGACCAGCGCGCTGCGGCGCGCCGCGTCGGCCAGCGCCTCCTCGCGGACGTCGTCGCGCAGGCTCAGCCCGAGCGGGACCAGGAACGCCAGCGCGACCAGCGCACACATGCCGGCCGTGAGGTAGGCCAGCGCCAGCCTCAGTCCGGGGCCACCAGCCGGAAGCCCACCCCCCGCACGGTGCGCAGGTAACGAGGCTTCGCCGCGGACTCGCCCATCTTTCGGCGTAGCCAGTACAGGTGAACGTCGATGGTCTGGTCCTCGCCGACCGACGGCTGCCGCCATACCTCCTCCAAGAGTTCCCGCCGGGACACTACCCGGCCGGGTCGCGCGGCGAGATACGCCAGCAGGTCGAATTCCTTGCGGGTCAGCGCCAGCGGCTCCCCGTCGAGCACCGCGCTGCGCTCGCCCACGTCCACCCGCAGGCCGCCGACGGTGTGCACGGCCGGCTGCACGGTACGGCTGGCCCGGCCGACCCGGCGCAGCACGGTGGTGATCCGGGCGTCCAGGTGCGCGCCGGTGAACGGCTTGACCATGTAGTCGTCCGCGCCGGCCCGCAGCAGCCGGACCACCGACTGCTCGTCGTCGCGGGCGGTGGCGATGATGATCGGGACGTCGGTGATGCCGCGCAGCATCCGCAGCGCGTCCGACCCGTCCAGGTCGGGCAGGCCGAGGTCGAGCACGACCAGATCGGGGGTCTCGGCGGCGACCCGGCGCAGCGCGTCCAGCGCGGTGCCGACCGCGTGCACCGCGTGCCCCCGTTCGGTCAGGGAACGCAGCATCGCGCCGCGTACGACGTGGTCGTCTTCGACCAGGAGCACGGTGGCCACGTCAGCACCGTACTGCCCGTGGCAAGTTGATCGCGTTGCGGAGGACCCGCGCACGGGGCAAGCTGGCACGACGATGACGTTCACCCTGTTTCCCGACACCCGGCTGGCCCTGGCCCGGGACAGCCTCACCGGCCTGTCCGTCGGCGACGCCCTGGGCGGGATGTTCTTCGTGCCGGGGCGGGGCGTGGCGCCCTGGCGGGACGGCCTGCCGGCCGGGCCGTGGCCGTGGAGCGATGACACCGAGATGGCCTGTTCGGTGGTCGGTTGCCTGGCCGACGTCGGCACGATCGACCGGGACGCACTCGCCGCCGCCTTCGCCGCCCGTTACGAGCCGGCCCGCCGGTACGGCGCCGGCGCGGTCGAGTTGCTCGAACTGATCCGTACCGGCACGCCCTGGCCGGTGGCCGCCGCGTCCGCGTTCGACGGGCAGGGTTCCTGCGGCAACGGCGCGGCGATGCGGGTCGGCCCGCTCGGCGCCTGGTTCGCCGACTCCACCACCCGGGCCGCGGCGCAGGCCCGGGCGTCCGCCGAGGTCACCCACGCCCACCCCGAGGGGGTCGCCGGCGCGGTCGCGGTGGCCGTCGCCGCCGCGCTGGCCGCCCGGGCCCGCCTCGACGGCGACCGCCCCGACCCGGCCCGGCTGCTCGCCGCGGTCGCCGCCGCGCTGGACCCCGCCGCCGAGGTGCACCGCCGGGTACGCCGTGCCGTCGGGTTGCTCGGCCGGGGCCTGCCGGAGGTCGTCGACGCGCTCGGCAACGGCTCCCGGGTCACCGCGCAGGACACCGTGGCGTTCACCCTCTGGGTCGCCGCCACCCACCTCGACGACTATCCGGCGGCGATCCGGACCTGCGTG
This sequence comes from Micromonospora sp. CPCC 205739, assembly GCF_036906795.1. Lineage (NCBI taxonomy): Bacteria > Bacillati > Actinomycetota > Actinomycetes > Micromonosporales > Micromonosporaceae > Micromonospora > Micromonospora sp. CPCC 205739. Next base: position 44,720 of record NZ_JBAKHS010000008.1, on the reverse strand, counting down.
GAGGCGGGCGGGGACGTCGACACCACGGCCGCGATCGTCGGCGCGATCGTCGCCGCCCACACCGGGGTCGGCACGCCGGGCGGGGTGCCCGACGGCTGGCTGGCGGCGCGGGAGCCGCTGCCCGACTGGGCGCGCTGAGCTCAGCGCGACCCCACCGGTTCGCCCACGCCGACGGTCGAGCGCTCACCCTCGGGCTGCTCCTCCGTCGACGGCTCACCCTCGGGCTGGTCGCCCTCGATGTCGTCGGCGGGCTCGGCCCGGTGCCGCCCGCGGCTCACCGCCCAGCCGATCAACGCGCCACCGCCGAGGCCGACCAGCAGGCCGCCGCCGAGCAGCACGTCCGCGTTCGGCCCGCCGTCCCCGGCGGGCTCCGCCTGCGTGGCGTCGTCGCCGGCCGGCGCGGCGGCGGCCGGGCCACCGTGGCCGTGTCCGGGCGCCGCCCCCGGAGCCGCCGGCTCCAGGGCCAGGGTCGGGGCCGGGTGCGCGCCGCCGGCCGGGTCGGCCCAGCGCACCACCGTCCCGTCGGAGTACGTCTGCACCAGCTCGAAGCTCATCCGGTCGGCCTGCGGCAGCGGGCCCATCGCCAGGGCGAGCCGGGCCGGCCCCGGCTCCGGCTTCCCGGCGGCCCGGGTCCAGACCACCGAGGCGGTCACCGTGGTCACCGAGGGCGCGTGGATGCCGGCGACCGGGGCGTCCAGGTTCCGCGAGGTGATCAGCGGCGCCCAGCCGTCCACCGACAACGGGTAGACCTCACCGATCGGCGCGTCCGCAGGGAGCTTGACCTCGATCTTCTCGGTGCGCGCGCCGGGTCGCTCCTCCGGCACCACGAAGGTCATCTCCACCGCGTCGCCCTGGGTCGCCCGGGTCGGCGTGGTCGTCACGTCCGCCGCCAGCGCCGCACCCGGCCAGGCGAGCGCCCCGGCGGTCGCGGCGGCCAGCACGAGACCGGCCCGTCGGCCGCCGTTGCGGGTGATCGCCATCTGTGCCCCCATCCGTCGCCACGCGGCCGGCTCCGGTTTCCGGCCACACCCGGTAGTTCGGATCGCGGGCGGGAAAGGTTCAATCCGCGCCCGCACAATCTGCGAGCTTCGGCGGACACGCGGGCCCATCCTTTCCCGACGACCGGGCGGAAAGGGGCGACAGATAGCATCGCAGGAGCCGGAAACGGCGCCATCCGTACTGTCTGCAGCTGAGGAGTCACCGTGTCCGCACCCCGTACCCCCGTCGTGGCCGACCCCGTCGTCGTCGCCGCCGGGACGACGGCGGCCGACGCGGTGGCCGCTGCCGGGCTGCCCGTGGCCGGGCCGAAGGCGATCGTGGTGGTCCGCGACCCGCAGGGCGTGCTGCGCGACATGGACTGGAAGCCGGCCGAGGAGACCACCGTCGAGCCGGTCACCCTCGACTCGCCGGACGGGCTCAACGTGCTGCGCCACTCGACGGCGCACGTGCTCGCCCAGGCCGTGCAGGACGTCTTCCCGGAGGCCAAGCTCGGCATCGGCCCGCCCATCGAGAACGGCTTCTACTACGACTTCGCCGTCGACAAGCCGTTCCAGCCGGACGACCTGGCCAAGCTCGAGAAGCGGATGCAGGAGATCATCAAGTCCGGCCAGCGGTTCCGCCGCCGCCGCTTCAACAGCCTGGACGAGGCGAAGGCCGAGCTGGCCGCCGAGCCGTTCAAGCTGGAGCTGATCGACGTCAAGGGCGAGGGGCTGGACTCCTCCGAGGTGATGGAGGTGGGCGGCGGCGAGCTGACCATCTACGACAACCTCGCCGCCAACGAGGAGAAGGTCTGCTGGTCGGACCTGTGCCGCGGGCCGCACCTGCCGCACACCCGGCTGATCGGCGCGTTCAAGCTGATGCGCTCGGCCGCCGCCTACTGGCGCGGCTCGGAGAAGAACCCGCAGCTGCAGCGGGTGTACGGCACCGCGTGGCCGACCCGCGACGAGCTCAAGGCGTACCTGAAGCTGCTGGAGGAGGCCGCCCGGCGCGACCACCGCAAGCTCGGCGCGGACCTCGACCTGTTCAGCTTCCCCGACGAGATCGGCTCCGGCCTGGCGGTCTTCCACCCGAAGGGCGGCATCATCCGCCGGGAGATGGAGAACTACTCGCGCCGCCGGCACGAGGACGCGGGCTACGAGTTCGTCAACACCCCGCACATCACCAAGGCGCACCTGTTCGAGACCTCCGGCCACCTGCCCTACTACGCCGAGACGATGTTCCCGCCCATGCAGCTGGAGGGCGCGGAGTACTACCTCAAGGCGATGAACTGCCCGATGCACAACCTGATCTTCAAGGCGCGCGGGCGGTCGTACCGGGAGCTGCCGCTGCGCTTCTTCGAGTTCGGCACGGTCTACCGGTACGAGAAGTCCGGGGTGGTGCACGGCCTGACCCGGGTGCGCGGCCTGACCCAGGACGACTCGCACATCTACTGCACCCGCGAGCAGATGGCCGGTGAGCTCTCCACCCTGCTGTCGTTCGTGCTGGACCTGCTGCGCGACTACGGCCTGGACGACTTCTACCTGGAGCTGTCCACCCGCGACGACTCGCCGAAGTTCATCGGCTCGGACTCCGACTGGGCCGAGGCGACCGAGGCGCTGCGCACCGCCGCCGAGTCCTCCGGGCTGGACCTGGTGCCCGACCCGGGCGGCGCGGCCTTCTACGGCCCGAAGATCTCGGTGCAGGCCAAGGACGCCATCGGCCGGACCTGGCAGATGTCCACCATCCAGGTCGACTTCAACCAGCCGGAGCGCTTCGGCCTGGAGTACCAGGCGGCCGACGGCACCCGGCAGCGGCCGGTGATGATCCACCGGGCGCTGTTCGGCTCGATCGAGCGCTTCTTCGGCGTGCTCACCGAGCACTACGCGGGGGCGTTCCCGGCCTGGCTGGCCCCGGTGCAGGTGGTCGGCATCCCGATCCGCGAGGACCACACCGACTACCTGCACGGCTTCGTCGCGGCGTTGCGCGCCGAGGGCGTCCGGGCCCAGGTGGACGCCGGTGACGACCGGATGCAGAAGAAGATCCGTACCGCCCAGCAGCAGAAGATCCCGTTCATGGTGATCGCCGGCGACGACGACGTGGCCGCCGGCACGGTCTCCTTCCGCTACCGGGACGGCTCCCAGCGCAACGGCGTCCCGATGGCCGAGGCGGTCACCCACGTCCTGGACGTGATCAGCTCCCGCTCCAACTCCGGCCCATCCGCCCAGAGCTGACCCTCTTCTTCGCCCCGTCAGGTCCCCTCAAGATCCGCGCACTTTCCGAGAAAGAGTGGCTGTTCCTCGCCGGATGGCCACGCTTTCTCGGAAAGTGCGGGCGGAGGGGGAGTGGGGTACGGGTTGGGGCGAGGTGGGCGCGCTCACGTCCCGGGTCCGGCGGCCGGTGCGGACGGGTGGGATCCGGGGCGGTGACCGTAGGATCGGCGTGTGACTGGGGCGGCGCGGCACTCTGACGACGGCACGGACATCACCGGCGACGCCGGCCTGGCGGACGGGCTGGAGCGGCTCTGGACGCCGCACCGGATGACCTACATCTCCGGCGAGGACCGTCCCGAGGGCGGCTACGAGAAGCCCGCCGGCTGCCCGTTCTGCCTGGCCCCCGGCCTGCCCGAGGGGGAGAGTCTGGTGGTGGCGCGCGGCGTGCACGTCTTCGCGGTGCTCAACCTCTACCCGTACAACCCCGGGCACCTGCTGGTCTGCCCGTACCGCCACGTGGCCGACTACACCGAGCTGGACCCGGCGGAGACGATCGAGCTGGGCGTGTTCACCCAGACCGCGATGCGGGTGGTCCGCATGGTCAGCAACGCGCACGGGTTCAACCTCGGCATGAACCAGGGCGGCGTCGCCGGCGCCGGCATCGCCGCGCACCTGCACCAGCACGTCGTACCGCGCTGGGGCGGCGACGCCAACTTCATGCCGGTGATCGGCCGGACGAAGGTCCTGCCCCAACTGCTCGCCGACACCCGCGACCTGTTCGCCAAGGCCTGGCCGGCCTGAGCGCGGGTCCCGCGCGCGCACCCGGCATCGACATATGATCTTGCGTATGGCCCTGCTGCACCGCGCCACGCTGCGCCCCACGAAGCTCGAACTGCTCACCGGGTGGCTGCCCGGCCGCGGCTGGTACGACGGACCGGCCGGCGTCGACGTGGCGCGCGTCGCGGGCTACCGGTTCGACGACCCGGCGGGTGCGGTCGGCATCGAGACCCTGCTCGTCCGGGCCGGTGACGGGCCGGTCCACCAGGTCCCGCTCACCTACCGGGACGCGCCGCTCGACGGCGGCGACGACTGGCTGATCGGCACCACCGAGCACTCGGTGCTCGGCCGGCGCTGGGTCTACGACGCCTGCGGCGACCCGGTCTACGCCGCCGCGCTGGCCGCCGCGATCCTCGCCGGGACCGGTCAGGCCCAGGAGTACGTCGAGGTCGACGGCGGGCGGGAGCTGCGCCCTCCGACGATGGTCATCGACAGCAGCGGTGCCGGTGGTGCCGACCTGCCCCAGGTGGGTACGCCCCGCCGGGTGGTGGACGCCGACCCGACGCTGATCGTCACCGACACCGTCGAGCTGACCGTCGTCCGCCGCCTCGACCGGGGTACCTCGCCGGCCGGCGCCGCGCTGACCGGCACCTGGGAGGGCCAGCCGGACCCGGTGCCGCTGGCGTACGGCACCCGGCGCTGACCGCCGCCGGACCGGCGGTCGCCGGCACAGGGCGCGCGGATCAGCACCGCCACCGGCTCGGCCAGACGCCGGGCAGCCGGGCCTGAGCCCAGGCTGCCCGCCCCCGGCGCCCGCCCGTCACCGCCGCTCGCCGGCGCCGTCCCCGCCGTCCGCGCGGATCCGCGCCACCAGCTCCGGCCAGCTCTGCACCCGCTGTACGCCGGCCAGGTGCGCCCGGTGCGCGGCCACCTCGTCCTCCCGGGGCCGCAGCAGGTACCGGTGCGGCACAGTGTCCAGGTAACCCAGCACCTCCAGCCGATCGTCGACGAAGTGGGTCAACCCCAGCCCCGCCGCGATCGGCCCCTTCTCCGGGCGGGTACGGCAGAACCGCAGCCGCTCCGGGCCGATCCCGGTACGCGCGTGGAAGTCGTGGTGGGCCAGCCAGTCCCGGGTCCGCCGCTCGGTCGGCTCGGCGCACTTCGACACGACGTACACCTCGTCGAAGAGCGGGACCAGCGCGGCCAACGCCTCGAACACCCCGTCCATCGGCGGCGTACGCAGGTAGTTGTCGCCGAAGAACGAGGTGTCCTCCGTCCCGTCGCTCAGCTCGATGATCACACCGCCGACGTCCACACCCAGCCGTCCCATGCGGTCGATCCTGCACCAGCGGTGACATTCCTGCCCCTCGACCCGGTGGAGGTGGCAGGATGCGGCGATGGCAGTGACGACGCGGAGGTTGGGCCGCAGCGGCATCGAGGTCAGCGCCCTGGGCATGGGGTGCTGGGCGATCGGTGGCCCCTGGGCCGAGGGCGCCCGGCCGCTGGGCTGGGGCAGGGTCGACGACGAGGAATCCGTCCGGGCCGTACGCCGGGCGCTCGACCTCGGCGTGACCCTCTTCGACACCGCCGACACGTACGGGGCCGGGCACGGCGAGCGGGTCCTCGGCAGGGCGCTCGCCGGCCGGCGAGACGAGGCGGTCATCGCCACCAAGTGGGGCTACACCTTCGACGAACGCACCCGCCAGGCCACCGGCGAGGACCCCTCCCCGGAGTACCTGCGCCGGGCGGTCACCGACTCGCTGCGCCGGCTGGACACCGACCGGATCGACCTCTACCAACTGCACCTGGGCGACCTGCCGCTGCCCCGGGTGGAGGCGCTGCTCGGCACCCTGGAGGACCTGGTCGCCGACGGGCTGGTCCGCGCGTACGGCTGGAGCACCGACCGGGCCGACCGGGCGGCGGCCTTCGCCGAGGCCGCCCCCCACGCCACCGCCGTGCAGCACACCCTCTCCGTGCTCCGGGACACCCCGGCGATGCTGGCCGTCTGCGACAAGCACGACCTGGCCAGCGTCAACCGGGGCCCGCTCGGGATGGGGCTGCTCACCGGCAAGTACACCACCGGCTCCACGCTGCCCCCCGACGACGTACGCGGCGTCGCCCCGACCTGGCTGGAGTGGTTCCGTGGCGGGCGGCCGGCGCCGGAGTGGCTGCGCCGGGTCGCGGCGGTGCGCGGCGCGCTCACCGCGGACGGGCGCACCCTCAGCCAGGGTGCGCTGGGCTGGCTCTGGGCCCGCAGCGCCCGGACCGTGCCGATCCCCGGGTGCCGGACGGTCGCCCAGGTGGAGGAGAACGCCGCCGTGCTGCGCCTCGGCCCGCTCGCCCCGGACCACTTCGCCGAGGTGGAACGCCAGCTCGCCGCCCTGCGCACGGCCGCCCTGCGCGACGCCGACCGCCCCCACTGGCCGATGCCCCCCATCCCCGCCGCCCGCCCCTGACCCCCTCGCCGCCCACCCGAGATCCGTGCACCTACGGAGAAAGCGTGGCTGTTCGGCGAGGAACAGCCACGCTCTCTCTGAAACTGCGGAGGGTCAGGGGTGGGAGGTGTGCTCCTTGCGGGCCTGTTCGGCGAGGTGGGCGGGCATGGGCTCGTAGCGGGCGAACTCGCGGCGGAACGTGCCGGTGCCGTGGGTCATCGAGCGCAGCTCGACCGCGTACCGGACCAGCTCGGTGGCGGGCACCTCGGCGCGGATCACGGTGCGGCCCTCGGCGTCCGGGTCCGGCTCGGTGCCGAGCACCCGGCCGCGGCGGCCGGACAGGTCGCCCAGTACCGGGCCGACGGAGCCGTCGGGCACCCGGATCGCCACCTCGTCCACCGGCTCCAGCAGCGCCGGCTGCCCCTGCTCCGCGGCGTCGCGCAGCGCGAGCGCGCCGGCGGTCTGGAAGGCCGCGTCGGAGGAGTCGACGCTGTGCGCCTTGCCGTCGACCAGGGTCACCCGCAGGTCCACCACCGGGTGGCCGGCGACCAGGCCGCGTTCCATCTGCGCCCGGACGCCCTTCTCCACCGACGGGATGTAGTTGTGCGGGACGGCCCCGCCGACCACCCGGTCGACGAACTCGAAGCCGGCGCCGCGCGGCAGCGGCTCCACCTCGATGTCGCAGACGGCGTACTGGCCGTGGCCGCCGGACTGCTTGACGTGCCGGCCGTGGCCCCGGGCGCCGACGGTCAGCGTCTCGCGCAGCGCCACCCGCACCGGTTCGGTCTCCAGCTCCACGCCGCCGCTGCGCAGCCGGTCGAGCACCACGTCGGCGTGCGCCTCGCCCATGCACCAGAGCACCAGCTGGTGGGTCTCCGGGTTGCGTTCCAGCCGCAGCGTCGGGTCGCCGGCGACCAGCCGGCTCAGGTTGCGGGCCAGGGCGTCCTCATCGGCCCGGCTCTTCGCCACGATCGCCACCGGCAGCAGCGGCTCGGGCATCTCCCAGGGGGCGACGAGCAGCGGATCCTCCTTGGCGGAGATGGTGTCGCCGGTCTCCGCGCTGCCCGACTTGGTGATCGCGCAGATGTCGCCCGCCACGCAGGCGGGCACCTCGCGCAGCGCCGCGCCGAGCGGGGTGTAGACGTGCCCGACCCGCTCGTCGGCGTCGTGGTCGGGGTGCCCACGCTCGGCCATGCCGTGCCCGGAGACGTGCACCACCTGGTCGGGGCGGAGCGTGCCGGAGAAGACCCGCACCAGCGAGACCCGGCCGACGTGCCGGTCGACGGTCGTCTTGACCACCTCGGCCACCAGCGGGCCGTCCGGGTCGCAGCTCAGCGGCGGCCGGGGCGAGCCGTCCACCCCGGTGACCGCGGGCACCTCGTGCTCCAGCGGGGACGGGAAGGCGGCGACCAGGCCGTCCAGCAGCGCGTCCAGGCCGACGCCGGTCTCCGCGCAGACCGGCACCACCGGGTAGAAGTGGCCCCGGGCGACCGCCTTCTCCAGGTCGGTGATGAGCACCTCGGTGTCGATCTCCTCGCCGCCGAGGTAGCGGTCCATCAGGGTCTCGTCCTCGCTCTCGGCGATGACCCCCTCGATCAGCTCGTTGCGGGACTCCAGGATCGCCGGCAGGTGCTCCGGGTCCGGCTCGCGCACGGCGGCGGGCAGCCCGGCCGAGTAGTCGAAGACCCGGCGGGTGATCAGCCCCATCAGGCCGGCCACCGACTCGCCGTCGTCGCCGAGCATCGGCAGGTAGAGCGGGATCACGTTGTCGCCGAAGACGCGCTGGCACAGCGCCACCGCCTCGTCGAAGTCGGCGCGCGGGTGGTCCAGCCGGGACACCGCGACGGCCCGCGGCATGTCCACCGCGGCGCACTCCTCCCAGAGGGCGGCGGTGGCCATGTCCATGCCGTCGGCCGCGGAGACCACGAACAGCGCCGCGTCGGCGGCCCGCAGGCCGGCCCGCAGCTCGCCGACGAAGTCGCCGTACCCCGGGGTGTCCAGGAGGTTGACCTTGACGCCCTGGTGCATCAGCGGGGCGCAGGCCAGGCTGACCGAGCGCTGCTGGCGTACCGCCGCGGGGTCGTGGTCGCAGACGGTGGTGCCGTCGGTGACGCTGCCGGCGCGGCCGATCGTGCCGCTGGCCGCGAGCAGCGCCTCGACCAGGGTCGTCTTGCCCGCCCCGGAGTGCCCGACGAGCACCACGTTGCGAACCCTGCCGGGCTCGGTCACCACCGGCGCCGCGCCGGTGACACCCTTCTCCTGGTTCTTCTGCGCCATCGCGGCGCACCTCCCTCAGCCGTGGTTGGTGGCGACCGCCGCGCGCGACGGGGAAGCGGGCCCGGGCGGGTGCCGCGGCGATATCCTCCGGTGCTCTCCTGAACGACGGGTACTCAGACGGGTGGGTCGGTGAGCTGGCTCACCTCCCACACCCGATCTCACACCCGTTGCGGAGCGGACACAAGCCTCCGCCACGCGGGTCGGACGACCGGCTGTGTCGCCGACCGCTGGCGGCCGTTATCGTGGGACCGCCATGGCGAAGATCTTCCAAGTGACGGCCCGCGCGGGGATGACCCGCGTCGTGGAGCCGGTCGCGCGCGGCCTGCTCCGCGCCGGCGTGTCCCCCAACGCGGTCACCGTGACCGGCACCCTCGGCGTGCTCGTCGGCGCCCTCGGCTTCGGCGCCCGGGGAGACCTGGTCGCCGGCGCCCTCATCGTGACGGTCTTCGCGCTCACCGACCTGCTCGACGGGACGATGGCCCGGATGAGCGGCGGCTCCACCCGGTTCGGGGCGTTCCTCGACTCGAGCATGGACCGGATCGCCGACAACGCCGTCTTCGGCGCGGTCGCGTACTGGCTGGCCACCGAGCACGACTACTCGGGGGTGGCCGCGGCGCTGCTCTGCCTGGCCGCCGGCGGGCTGGTCTCCTACGTCAAGGCCCGCGCCGAGGGGCTCGGCATGACCTGCAACGTGGGCATCGCCGAGCGCACCGAGCGGCTGCTGATCGTCGGGGTGGGCGGGCTGCTCACCGGGCTCGGCGTCGACCATGCCCTGGAGGTCGCCCTCTGGCTGCTCGCCGCCGTCTCGATCTTCACGGTGGGGCAGCGCATGGCGCACGTGTACAAGCAGGCCCAGCTGGTCGGCCGGGAGTGAACCTCACCGAGCTCGGCTACCTCGCCGGGTGGCGCGTGGCCCGCGTGCTGCCCCGGCCCGTCGTGGCCGCGGCCTTCCGGGCGGGCGCCGACCGCGCTTACCGCTCCGGCGGCGCGGGTACGGCCCGACTGCGCGCCAACCTGCGCCGGGTGGTCGGCCCCGACCTGCCCGAGGCCGAGCTGGACGCGCTGGTGCGGCGCGGACTGCGCTCGTACGCCCGGTACTGGATGGAGGCGTTCCGCCTGCCGGCGCTGAGCCGTTCCGAGATCCTCGCCGGGTTCCGGCTGGACCCGGTCGGGGTGCGGCGGCTCGCCGACGACGTGGCCGCCGGCCGGGGCGCGGTGGTCGCCCTGCCGCACGCCGGCAACTGGGACGCCGCCGGCGCCTGGGTCGCCGCCACCGGGTGGCCGATCACCACGGTCGCCGAGCGGCTCAAGCCGGAGTCGGTCTACGAGCGGTTCGTCGCCTTCCGCCAGGGGCTGGGCATGGAGATCCTGCCCACCCACGGCGGCGACCGGCCCGCGTTCGACGTGCTGGTGGACCGGGTACGCGCCGGCGCGGTGGTGCCGCTGCTGGCCGACCGGGACCTTTCCGCCCGCGGCGTGGAGGTGGAGTTCTTCGGCGGTCGGACCCGGATGCCGGCCGGTCCCGCGCTGCTCGCGGTCCGCACCGGCGCCCCGCTCTACGTGGCCTCGATGTGGTACGAACCGGACGCGGCGTGCGCCTCGATCGAGGGCCCGCTGCCGCTGCCGGACCCGGACTCGGCACCCCTGGACCAGCGGGTCCGGCTGCTGACCCAGCGGATTGCCGACGGTCTGGCGGCGGGCATCGCGCGGCATCCGGAAGACTGGCACATGCTGCAGCGGATGTGGCTGGACCAGCGGAGCACGGGCAGCGGCGCGACAACAGCCACGCCGGTCACCGGCCAGGCCTGACGGGAAGGGCGCCTACGTGCGGATCGGCATCGTGTGCCCGTACTCCTTCGACGTACCCGGTGGGGTGCAGAACCACGTCATGGATCTCGCCGAGGCGCTGATCGGACTCGGTCACGAGGTGAGCGTGCTGGCCCCGGCCGACGAGGAGTCGACGCTGCCGCCGTACGTGGTCTCGGCCGGGCGGGCCGTGCCGCTGCCGTACAACGGGTCGGTGGCCCGGATCGCCTTCGGTCCGGTCTCCACCGCCCGGGTGCGCCGCTGGATCACCCGGGGCGACTTCGACGTGCTGCACGTGCACGAGCCGCTGACCCTGAGCCTGTCGATGCTCGCGGTGCTCTCCGCGCGCGGGCCGGTGGTGGCGACCTTCCACACCGCGATGACCCGGTCCCGGGTGCTCGCCGCCGCGCAGGGCGTGCTGCAGATCGTGCTGGAGCGGATCACCGCCCGGATCGCGGTCAGCGCCCTGGCCCGCAAGGTCCAGGTCGAGCACATGGACGGCGGCGCGACGGAGATCCCCAACGGGGTGGCGGTGGCGAAGTTCGCCGGCGTGCAGCCGCTGCCCGGCTGGCCGGGGGAGTGCGCGCCGGGCACCGGCGGCACGCTCGGCTTCCTCGGCCGCTTCACCGAGGCCCGCAAGGGGTTCCCGATCCTGCGCGACGCCTTCGTCGCGCTGGCCCCGCACCGGCCCGGGCTGCGGCTGCTGGTGGCCGGCCCCGGTGACCCGGACGACCTGTTCGGGCAGTTCCCGGCCGAGCTGCGCGACCGGGTGACCTTCCTCGGCATGGTGCCCGAGCAGGAGAAGCTCCGGATGCTGCGCAGCGTGCACCTCTACGTCGCGCCGAACACCGGCGGGGAGTCGTTCGGGATGATCCTCACCGAGGCGCTGGCCGCCGGCACCACGGTGGTCGCCAGCGACCTGGACGCGTTCCGCCGGGTGCTCGACGGCGGACGGGCCGGCCGGCTCTTCCCGACCGGGGACGCGGCGGCGCTGCGTACCGCCCTGGTGGACCTGCTGGACGACCCGCAGGGCCGGGCCGCGCTGACCGCCTGCGGCGACCAGGTGGTGGCGCACTACGACTGGCCGGTGATCGCCCGCCGGGTGCTGGAGGTCTACGCCGCGGCCATCGAGGCCACCGACGGCCGGGTCATCGACCAGGAATGGGTGGGGCTGGGCGGGGCGGTGTGACCACTACGATGCCGCACATGTGGTGGGTGGTGGGCGCGACGGTGCTGCTCGCCCTGGTCGCGGCGTACCTGATCTGGACGGCCGGCCGGGTCGAGCGGCTGCAGTCCCGGGCGGAGTCCGCGGCCCGGGCCCTCGACGCGCACCTGCTGCGCCGGGCGGCCGCCGCCGCGGTGCTGGCCGAGCGGCGCTTCGGCGTCGAGCTGTACGCGGCGGCCCGGATTGCGCTGGACGCCCCGCCCGAGGAGCGGGAGGCCGCCGAGAACGACCTCACCCGGCAGTTGCGGGCGGTACGGCTGGACCCGGCCGACCCCGTCTGCGAGGCGGTGATCGCCGCCAGCCGGCGGCTGGCCCTGGCCCGGCAGGTGCACACCGACCTGGTCCGCGACGCCCGGTCGGCGCGCAGCCGCCCGCTGGTGCGGCTGTGCCGGATGGGGCGCCGGCACCCGTGGCCCCGCTACTTCGACATCGACGACCCGACGCTCGTGGTCGCCGCCGAGGCCCCCGCGAGCTGACGTCGGCTTTCGGCAACGGTGCGGCCGATCGCCCGGTTTTCCCTGGTCCGGGCGGGTGTCCGAGCCCGGGTGATGACGGCCACAGTGCAGGCCACCCGGGGGCTGATTGGCTGTCGGACCGGCGTTGATCCGGCCGTAGCATCAGTCGCAAGCCACCCCCGAGCACGTCCGAGGAGCGATAACCCGTGCCCGAAACCACTCCCCAGAACGCCAGCAACACCTCCGTCGTCGGCACCGCCCGCGTCAAGCGCGGCATGGCCGAGATGCTCAAGGGCGGCGTGATCATGGACGTGGTCACCCCCGAGCAGGCCAAGATCGCCGAGGACGCCGGCGCCGTCGCCGTGATGGCGCTGGAGCGCGTGCCCGCCGACATCCGCGCCCAGGGCGGCGTGTCCCGGATGAGCGACCCGGACATGATCGACGGCATCATCAACGCCGTCTCCATCCCGGTCATGGCCAAGGCCCGGATCGGCCACTTCGTCGAGGCGCAGATCCTGCAGTCCCTCGGCGTCGACTACGTCGACGAGTCCGAGGTGCTGACCCCGGCCGACTACGCCAACCACATCGACAAGTGGGCCTTCACCGTCCCCTTCGTCTGTGGTGCCACCAACCTCGGTGAGGCGCTGCGCCGGATCACCGAGGGCGCGGCGATGATCCGCTCCAAGGGCGAGGCCGGCACCGGCGACGTCTCCAACGCCACCATGCACATGCGCAAGATCCGGCAGGAGATCGCCCGGCTCAGCTCGCTGCCGGCCGACGAGCTGTTCGTCGCCGCGAAGGAGCTGCAGGCGCCGTACGAGCTGGTCAAGGAGGTCGCCGAGACCGGCAAGCTGCCGGTGGTGCTCTTCACCGCCGGTGGTATCGCCACTCCGGCCGACGCCGCCATGATGATGCAGCTCGGCGCCGAGGGCGTCTTCGTCGGCTCCGGCATCTTCAAGTCCGGCAACCCGGCCCAGCGCGCCGCCGCGATCGTCAAGGCCACCACCTTCCACGACGACCCGGACGTGCTGGCCAAGGTCTCGCGCGGCCTCGGCGAGGCGATGGTCGGCATCAACGTCGACGAGATCCCGCAGCCGCACCGCCTCGCCGAGCGCGGTTGGTGAGCGCGAGGAGTGAGCCGATTCTGCGAGCCCCGCAGTCGCGAACGAAGGAGGGGCTGGTGAGTGCGGCGGGGTCGGGGAACGACGAGAGGACGATCAGCATGAGCGACGCACCGACGATCGGTGTGCTCGCGCTGCAGGGTGACGTCCGCGAGCACGTCGCGGCGCTGACCGGCGCCGGCGCGGACGCCCGTCCGGTACGCCGCCCGGCCGAGCTGGACGCGGTCGACGGGTTGGTCATCCCCGGCGGCGAGTCCACCACGATCAGCAAGCTCGCCGACATCTTCGGGATGCGTGAGCCGATCGACAAGCGGATCGCCGGCGGGATGCCGGTCTACGGGTCCTGCGCCGGCATGATCATGCTGGCCACCGAGGTCCTGGACGGCCGGCCCGACCAGCGCGGTTTCGCGGGCATCGAGATGACGGTGCGGCGCAACGCGTTCGGCCGGCAGGTCGACTCGTTCGAGGCCCCGGTGCGGATCGCCGGGGTCGAGGGCGAGCCGTTCCACGCCGTGTTCATCCGCGCGCCGTGGGTCGAGCGGGTCGGCGACGGGGTCGAGGTGCTGGGCCGGGTCGCCGAGGGCCCGGCCGCCGAGCGGATCGTCGCGGTCCGGCAGGGCAACCTGCTGGCCACCTCGTTCCACCCGGAGCTCACCGGCGACCTGCGGCTGCACCGCTACTTCGTGGAGCTGGTCCGCGCCGCCTGAGCGCAGCCGCGAGGGGCCCGTCCGGATCGGACGGGTCCCTCGCGGGCATTTTTTCCGCTCCGCGAGAGTTGTCTTCTTCGTGGCCCGGGTGCCCCGACGCTGCCCGCACGGGTAGCGGGTGTGACATGCCCGGGTGCGACCTCGGTAGGATTGCCGCGGTTCGGCAGGGCCATCGCCCGCCGCAGCCCTCCACGCGGAGCCGACCGGCCGTCTCGTCGTCGGTCGCGTGCGTGGAGTCGGCGCGGGCTGTCGACGCAGGCGTGGAATGACAGACGGAGGTACGAGATGTCCGGCCACTCAAAGTGGGCGACCACCAAGCACAAGAAGGCCGTCATCGACGCCAAGCGCGGCAAGATGTTCGCCAAGCTGATCAAGAACGTCGAGGTCGCGGCGCGGACCGGCGGTGGCGACCCGGCCGGTAACCCGACGCTCTACGACGCCATCCAGAAGGCCAAGAAGAACTCGGTACCGAACGACAACATCGACCGCGCGGTCAAGCGGGGCTCCGGCCTGGAGGCCGGCGGCGCCGACTGGCAGACGATCATGTACGAGGGCTACGGCCCGAACGGCGTGGCGATGCTCATCGAGTGCCTGACCGACAACCGCAACCGGGCCGCCACCGAGGTGCGCACGGCGCTGACCCGCAACGGCGGCTCGCTCGCCGACGCCGGCTCGGTGTCGTACATGTTCTCCCGCAAGGGCGTGGTGATCGTGCCCAAGGCCGGCACCACCGAGGACGACATCATGATGGCCGTCCTCGACGCGGGTGCCGAGGAGGTCAACGACCTCGGTGAGGCGTACGAGGTGGTCTCCGAGCCGACCGACCTGATCGGAGTCCGCACCGCCCTGCAGGACGCCGGCATCGAGTACGAGTCGGCCGAGTCCTCGCTGATCCCCAGCGTCAACGTGCCGCTGGACGAGGACGGGGCGCGCAAGGTCTTCAAGCTGATCGACGTCCTCGAGGACTGCGACGACGTGCAGAACGTCTACGCCAACTTCGACGTCTCCGACGACGTCATGGCCGCGGTGGACGCCTGATCCGGTGACCGGACGGCGCTTCCCGCCGGGCGACGTGGTCGTCCGGCGGGAGATCCTGCGCGGCGAGGTCTGGTTCGGTTGCCCGACCATCTGCGTCGAGGACTCGGCCGACCTGCTCGCGCTCTACCTGCCGCCGGGGGCCGAGTTCGGCTTTCCGGAGCTCGGCTCCTTCCCGTGCGGCCGTCATCCCTGGCAGACCGCCGGCCACACCGCGTGGTCGGGTCACGGCAAGCTGATGCTCCAGCGCCCGGGCGAGGCGCACTCGGTGGACGTCTTCTGGACCGGCGAGGACCGCGCCTTCGCCGGCTGGTACTTCAACCTCCAGGACCCGTTCCGGCGTACCCCGGTCGGGGTGGACACCCTCGACCACGAGTTGGACCTGTGGTGGCCGGCGGGCGCCGACCGGTACGTCTGGAAGGACGTCGAGATGTTCGCGCAGCGCCTCACCGAGGGGCGCTACCCGGGCATGGCGGATGCGATCCGCGCGGAGGGGGACCGGATCGCCGCCCTGCTCGACGCCGGCGAGCGCTGGTGGGACGAGGGCTGGGCGCACTGGCGGCCCGACCCCTCCTGGGCGGTACCGAGGCTGCCGGCCGGCTGGGACACCGTCGCCTGCTGACCCGTCCCGGCGGCCGCGCGGCGAAACCCGGCTGACCGGCCGCCCGGTCCCGCCGTAGCCTGCCGGGATGCTGGTCCCCGACCTCCCGATCCGCACCGACCGCCTCGACCTGCGGCTCTTCACCGCCGACGACTTCGCCGCCCTGCACGGCTACCAGTCCCGGGCCGACGTCACCCGCTACCTCTACTTCGGCCCGAACGACGAGGCCGCCAGCCGGGAGGCGTTGGCCCGCAAGCGCGCCCGGGTGGCGCTGCGGGCGGAGGGTGACGTGCTGAACCTGGCGCTGGTGCTGCGGGAGACCGGCGAGGTGATCGGCGACGTGCTGCTGATCTGGACGAGCGTCGCGCACCGGCAGGGCGAGATCGGGTACGTCCTGCATCCCGACCACGTCGGTCACGGGTACGCCACCGAGGCGGCCCGGGAGATGCTGCGGCTCGGGTTCGACGGGCTGGGCCTGCATCGGATCGTCGGCCGGCTGGACGCCCGCAACACCGCCTCGGCCCGGGTGCTGGAGCGGCTCGGCATGCGCCGGGAGGCGCTCCTGCGGGAGAACGAGTGGGTCAAGGGGGAGTGGACCGACGAGGCCGTGTACGCCCTGCTGGCCCGTCAGTGGCGGGCGGGTCCGCGCTGAACGGCACCGGTCCGGCGCCGGGAGTGCGCGCCGGACCGGGTGGGCTGCTCAGGCGTCGCGGCGGCGGGCCTTCACCGCGCTGTCGACGATGTCCCAGAGCGTGATCGCGGCGATGACCACGACCGAGGCCGTCGCGACGTTGCCGAGGTGCTCGCCCTCCCGCAGCCAGGCGAACCGGGCGACCAGGTCCGGGTTGAGCAGGCGGTCGGTGAGCAGCAGCCAGGCGACCGGCACGGCGAAGGCCAGGTCGAGCGCGACGTTGACCGCCACCAGCGGCCAGGTCCACCGCCGGGCGCGGTACTTCGCGAGCTCCAGTGCCAGGCCGGCGACGAGCACCGCCGCCAGCAGCGGCAGCCAGGAGCGCCAGAGCGCCGGGTCGAGCAGGGGGATCCGCTCGCCGTCGGTGCCGGTGACCCAGGGCTGGAAGTGCTGCCAGGGCAGGAACGCGAGGGTGAGCAGCAGCATCGCCACCGCCGCGCAGGTGTCGGTGAGCCGCACGTCCCGCTCCACCGGGCCCTCGGGGAGCTGGTCGACGGTCCAGTCCGGCAGGTTCAGCGAGGTGTCGGTCCGTTCCAGCACGGCGAAGCAGAAAGTCACCCAGAAGGCGATCTGCACCGCCGTCTGGAGGGCGGCGCTGATGCCGGCGCCGATCGCCGGGCCGGGTTCGCCGCCCACCGTCGCCTTGATCACCCCCACCACCACGCCGACGATGGCCGGCACGACGGCGAGCAGCCCCTTCAGCAGCCGCTGCCAGAGCAGGTAGTAGGTGGGGCCGATGAGCTGGAGCCGGCGGTCGGCGTACCGGGCGGCGAGCCGTTCCGGGTGGCCCATCTCGGTCAGCACCTCGCGCTCGGCCGCGGCGGCGTCCTGCCCGGTGGCGGTGCGACCGTCGATCATGTCCTCGATGGAGGCGCGCAGCTCCGTGGCGATCTCCGCCCGGCGCGGCGCGGGCACGGCCCGCAGGGTGGCGGCGACGTAGCGGTCGGTCAGGGAATTCATCGGTCCACTCCTTCGATCAGCCCGGCGACGGAGGTCTGCACGGCCGCGAGGTCGTCGAGGAGTCGGCGCAGCACGGCCTCGCCCTCCTCGCTGGTGCGGTAGAACTTGCGCGGGCGGCTCTCCTCGGTGTTCCACTCGCTGGTCAGCAGCCCCTGCTCCTCCAGCCGGCGCAGCAGGGGATAGAGCGTGTTCGCGTCGACCGGGAAGCCGTGCCCGGCCAGTCGTTGCAGCAGCGCGTAGCCGTAGTCGGGGTGCCGCAGGGCGACCAGGCTCGCCACCACCACCGTGCCCCGGCGCAACTCCTGGAGATGGGTCCGCAGGATCTCCTCGCTCACCATGCGTCACACCATAGTGTGTGCCACACAGTATTGTCTACGCCAACACTGTCGTGTCCGAGGGGAACGATGTGCCGCGGCGCGAACGAGGGGCGCCGGCGTGGTGCCGACGCCCCTCGTCCCGGGCGGGGTCAGCAGGAGCGGCCCTGCCGGAACCCACGCTCGACGAAGTCCGCGCGCCCCACCTCGAACCAGCCGACGCCCGAGCGGATCGGGTGCCCGGTGAACAGCTCCACCCGGCTGCCGAACCGGACCAGGTACGCCGTGTCGTCGCCGGCGTCGTTGCGGATCAGCTCACCGCGCGGGCCGTAGATCTCCTCCAGCTCGGCGAAGGACATGCCGACGCTCGCTCCCGCGGGCGAGCGGGGCGGGGCGGTGGCGGTGCCCACCGCGACCAGCCGCCCCTGGCGGAAGGTGAGGATGGTCTTTCCGGCCCACTCGCCGGTGACGCCGGTGTGGACCACGCCCGCGCAGCTGTCGGCCGTCCAGTCGATCAGGCCGGCCGCCGACAGCCGGGCCAGGCTCGCGCCGATGCGGAACGGGCCGGCACCCCGGACACTGAGCAGGTCGACCCCTCCGACGGCCTGGTGCACCGCCGCCTCGGTCGGGTGGCGCCGGTCGGCCCGGGGCCCCGAGGCGACGGCAACGACACCCCCCGGGAAGAGGCCGGCGGCGACGGATCGCCCTTCTGCGGCTGCGGTGCCGGACGGTGCCTCGGTGGCGGGCCGCGCGGCGGCCGGACCGGCCAGGGCGGGTACGGCGACGCCGAGGGCCAGCGCGCCGGCGAGGACGGTGGACGGGAGACGGTTCATGACGGGGCTCCTTGTCGGTGGTGCGGGTCTGTCACCCTGTTCGTCTCCGCGCCGGCCACATTGGTTCGTCGAATTTCCGACCGGTCCGTCCGTCGCCGGTCCGGCCCCGGTCGCGGCGGTCCCCACCACCCGGCTGCGCCGGTTACCGTCGCAGCGGGGACTGGCGACGGGGGTGGAGCGATGAGCACTCCGGCGTGGATCGGGCCCTACCGCATCGAGCGGCTGCTCGGCGCGGGCTCGTTCGCGACCGTCTGGCTGGGCCACGACCCGGTCCTGGACTCCCACGTGGCGATCAAGGTGCTGGCCGAGAACTGGAGCCACGACCTGCGGGTGCGGGAACGGTTCCTGGACGAGGCGCGGCTGCTGCGGCGGCTCGACCATCCCCGGCTGATCCGGGTGCACGCCGTGGGCGAGCTGCCCGACGGCCGGCCGTACGCGGTGCTGGCCTGGGCCGAGGGCGGCAGCCTGCGGGACCGGCTCGCCACCGGCCCGCTGCCGGTGGCGGACGCGCTGACGCTGCTCGGGGAGATCGCCGCCGGGGTCGCGGTCCTGCACCGGCACCGGGTGGTGCACCGCGACCTCACCCCCGGCAACATCCTCTTCGCCTCCGGTCCGACCGGCGAGCGGGTCCTCGTCGCCGACCTGGGCCTGGCCAAGGCCCTGGCCGCCGCGTCCGGGCTGACCGCCCGCGCCGGAACGCCCGGCTACATGGCCCCCGAGCAGGACGATCCACTGGCCGTGGTGGACACCCGCAGCGACGTCTTCGGGCTGGGGCGGCTCGGGCTGCGGCTGCTCGGCGACCCCGACGGCCGTCCCGGCCCGACACCCCGGTGGCGGCAGGGCGTACCGGCCGCCGTGCCGGGGGTGCTGCGCCGGGCCACCGCAGTCCGCCCCGCCGACCGCTACCCGGACGCCGACGCCTTCCAGGCGGCCCTGCGCCGCGCCGCCTCCCCGGCCGACGCGGCCGACGGGCATCCGTCCGACCTCGCGCCGCCCGCCGGGCCTCGGACCGAGCGGTCGGAGAGCGCGGAACACCCGAACGACCCGCCGTCCACCGACAGCGCGGCACCGGCCACCCGGCCGGGCCGGGGGCCGGCCCGCCGGTTCGGCCTGGCCGGTGCGGGCGCCCTGGCGCTGGTCATGCTGGGCGCCGTCGCCGGGGACACCGGCCCGCCCCGCGCCGACACCGGCCGGGGGACCAGCGGGCCGCTCAGCGTCGCGCTGCCGGCGGGGTGGCGGGCCACCGGCACCGGCTGGGCCGGCCAGTACGGCGACGACGGCAGGCTCGAACCGGCGCTGATCGTCGCGGCCGACCCGGGTCGCTGGGCGGCCGACCCGGACGTGCCGGGTGCCTTCGTCGGCCTCTCCGCCGACGCCGCCCGGCGTACCACGCCGGAGGGCTTCGTCGCCGAGCGCCCGCACGCGGACTGCGTGGCCGCCCCGCTGCGACGTACCCGGCAGGCGGGCGTCGACTGGGTGGTGGCCCGGTACGCCTGCCCGGCGGGCCGCCCGGTGATCGTCGAGGCGGCCGGGCTCACCGCTGGTCAGAACGCCCTGCTCTACGTGCAGATCGCCCCGCCGCCCGGCGGCGGCACGGAGTTCGTCGACGCGCTGCTGGCCAGGGTGCGGGTCCGCGCCACGGGCGACTAGACCACCACCACCGTGACCGTGTGGGACTCACCGCCCTGCGGGATGGTCACCCCGACCGTGCCGGCGCGCAGGAACCGGATGTCCACCACCCCGGCCTCGTAGTTGCGGGAGACCAGGTCCTCGCGGTCCACCGTCACCTCGCCCGGGCCGATGCCCTGGATGCGCAGCACCCCGCCGGCGGCCAGACACAGCGACTTCAGCAGCGCCACCTCGGTCTCGGCGAGGTCCAGGTCGTAGCGGACCGGGCCGAGGCACGCGCTCGACCGCGGGGACGGCGACGGGGTGCGCGTACCCCGGCTCCGGGTCGGTGCGGGCGGGAGCGGGACGGGCGGTCGCGGCGTGGCGGCGAGCGTGGCCGGGCCGGGTGGGCTGGACGGGGCGGGCGCGGCGCTGGTCGGCGGGGTGGCCGCCGGGGCCGGCGGCCGTACCGGCAGCGGCGCGACCGGGGTCTGTCCGCAGGCCGCCACCGCCACGAGCAGGCCCACGGCGACCGGCGCCGCCCACCGGCGGGCCGGTGCGGGCCCGGCGACCCGGCGGGGCGCGGTCTCAGTCACCGGACATCCGCTGCCGGACTTGCCGGCGGGCCAGGTGGACCCGGGACTTCGCGGTCCCCTCCGGCAGGTCGAGCAGGGCGGCGATCTCGCGGTAGTTCAGCCCGAGCACGTCGCGCAGCGTGACCACCTCGGCCAGCTCGGGGCGCATCGCGTCCAGCGCGTCGAGCAGGTCCAGCCGGGTGCCGGCGACCACGCTGGTCCGCCGGGGGTCGGGCCGGTCGGGCAGCGGCACCCCGCCGGACTCGACCAGCCAGCGCCGACGCAGCCCCCGGTACGTCGAGCGGGCCCGGTTGGCGGTGAGCCGGTAGAGCCAGGTGTGGAACGACGACCGGCCCTCGAACCGGCCGATGCCCCGCGCGAGCGCGAGCAGGGCGTCCTGGCAGGCCTCCTCGGCGTCCTCCCGATGCGGCAGCAGGCGGGCGCAGAGCCGCAGTACCTCGGGGCGTACGGCCGCCAGCAGCGCGTCGACCGCACCCGGTTCGCCGCGCGCGGCCGCCCTGGCCAGGTCGTCGATGTCGTCAGCGAGGAGCATCACACCGTCCCCTGCCCGCCGGTGGTGCCGTGCCGTCAGGCTACGGCCGTACCGGCTCCGCGGGGACCCCCGAGTCGGGCAGCCGACCCGCCCACGTGCCCGCCGGGTCGCCCCTGGGAGAGATCCACACCACCCGGGAGCGCACAGTCCGCGCGGCTGCTGGAGGTGCCCTTGAGCCCGGGGATAGGGTGGGCCGACCGACTTCCCACCACCCATGAAACCGACCCGGGGGGGCGCACGCATGGGCGATTCGTTCGCGCATCTGCACGTACACACCGAGTACTCGATGCTGGACGGGGCGGCCCGGCTCAAGGACCTCTTCGCCGAGGCCAACCGGCTCGGCATGCCGGCGGTGGCGATCACCGACCACGGCAACATGCACGGCGCGAACGACTTCTACAACCAGGCCATGGCCGCCGGCATCACCCCGATCCTGGGGGTCGAGGCGTACGTCGCGCCGGAGTCCCGCTTCCACAAGGCGCGGGTCAAGTGGGGTCGCCCGGAGCAGAAGAGCGACGACGTCTCCGGTAACGGCGCGATCACCCACAAGACCATGTGGGCCCGCAACGCCACCGGCCTGAAGAACCTCTTCACCCTCAACTCGCGCGCCTCCATGGAGGGCCACTACGTGAAGTGGCCCCGGATGGACATGGAGCTGATCGCCGAGCACGCCGAGGGCATCATGGCCACCACCGGCTGCCCGTCCGGCGCGGTGCAGACCCGGCTGCGGCTTGGCCAGTTCGACGAGGCGCTCAAGGTCGCCGCCAGCTACCAGGACATCTTCGGCAAGGAGAACTACTTCCTGGAGATCATGGACCACGGCCTCTCCATCGAGCGCCGGGTCCGCGACGGGCTCACCGAGATCGCCCGCAAGCTCGACATCCCGCCGGTGGTCACCAACGACTCGCACTACACCCACGAGGCCCAGGCCACCGCGCACGACGTGCTGCTCTGCGTGCAGACCGGCAGCAACATCGACGACCCGAACCGGTTCCGGTTCGAGGGCGGCGGCTACTTCATCAAGTCCGCCGAGCAGATGCGCGCGGTCGACTCCTCGGAGCTGTGGCAGCAGGGCTGCCGCAACACCCTGCTGGTCGCCGAGAAGGTCGACCCGACCGGGATGTTCGAGTTCCACAACCTGATGCCGCGCTTCCCGGTGCCCGAGGGGGAGACCGAGGAGTCCTGGTTCCGCAAGGAGACCTTCGCCGGCCTGGCCCGCCGCTACCCCGACGGGATCCCGGAGGGGCACGTCGTGCAGGCCGAGTACGAGCTGGGCGTCATCAACCAGATGGGTTTCCCGTCGTACTTCCTCGTGGTCGCCGACTTCATCCAGTGGGCGAAGAGCCAGGGCATCGCCGTCGGTCCGGGCCGTGGCTCGGCCGCCGGCTCGCTGGTCGCGTACGCCCTGGGCATCACCGACCTGGACCCGATCCCGCACGGCCTGATCTTCGAGCGGTTCCTCAACCCCGAGCGCGTCTCGATGCCGGATGTCGACATCGACTTCGACGAGCGTCGGCGCGGTGAGGTGATCAAGTACGTCACCGAGAAGTGGGGCGAGGACAAGGTCGCGCAGATCGCCACCTTCGGCACGATCAAGGCGAAGGCCGCGATCAAGGACTCAGCCCGGGTGCTCGGCTACCCGTACGCGGTCGGCGACCGGATCACCAAGGCGATGCCGCCGGCGGTGATGGGCAAGGACATCCCGCTCACCGGCATCTTCGACCCGAAGCACCCCCGCTACGCCGAGGCCGGTGAGATCCGGGGGCTCTACGAGTCCGACCCGGACGTCCGCAAGGTGATCGACACCGCCAAGGGCATCGAGGGGCTGATCCGGCAGACCGGTGTGCACGCCGCGGGCGTCATCATGTCCGCCGAGCCGATCATCGAGCACATCCCGCTGATGCGCCGCGACGCCGACGGGGCGATCATCACCCAGTTCGACTACCCGACCTGCGAGTCGCTCGGGCTGTTGAAGATGGACTTCCTCGGCCTGCGCAACCTCACGATCATCGACGACGCGGTCAAGAACATCGAGCTCAACCACGGCGAGAAGCTCGACCTGCTGGCGCTGCCGCTGGACGACAAGGCCGCCTACGAGCTGCTGGCCCGAGGGGACACCCTCGGGGTGTTCCAGCTCGACGGTGGGCCGATGCGCTCGCTGCTGCGGATGATGAAGCCGGACAACTTCGAGGACATCTCCGCCGTCCTGGCGCTGTACCGGCCCGGCCCGATGGGCGTCGACTCGCACACCAACTACGCGCTGCGCAAGAACGGCCTCCAGGAGATCACCCCGATCCACCCGGAGCTGGAGGAGCCGCTGCGGGAGATCCTGGCCCCGACCTACGGCCTGATCGTCTACCAGGAGCAGGTGCAGCGCGCCGCGCAGATCCTCGCCGGCTACACGCTCGGCCAGGCCGACCTGCTGCGGCGGGCGATGGGCAAGAAGAAGAAGGAGATCCTCGACAAGGAGTTCATCCCCTTCCGGGACGGCTGCCGCGAGCGCGGCTACTCCGACGAGGCGATCCAGGCGGTGTGGGACGTCCTGGTCCCGTTCGCCGGGTACGCCTTCAACAAGGCGCACTCCGCCGCGTACGGGCTGGTCTCCTACTGGACCGCGTACCTCAAGGCGCACTACCCGGCCGAGTACATGGCGGGTCTGCTCACCTCGGTGGGCGACGACAAGGACAAGATGGCGCTCTACCTGTCCGAGTGCCGCCGGATGCGCATCCAGGTGCTGCCGCCGGACGTCAACACCTCGGCCGGGCCGTTCACCCCGGTCGGCAGGGACATCCGCTTCGGCCTGGCCGCGGTCCGCAACGTCGGCGCGAACGTGGTCGCCTCGATCATGCGGTGCCGCGAGGAGAAGGGCCAGTACGCCGACTTCTACGACTTCCTGTCGAAGGTCGACGCGGTGGTCTGCAACAAGAAGACCATCGAATCGCTGATCAAGGCCGGCGCGTTCGACTCGCTGGGGCACCCGCGCAAGGGCCTGCTCGCCGTGCACGCCGACGCCATCGACGCGTACGCCGACGTCAAGCGCAAGGAGGCGGTCGGCCAGTACGACCTGTTCGGCGCGGGGTTCGGCGAGGCGGACACCGGCGGCAGCACCACGGTGATGCCGACCATCGGCGAGGGGGAGTGGGACAAGCGCGACAAGCTCGCCTTCGAACGCGAGATGCTCGGCCTCTACGTCTCCGACCACCCGCTCTTCGGTCTGGAGCACGTCCTCGGGGCGGCGGCGGACACCACGATCGCCGCGCTCGCCGAGGAGGGCGCGGTGCCCGACGGGGCGGTGGTCACCCTCGCCGGCATCCTCTCCGGCGTGCAGCGCCGGGTCACCAAGCAGGGCCGGGCCTGGGCCTCGGCCACGCTGGAGGACCTGGCCGGCGGGGTTGAGACGCTCTTCTTCCCGAACACCTACGAGGTGATCGGGCAGTACATCGCCGAGGACGCCATCGTGGTGGTCAAGGGTCGGGTCGACCGCCGCGACGACACGCCCCGGATCATGGCGATGGACATGTCCATGCCGGACGTCAGCACCAACCCGGCCAACAAGCCGGTCACCCTCACCATCCCGGTGCACCGCTGCACGCCGCCGCTGGTGGAACGGCTCAAGGAGACCCTGGTGCTGCACCCCGGCGACACCGAGGTGCACGTCAAGCTGCTCAACGGCGGCAAGACGACGACGCTGCGGCTGGGCCCGTTCCGGGTGGCGGCGACCACCGCGCTGATGGGCGACCTGAAGAGCGTGCTCGGCCCGGCCAACGTGAGCTGACCGGGCCGGGGGACGTCGCCGGCTGAGGGTCGGTCAGGTCGGCCGGTACTCGACCTCGGGGCGCCCGGGCGTGCCGTAGCGGGGGCTGCGGACCGCCCGGTCGATGGTCACCAGGTACTCCAGGTAGCGGCGGGCGGTCACCCGGGAGATGCCGGTGCGCCGGCTCACCTCGGTCGCGGAGAGCCCGGCCTCGGCGTCGGCGGGCGTGGGTCGCGGCCGGTCGGCCAGGGCGGAGAGCACCCGGTGCAGGGTCTGCACGTCCAGCCCCTTGGGCAGGGTGTGCGGGGCGGCGCCGCGCAGGGTGGCGAACATCCGGTCCACCTCGTGCTGGGCGGCCACCTCGCCGTCGGCGAGCGCCTGCCGGCGGTAGTCGGCGTAGCGCTCCAGCTTGTCGCGGAAGGCGGCGAAGGTGAACGGCTTGAGCAGGTAGTGGGTCACCCCGAGGGAGACCGCGGTACGGACCACCGCCAGGTCCCGGGCCGAGGTCACCGCGAGCACGTCGACGCTGCTGCCCGCCGCGCGCAACGCCCGGCAGACGTCCAGGCCGTGCACGTCGGGCAGGCGGAAGTCCAGCAGCACCAGGTCGATGTCCGCGCCGCCGCGCCGGCGCAGCGCGGCCATCGCCTCCCGGCCCGTGTGTGCCACCCCGGCCACCACGAAACCCGGCACCCGCTCGGTGTACGCGGTGTGCGCCTCGGCCAGCAGCGGCTCGTCCTCGACCACCAGCACCCGGATGTCGTTCATCGAGCCTCGCCGCCCCCGACCGGCAGGCGGACGGTGAACAGGCTCCCGCCGTCGCCCGAGCGGCCCACCTCGTAGCGCCCCCCGTGCCGGCGGACGACCTGCCCGACCAACGCCAGGCCGAGTCCGCGGCCGGCGCTCTTGGTGGACCAGCCGCGGCGGAACGCGTCGCTGACCCGCTCCGGGTCAAGCCCTGGGCCGTTGTCACCGACCCGGACCACCAGCTCGCCGTCGACCGCGCCGACGAAGACCTGGACCCGCCGCGGTGGCGCGTTGCCGGCGACCGCCTCCAGCGCGTTGTCCACCAGGTTGCCGACGACGGTGAGCAGGTCGGCGCCGGGCAGGGGGCTGCCGTCGAGGCGGCACTCCGGGTCGATCACCAGGTCCACGCCGCGCTCACCGGCCTGGGCCGACTTGCCGAGCAGCAGGGCGGCCAGCGCCGGCTCGGTCACCGCGCCGACCACCCGGTCGGTGAGCTGCTGCGCCGCGGCCAGGTCCCGGGTGGCCAGGCGCACCGCCTCGTCGGTACGGCCCAGCTCCACGAGAGTCAGCACGGTGTGCAGCCGGTTGGCCGACTCGTGGGTCTGCGCCTGCAACGCCTCGGTCAACGCGCGTACCGAGTCGAGTTCGTTGGCGAGCGCGCGCAGCTCGGTCTGGTCGCGCAGGGTGAGCACCGTGCCGAGCGCGATGCCCTCGAAGTGGGCGGTCCGCTGGTTGGCGACCAGCACCCGGTCGCCGGCCAGGACGGGCTCGTCGCGGGCGTCCCGGGCCGACGTCAGCAGCTCGGCCACCGCGGGCGGCAGGTCGATCCCGGCCACCGGCCGGTCGGTCAGCGGCGCGTCCGCGTCCAGCCCGAGCAGCCGGCGGCCCTCGTCGTTGACCAGCGCCACCCGGCGGTCGGTGGTCAGCACCAGCAGGCCCTCCCGCACCGAGTGCAGCACCGCGTCGTAGTACTCGTACATCCGGGTCATCTGGGCCGGTCCGAGGCCGTGTGTCTGCCGACGCAGCCGACGGCTGAGCAGCCAGGAGCCGGTGGCGGCGAGGGCGAGCGCCGGTGCGGCGACGCCGAGCAGCACCGGCCACTGGCCGAGCAGCTTGCGGTCGATCGCCTCGGTGGTGATGCCGACCGAGACCAGGCCGACGATCCGCTCGTCGTCGTACACCGGCACCACCGCGCGCACCGACTCGCCGAGCGTGCCGACGTTGGTGGTGGTGAAGGGCCGACCGGCCAGAGCCGGCGCGATGTCGCCGACGAACCGCTGGCCGATCCGCTCGCGGTGCGGGTGGGAGTAACGGGTGCGGTCGGGGGCCATCACCACCACGAAGTCGGTGCCGGTCGCCACCCGGGTGGACTCCGCGTACGGCTGGAGGGCGGCGCTGGGGTCGGCGCTGCGCAGCGCCGCGCGGACGTCGGGGGAGCGGGCGACGGTCTGCGCCACCGCGAGCACCTCCTCCTGCGCCGCTTGGCGGGAGTCGCTGCGGGCCAGCCAGACGGCCCCGGCGGCGCCGGCCAGGACGAGCAGTGTCACCACCACGGCCTGGAGGGCGAACAGTTGCCCTGCGATGCTCCACTGCCGCCGGGCCACGTTCCCCCTCCTCGTCCGCGCCGTGGTCACCGGCGCGCGTCGCCCGTGCTCCGACGGGATGAACAGAATGACCGCAAGGCTGTCTTGTGATGAGACGGGCTTCACATTGTCGACATGGACACCACCACATCCACCACCACACCGTCACCCCCGGTCCGTCGGGACCGTACCCGTTACCTCTACCTGGCCGTCATCGTGGCCGTGCTGGCCGGTGTCGTGGTCGGCCTCGCCGCCCCCGAGGTCGGCAAGGAACTCAAGCCGCTCGGCACGGGCTTCGTCAACCTGATCAAGATGATGATCAGCCCGGTCATCTTCTGCACCATCGTGCTCGGCGTCGGCTCGGTCCGGCAGGCGGCGAAGGTCGGCAAGGTCGGCGGGCTCGCCCTCGGCTACTTCCTGGTCATGTCGACCGTCGCGCTCGCCATCGGCCTGGTGGTCGGCAACCTCATCCACCCCGGCTCCGGGCTCGACCTGGGGCAGGACCTGGCCGGCTCGGGCAAGGCGGCCGCCGGTGACGAGGCCGGCGGAACCGTCGACTTCCTGCTCGGCGTCATCCCGACCACGCTCTTCTCCGCGTTGACCGAGGGGGAGGTGCTCCAGACGCTGCTCGTGGCGCTGCTGGTCGGCTTCGCCGTGCAGAGCCTGGGCCGGCGCGGCGAGCCGGTGCTGAACGCCGTGGGAATGCTCCAGCGGGTGGTCTTCAAGGTGCTCGCCATGATCATGTGGCTGGCCCCGATCGGCGCGTTCGGCGCGATCGCCGCGGTGGTCGGGGCGACCGGGATGGACGCGCTGAAGAGCCTGGCGCAGATCATGCTCGGCTTCTACGCGACCTGTCTGATCTTCGTGCTGGTGGTGCTCGGCGCGCTGCTGTGGTTCGTGGCCCGCATCTCGATCTTCTCGCTGCTGCGCTACCTCGGCCGGGAGTTCCTGCTGATCCTGTCGACGTCGTCCTCGGAGTCGGCGCTGCCGCGGCTGATCGCCAAGATGGAGCACGTCGGGGTGAGCAAGCCGGTGGTCGGCCTCACGGTGCCCACCGGGTACTCGTTCAACCTGGACGGCACGGCGATCTACCTGACCATGGCGTCCCTGTTCATCGCCGACGCGCTGGGCAAGCCGCTGTCGATCGGCGAGCAGGTGTCGCTGCTGCTGTTCATGATCATCGCGTCGAAGGGGGCTGCCGGGGTGACGGGTGCCGGGCTGGCCACCCTTGCCGGTGGGCTTCAGTCGCACCGTCCGGACCTGGTCGACGGGGTCGGTCTGATCGTGGGGATCGACCGGTTCATGTCAGAGGCGCGGGCGCTGACCAACTTCGCCGGCAACGCCGTCGCGACCGTGCTGGTCGGGACCTGGACGGGGGAGTTCGACCGGGACAAGGCCGGTCGGGTGCTGCGCGGCGACGACCCGTTCGACGAGTCGACCATGCTCGACGAGGACGCCGACGAGGACGAGTCCGCGACGCGGCGGCCGGCCGACGAGTCGGCCGTGCCGGCCGGCGTACCGGCCTGACGCCGCGGCGGCGGAACCACCCGGGGTCGCGCCGGCCGAGCGCCGGCGCGACCCCGACGGCTGGGCGGTGCTGCGCTGACCCGCCGGCGATCGCTGGTTGCCCCTGGGTGGCCGGTCTTGGGATGCTTCGCGCATGTCCTCCCTCCCGGCCACCTTCGCCGAAGACGTCATCGACCAGCCGGTCAAGGCCCAGTTCGAGGCGTTTCTCGACGAGCATCGGCGCGCGCTCAACGCCTGCCTGGACGGGCTGACCGAGGAGCAGGCGCGCCGATCGTTGGTGTCCTCCCGGACCACGCTGCTGGGGCTGGTGAAGCATGCGACGTTCGTGGAGAAGGTCTGGTTCGACGAAGCCGTCACGTGCCGGTCGCGTGCCGAGATCGGCATTCCCGCGACGCCCGACGAGTCGTTCATCCTCGATGGCGACGACACCATCGCCACCGTCCAGCGAGCACACGGCGAAGCATGCGAAGCGTCACGCCGCGCGACGTCGTCACTCGGTTTGGACGACATGCTCCGCGGCAACCGGCGCGGCCCGCTCCCGCTGCGCTGGGTGTACCTGCACGTGCTGCGCGAGCTCGCTCAGCACTGCGGGCACGCGGACATCCTGCGCGAGCAACTCCTGAGCGAGTAGCGCGCCGCCCGGTCGGCCATCCGGCAGCCGTCGGCGATGCGCGCCAGCGGGCGGCACCGGCGCTGTTTCGGATCTCTAGGTCAGTAGCCGGATGTGGGGCGCCTCCTGGCTTTCGATGAGGGGCGCCGAACAGTGTCGGCAGGACCCGGGTGCCGGCCGGATCATTGCGAAATGGTCTGGCGCGCTGCTGGCACGGGCGGCTCGGCCGTAGGGTTGCTCAGCATTGCGGGGATGGTTTGGCGGCCCGGGCGTCGACCGCGGCGGTGGAGCGGGGCGACCGGGTTCGACCCAGGGACCGAGGCGAGCCGCGGCACGTCGCTTGACCAATGACGGCGCGGGCTCCGGTGGCTACGGTCGTGGGTGCGAGGTTTCCCGACCGCTCGAGGAGTGATCGTATGGCCCCCTCTCCGTCCCGGCTCTTCGCGGAGATCGCGACCGCCGAGCGGCCGGCTCGGACCACAGTGGTCATGCGTCGTGCCGTGGTGCTGGGCGGCAGCATCGCCGGACTGATGGCGGCTCGGGTGTTGAGTGACCACGCCGAGGAGGTGCTGATCATCGAGCGCGACCCGTCCGAGGTGGACGACGGGCCCCGGCCGGGTGTGCCGCAGGGCAGCCAGGTGCACGCGCTGCTGCCCGCCGGTCAGGTCCAGTTGGAACGGTGGTTTCCCGGCATCGTCGACGAGGCGCACGCGCTCGGTGCCCCGCCGCCGCCCAGCGACGAGGGCGCGGCGAAGATCTTCGTGAACGGCGTGCTGGGGCTGCCGCCGGCACCGTCCGGCACCGGTCCGACGCTGATCACCACACGACCGTTCCTGGAGGCGCTGGTCCGGCGGCGGACCCTCGCCGTGGGCAACATCCGGATGGTGTACGGCCGTGCGGACGGCCTGCTCTTCGCCGACCGGCGCGTCACCGGTGCCCGGTACGTGCCCGAGGGCGGTGGTGAGCCGGTGGCCGAACCGGCGGACCTGGTGGTCGACGCGATGGGAAGGTCCAGCCGGCTGAGCGACTGGCTGGCCGACAACGGGTGGCCCCGCCCGCCGATGCAGCGGATGCCGATCAAACTGAACTACGCGACCGCGCTCTTCAAGCAGGACGAGAAGGTTAGCGACGCCTGGGTGGTGGTCTACCACACCATGGCCGGCAAGGGTCGTACCGCGCGGATCGGGGGGATCAACTCGGTCGAGGGGAACCGCTGGATCATGTTGGTGGCCGGCTACGACGAGGACCGGCCCAGCCGCGACGTCGCCGACTTCACCGCCCGCTGCCGGGAGCACTATCCGCAGATGTTCGGTGACATCGCGGAGTACGGCGAGATGCTCGGCGGCGTGGTCACGTACCACCAGGCCGACAGCCGACGCCGGGACTTCCACAAGCTCGACCGGATGCCCGCCGGACTGGTTGCCGCCGGGGACGCGATCGCCTCCTTCAACCCGGTGTACGGCCAGGGCATGACCTCCGCGATGCTGCACGCCTCCTGCCTGTCGGCGTACCTCCGGTCGAACCCGGACCTGCACGAGGAGCCGGCGCGGGCGTACTTCGCGCGGGTCCGGGTGATCGTCGATGCCGCCTGGCAGACCTCCACCACCGCCGACATCGAGCTTCCGCACGTCGACGGGCCGTACCCGCCCGGGTACCGGGTCACCAAGTGGTTCGGGGACCTGCTTTTCCGGGCCTCGCTGACCGATCCGGTGCTCAACGCCCGGCTGGGCCGGGTCACCACCATGCTCGACCATCCGGCGACGCTGAGCCAGCCCGGCACCCTGCTCCGGGCGCTCCGGCTCGGCCTGTTCCGGCGCCGGTCCGCCACCGGATCGACCACCAACCTCCGGCAGTCCTAGCAGGCGAAGAGACCGGTCAGGAATCGAGAAGCGCAGGTCACCGAGCCGCACCTCGCGTGATCATCGGTGGCGGTGCCGGGCCTTGCACCGATCCGCACGGGTTCGCCTGGGAGGCCGCGTCGCTGGCCGCCACGCCCTGACGGATCACCGCTGCCCGCCCCGCCCCGCCGGCGGTGCGGTTCGCAGGGTGTGTGCCGCAGGCCGCCGGTCGCGGATTGGCCGTGCCCGTCCGACGCCACCGGGCCTAGCGTCGGTGGCGTGGACATCGAGCAGGCGCAGCAGTTGTGGAAGCCGGAACCCGGCTGGTTGAACACCGCCTCCTACGGGCTCCCGCCCGAGCCGGCCTGGACGGCCTTGCAGGAGGCGCTGGCCGACTGGCGGACCGGGAGCAGCTCCTGGGAGGGCTGGGGGCAGTCGGTGGACCGGGCCCGGGCCGCGTTCGCCGGGCTGATCGGCGTACCGGCCGGGGACGTGGCGGTCGGCGCGGCCGTGTCCCAGCTCCTCGCACCGGTCGCGGCGGCCCTCCCGGCGGGCGCGAACGTGGTGGTCCCCGAGGTCGAGTTCACCTCGAACCTGTTTCCCTGGCTGGCGCAGGAGGAGCGCGGCGTCCGGGTCCGCACCGTGCCGCTGGCGGAGCTGGTCGACGCGATCGACGCCGACACCGATCTGGTCGCGTTCAGCCTGGTGCAGTCCGCCGACGGTGCCGTGGCGGCGTACGACGAGATCGTGGCCGCGGCCCGGGCGCACGGTGCGCTGGTCGCGGTGGACGCGACCCAGGCGTGCGGTTGGCTGCCGTTCGACGGGAGCCGGGCCGACGTGGTGGCGGTGGGCGGGTACAAGTGGCTGATGGGCCCGCGCGGCTGCGCCTACGCCTACCTGGCGCCCGAGCTGCGCGAGCGGCTGCGTCCGGACGCCGCCGGCTGGTACGCGGGCGCCGACCCGCACGCCTCCTACTACGGCCCGCCGCTGCGGCTGGCCGACGACGCCCGCCGGTTCGACATCTCGCCCGCCTGGTTCAGCTGGGTCGGCGCGGCGCCCGCACTGGAGGTGATCGCCGAGATCGGCGTGCCGGCGATCCGGGCGCACGACGTGGCGCTGGCCAACCGGTTCCTGGCCGGGCTGGGCCGGCCGCCGGGGGAGAGCGCCATCGTCGTCGTCGACGTGCCCGACGCCGAGCAGCGGCTGGAGCGGGCCGGAATCCGGGCGGCGGTGCGCGCCGGGCGGGTCCGCGCCTCCTTCCACGTGTACTCCACCGAGGCCGACGTGGACGCCGCCCTGACGGCGCTGACCGGCTGAGCCCGCCCAGGTCACGCGGCGGGCGAGCGTGCGGGTGGGCGGCTCTCACCGCCGCCCACCCGAGCGGCCCGGCTCACCGGGCCGCCAACTCCTCGACCCGAGCCGCCGGCTCCGCGACCCTCGTCATCGGCTCCGGACGGGCCACCTGAGGCGTGCCGCGCCGGCCCGACCAGAGCACCCGGGCGACGATTCCCGGCGCGAAGAGCCCCGGCGGCGGCGTCATCAGGTTCGCGACGCTCAGGAAGCGCCGCCCGACCACGGGGTGCCGCGCGGCGGCGGCGTGCAGCCGGGTGACGTACCCGTTGAGGAAACGGGTCCGGCGACTGCGCGGCCCGACGATCGTGGGATGGCGCAGGTCCGCGCCGACGGCCATGTCCCACGGCACGTCCACCACCTTCGCCGCACCGGCGAAGAAGCGGCGGGGCAGATCCCGCCGGCCCTGCCGGAGGCAGTCGCGCAGCACCATGGCCTCCACCGCGGCCACCGTCATGCCCTGCCCGTACGCCGGGTTGAAGCTGCACATCGCGTCGGCGACCGCGAGGAAACCCTCCGGCAGGCGGGTGAGGTGCTCGTAGCGGCGGCGCACGCTGGTGGGCAGCCGCATCCGCTTGGGCGGGCCGAGCGGCTCCGCCCGGCTCAGCAGCGCGTGCAGCTCCGGGGCGGGCAGCCGCCCGGCGAAGGCCAGGTAGCCCTCCGGGTCGGTGGGCGGTGCCTGGTCCGGGCCGATGCCGAGCAGGGTGACCATCCACCGGTCGCCCTCCGCCGAGATGGCCACCCCGCCGTACGGGGCGGCCGGCGACGGGCTGCTGATGAAGGCGGACCAGTCGGTCTCGCCAGGGATGCGGCGGTAGTCGCGGGAGACGTACACCGTCCGGGGGTCCACCCGGTCCTCGACGGGCGGCTGGTAGCCCAGTTCGGCGAGCCAGGTGGGGCCGCGGTTGCCGCGGCCGGTCGCGTCCACGACCAGGTCGGCGTCGTGGTGCTCCTCCGCGCCACCGCGGGGCAGGATGCGCGCGCCGGTGACGGCGCCACCGTCGGCGAGCAGCCCCACCGCCTCGCACCGGTCCCGGATCTCCACGGTGGGCAGTGCCCGGACCCGGTCCCGGACGTACGCCTCCAGGGCGCGCCGGCTGACGCAGAGCCCCTCCAGCCCCGAGGCGACCCGGGGGATCCGGTGGCCGTCGTTGACCCAGAGGCAGTCCCGCTGGATGTCGATGGCGGCGGCCCCCTGGGCGACGAGGTCGGCGGTCAGACCGGGGAAGAGCTCTTCGAGGACCTGGCGGCCCCGGGCGAGCAGGCCGTGCGAGTGCCCGCTCTGCGGCACGCCCTTGCGGTCGGCGGCCTCCGCCGGCAGCTCGTCGCGATCAAAGACGGTCACCTTCGCGTACGACTCGCTGAGCACCCGCGCGGCGAGCAGGCCGCCGATGCTGCCGCCGAGGACGATCGCCCGCCCGGTCACATTGGTGGTGGACACGGTTGACTCCGTTCATCAAATGGATGTCAACAGTGAGCGGCATGGCACCACCGCGGCGAAAGCGAATTGGCGGACGGCTAGCTGACAGTCGATTTCCCGCCGGCCGTCCCGCCCTTTCCGAACTGCCGGAAGATCGATTCACGGCGTGCGAAATCCCTGCTCAGGACGCATCTCTGGGTATCGCCGACCGGCATGGTGACCGACGTCTCAGTCGTCTACCGGTCACCATTCACCGACGGTCGGCGCACCAAAAGGATGACGGATCGACCTGGCCGATCAGGCACCGGGGGCAGGCCGGAAAAATGAGGAGCCGGCGCGGACTCAGGCCAGGTGGCCGCCGATCTTCGTGTATCCGCGCAGCAGGTCCCGCGAGATGATCAGTCGCTGCATCTCGTCGGTGCCCTCGAAGATGCGGTAGAGCCGCACCTGCCGGTACCAGCGCTCGACCGGTAGTTCCCGGGTGTAGCCCAT
Source organism: Micromonospora sp. CPCC 205739 (assembly GCF_036906795.1). Classification (NCBI taxonomy): domain Bacteria; kingdom Bacillati; phylum Actinomycetota; class Actinomycetes; order Micromonosporales; family Micromonosporaceae; genus Micromonospora; species Micromonospora sp. CPCC 205739. The sequence continues at coordinate 10,241 of NZ_JBAKHS010000008.1, read as the reverse complement.
GCCGCCGTGGATCTGGAGCACCCGGTCCACCACCCGGTTGACCATGCCGGCGCCGTAGAGCTTGCCCATGGAGGAGGCGTGCCGCGGGTCCATGCCCTGGTCGACCGTCCACGCCGAGCGCAGCACCAGCCAGCGGGCCGCCTCCAGTTCGGTCTCCGAGTCGGCGATCATCCACTGGATGGCCTGGTTGGTGCCGATCTTCGCGCCGAAGGTCTCCCGGGTGTTGGCGTAGTCGATGGCCATCTGCAACGCCCGCTCGGCGATGCCGATGGCGTGCGAGGGGATCGTGTAGCGGCCCTTGCCGATCCACTCCATGCCCAGCGTGAAGCCCTGGCCGATCTCGCCGAGGATGTTGCGGTGCGGCACCCGTACCCCGTCGAAGATCAGTGACGCCGGGCCGCCCTCGCCCATGGTCTGGATGAACTCCGAGCGCCAGCCCATCGCCCGGTCCACCAGGAACGCGGTAGCCCCGCCGTTGCGGGCGCCCTTCTCCCGGTCGGTCACCGCGACCACGATGGCGAAGTCGGCGTCGTTGCCGTTGGTGATGAAGGTCTTCTCGCCGTCGAGGATCCAGTCGTCGCCGTCGCGGCGGGCCGACAGCCGGATGTTCGCCGCGTCGGACCCGGCGCCCGGCTCGGTGATGGCGAAGCAGGAGATCCGCTCGCCCTCGATGGTGGGTAGCAGGAACTCCCGCTTCTGCTCCTCGGTGGCGTGGAACAGGATGTTGTCGGCCTCGCCGCCGAAGCGGAACGGCACGAAGCTGCGCCCCAGCTCCGTCCAGATCAGCGACTGCATGACGGCGGGCAGGTCCATCCCGCCGTACTCCTCGGGGGTGGCCAGCCCCCAGAAGCCGAACTTCTTCGCCTTCTGCTGCAGCTCGCGCAGCTCGTCGCGGGTCACGCCGGGCTGGTGGGCGCGCTCGCGGCGCAGCACCTCCTGCTCCAGCGGCATCACCTCCCGGGTGATGAACGACCGGACGGTGTCCCGGATCGCCCGCTCCTCGTCGGTCAGTGAGAAGTCCATGCTGGTCCCTTCCGCCGTCGTGGTGGCCGTCCCGCTTAAACTAGCGGTGTAAGTTTTCTGGCGTCCAGACCTCCGAGGAGTCCGTGTGCCCCGACCCCGGCAGCCCGTGCTCACCCGGGACCGCATCGTCGCCGCGGCCCTGGCCCTGATCGACGCCGACGGGCTGGCCGCCTTCTCCACCCGGCGGCTCGCCGCCGCGCTCGGCGTGCGCGGGCCCTCGCTCTACAACCACTTCGCCAACCGCGAGGCCATCCTGGACGCGGTCGCCGACAGCGTCACCGCCGCCGTGGACATCAGCGCCTTCGCCCGCCACGACTGGCGCGAGGCGCTGCGCCGCTGGGCCTGGTCGTACCGGGCCGCGCTCACCGCGCACCCGAACGTCGTGCCGTACCTGGCCCAGGGCCCCGGGCGGCGGCCGGCCGCGCTGGCCATGGCCGACGCGGTCTACGGGGCGCTGGTCAAGGCCGGCTGGCCGCCGGCGCGCGCCACCCACGTCGGGGCGGCGATGCGGTACTTCGTGGCCGGGTCGGCGCTCGGCTCGTTCGCCCGCGGCTTCGTCGAGGATCCCGAGCTGTACGCCGCGCACTACCCGCACCTGGGTCAGGCGCACCGGCTCGCCGAGCACCAGCGCAGCGTGGACGAGGGCGCTTTCGCCCTCGGCCTGGACGCGCTGCTGCACGGCCTGGCCGACGAGCACCGGCGCGTCGTCGCCGCGGTGGAACCACCCGGGGCGAACGGGTAGCGTCAAAACTCCCAGCGCTAGTTTCCTCACCCCCGAAGGACGACATGGATCTCGCCGCCGCGCCCACCGCGCTCCTGGTCCGCCGTCACCTCTACCTCGGCGGCGCCTGGGTCGACCCGTCCGGCAGCGCGCCGATCGCCGTCGAGAGCCCGGCCACCGGGGAGCTCGTCGGGCAGGTGCCCGCCGGTACCCCGGCCGACGTCGACCGGGCCGTCGCCGCCGCCCGGGCCGCCTTCCCCGGCTGGGCCGCCACCGCGCCGGCCGAGCGCGCCGCCCACCTCGACCGGCTGCACGCCGCGCTCACCGCCCGCGCCGACGACATCGCCCGGACCGTCGCGCTCGAACTCGGCACCCCGCTCAAGCTGGCCGCCCGGGTGCAGACCGGCCTGCCGCTGACCGTGCTGCGCGACTGCGTCGAGCTGGCCGCCCGGCCGCCCGCCGAGGAGACCATCGGCAACTCGCTCGTCGTGCGCGAGCCGGTCGGCGTGGTCGGCGCGATCACCCCGTGGAACTACCCGCTGCACCAGGTCGTCGCCAAGCTGGCGCCCGCCCTGGCCGCCGGCTGCACGGTGGTGCTCAAGCCCAGCGAGCTGACCCCGCTGACGGCGTACCTGCTCTTCGACGCGGTCGCCGAGGCCGGGCTGCCCGCCGGTGTGGTCAACCTGGTCCCCGGCACCGGGCCGGTGGTCGGCGAGGCCCTGGCCGCCCACCCCGACGTCGACATGGTCTCCTTCACCGGGTCCACCGCCACCGGCCGCCGGATCGCCCACCTCGCCGCCGACCGGATCGCCCGGGTCGCCCTGGAACTCGGCGGCAAGTCGGCCAACCTGATCCTCGCCGACGCCGACCTGGCCACCGCCGTCAAGGTCGGGGTGGGCAACGCGCTGCTCAACTCCGGGCAGACCTGCACCGCCTGGACCCGGATGCTGGTCCACCGCGACCGGTACGACGAGGCGCTGGAGCTGGCGGCGCGGGCCGTCGCGGCGTACCGGCCGGGGGACCCGTTCGACCCGGCCACCCGGCTCGGCCCGCTGGTCTCCGCCGCCCAGGCCGAGCGGGTCCGCGGCCACGTCGACCGGGGACTCGCCGACGGGGCGCGCCTCGTCGCCGGTGGCCCGGACGCCCCGCTGCCGCCCCGGGGGCACTTCGTCGCCCCGACCGTCCTGGCCGACGTGCACCCCGACAGCGCGCTCGCCCAGGAGGAGGTCTTCGGCCCGGTGCTCGCCGTGCTCCCGTTCGGCGACGACGACGAGGCCGTCGCCATCGCCAACAACTCCCGGTACGGGCTGGCCGGCGCGGTCTGGTCCGCCGACGCCGACCGGGCACTGGCGGTCGCCCGGCGGCTGCGTACCGGCCAGGTGGACGTCAACGGCGGCGCGTTCAACCCGCTCGCCCCGTTCGGCGGCTACAAGCAGTCCGGCCTCGGCCGGGAGCTGGGCCCGTACGGCATCGACGAGTTCCGCGAGATCAAGGCGATCCAGCGATGAGGGCGCTGGTCGCCCGCGCGCCCGGCGCGCCGCTGCGCGTCGAGGAGGTACGCCTGCCGGGGCCCGGCCCCGGTGAGCTGCGGGTGCGGATCCGCGCCGCCGGTGTCTGCCACTCCGACCTGTCCATGGTCAACGGCACCCTCGCGCCCGCGTACCCGCTCGTGCTGGGGCACGAGGCGGCCGGCGTGGTGGTCGAGGCCGGCCTCGACGCCCGGGTGCCGGTCGGCACGCAGGTGGTGCTGAACTGGGCGCCGGCCTGCCGGCGGTGCTGGCACTGCCGGCACGACGAGCCCTGGCTCTGCGCGGCCAACACCGCCCCCGCCGTGCCGCGCGGCGAGACCGCCGACGGCGTCCCGCTGCACGTCACGCTCGGGCTCGGCGCGTTCGCCGAGGAGGTGGTGGTGCCGGAGGCCGCCGTCGTCGCGGTCCCCGGCGACCTGCCGCCCGAGCGGGCCGCCCTGCTCGGCTGCGCCGTGCTCACCGGCACCGGCGCGGTCCGCAACACCGCCCGCGTCGCCGCCGGCCAGTCGGTCGCGGTGATCGGCCTCGGCGGGGTCGGCCTGTCGGTGCTCACCGCCGCCCGGGCCGCCGGGGCCACCCCGATCGTCGCCGTCGACGTGGCCGAGGCCAAGCGGGAGCTGGCCCGCGCCGCCGGAGCCACGCACTTCCTCCCGCCCGACGACCGCCTGTCGAAGGAGATCCGGGCGCTCACCGAGGGGCGCGGCGTCGACCACGCCTTCGAGTGCGTGGGACGGGCAGCCACCATCCGGACGGCCTGGCGGCTCACCCGGCGCGGGGGAGCGGTCACCGTGGTCGGCATGGGCGGCAAGGACGACCTGGTCAGCCTCTCCGCGCTCGACATCTTCCACTCGGCCCGGACGCTGCGCTCCTCGGTGTACGGCTCGTCCGACCCCGACCGGGAGGTGCCCGGCCTGGCCCGCGAGGTCGGCGACGGCACGCTCGACCTGACTCCGCTGATCAGCGGACTGATCACCCTCGACGAGGCGCCGGAGGCGTTCGACCGGCTCGCCCGCGGCGAGGGCGCCCGCTGGGTGGTCACCTTTCCCGACTGACGGTTGATGGGCGAGGTCGGGCCATGGTCTCGATCGCCCCGACCCGGTGACTCCGGGCGGAGGCATGGCCGGCCGCGCCAGCCCCGCCCCCACCGGTCAGGTGGCCGGGCCACATGGGAGCGGTCTCGCCGGGCATCCGCTCACCCCTGTCGATCCCTTCCGGCCCGCTCCCGACCGACGCTCATGTCGGCCGACCCCGCGCCGGGCGGCCGGAAAGTGTGGGGAACCGACATGGCTGCACTCCGGCCGTTCCCCGTAGGTTTCCTCCACGCGACGGCCCTGTGACCTCGGTCACCGACCCGGTCGTCGCAGTGACCTGCGGAGGATGAGGCGATGGCCGGGCAAGCGCTCCTGTCGGCGCGCGGGCTGACCCGTGACTTCCGGGGCTTTCGCGCGGTCGACCACGTCGACCTCGACATCGCACCGGAGAGCGTGCACGCGCTCGTCGGCCCCAACGGCGCCGGCAAGACCACCCTGTTCAACCTGCTCACCGGCTTCCTGCCGCCGACCGACGGCCGGATCGAGCTCGACGGCCGGGACGTCACCGGGCTGCCCCCGGAACAGGTGGCCCGGCTCGGGGTGGCCCGCTCGTTCCAGATCACCAGCCTCTTCCCGCAGCTGTCCGCCCGCGAGCACGTGGAGTTGGCGTTGCAGAGCCCCAGCGGGCTCGGCTGGCGGTTCTGGCGCTCCGCGAAGCTGATGGGCCGCTACCGGGAGCGGGCCGACGAGCTGCTGGACATGGTCGGGCTCGGCGCGCTGGCCGAGGCCCCGGCCGAGGCGCTGGCGTACGGGCGCAAGCGCGCCCTGGAGCTGGCCATCGCCCTCGCCCTGGACCCGAAGGTGCTGCTGCTCGACGAGCCGACCGCCGGGATGGGGCTGGAGGACGTCGACCGCACGGTGGACCTGATCGCCCGGGTCCGGGCCGGCCGGACCGTGGTGATGGTCGAGCACAACATGAGCGTCGTCGGCCGGCTCGCCGACACCGTCACCGTCCTGCAGGCCGGCACGGTGCTGGTCGAGGGCCCCTACGAGCAGGTCCGCGCCGACGAGCGGGTCATCACCGCCTACCTGGGAGCCGCTGATGCTGCGCATTGACACCCTCTCCGCCTTCTACGGCGAGGCGCAGGTGCTGCGGGAGGTGAGCCTGGAGGTGGCCGCCGGTGAGGTGGTCACCCTGGTCGGGCGCAACGGCGCCGGCAAGTCCACCCTGCTGCGCTGCGTGATGGGGCTGCACCCCGGCCAGCGCGGCACCGTCGAGCTGGACGGGCGGGACATCAGCCGGCTGCCGGCGTACAAGCGGGCGCGGCTCGGGCTGGGCTGGGTGCCCGACGACCGCGGCGCGTACGCCACCCTCAGCGTCACCGAGAACCTGACCCTGCCGCCCCGGGTCGGCCCGGACCCGTGGCCGCTGGAGCGGGTGTACGAGGCGTTCCCCGCCCTGTACACCCGGCGCGACTCGGCCGCCACCATGCTCTCCGGCGGCGAGCAGCAGATGCTCGCCCTGGCCCGGGTGCTGCGGATGGGCGCCCGGCTGCTGCTCTGCGACGAGCCCACCGAGGGGCTGTCGCCGCTGCTCGTGCAGCAGGTCGGCGACCTGCTGCGGGAGGCCAAGAAGCACGGGGTGACCGTGCTGCTGGTCGAGCAGAACCTGCACTTCGCCACCGGCGTCGCCGACCGGCACTACCTGCTGGCCGAGGGACGCGTCGTGGAGGCGATGGCCAACTCCGAGGTGCGCTCGCGGGAGCGCGAGCTGCTGGCGTACCTCGGGATCTGAATCATTTCGACGGCTGACCCGCGCGGTACCCGCGCGGATGAAAGGGATGGACATGCGTAGGAGCGTGGGTGTGGCCGCCGCGTCGGCGGCGGTGCTGCTGGCCGCGGGTTGCGGCGGCGGTGGGCCGCAGTCCGGCGGCGACCAGAAGCTGACCGGCGACAAGATCGTGCTGGGCGTGCTCAACGACCAGTCCGGGGCCTACTCGGAGCTGTCCGGGAAGAACTCGGTCAAGGCCGTGGAGATGGCCATCGCCGACTTCAAGGCCAAGCACGGCGACAAGGCGGTGACCACCGACATCACCGTCGAGACCGCCGACCACCAGAACAAGCCGGACGTGGCCAACGCCAAGGCGCAGGAGATGTACGACCGCAAGGGCGTCGACCTGATCCTCGACGTGCCGACCTCCTCGGCCGCGCTGAAGGTCGCCGACGTGGCGAAGGAGAAGAAGAAGCTCTACTTCAACATCGGCGCGGCGACCACCGACCTGACCGGCAAGAGCTGCAACAAGTACACGTTCCACTACGCGTACGACACCTACATGCTGGCCAACGGCACCGGCAAGACCACCACCGAGCAGGTCGGCAAGAACTGGTACATCCTCTACCCGAACTACGCCTTCGGTCAGGACATGGAGAAGAGCTTCTCCACCGCCATCACCGCCGCCGGCGGCACCGTGGTCGGCAAGGACGGCGCGCCGTTCCCGAACACCACCGGCGACTACTCCACCTTCCTGCTCAAGGCGCCGACGCTGACGCCCAAGCCGCAGGTGCTCGGCACCATGCAGGCCGGCGCCGAGCTGGTCAACGTGGTCAAGCAGTACAACGAGTTCAAGCTGCGGGACAAGGGCGTCGGGCTGGCGGTCGGCCTGATGTTCATCACCGACATCCACTCGCTGACCCCGGCCGCGCTCGCCGGCACCACCTACACCGACGCCTGGTACTGGAACTTCGACCAGCAGAACCGGGAGTTCGCCGACCGGTTCCAGAAGGAGACCGGCACCCGCCCGTCGTTCGCGCACGCGGCCAACTACTCCGCCGCCACCCAGTACCTGGAGGCCGTGCAGGCCGCCGGCACCGACGAGGCGGACACCGTGGTCAAGGGGCTGGAGGGCAAGGAGGTCAACGACGTCTTCCTGCGCAACGGCAAGATCCGCGCCGAGGACCACCGGGTCATCCACGACGCGTACCTGGCCCAGGTGAAGCCGCAGGCCGAGGTCGCCGAGCCCTGGGACTACGTGAAGGTCCTCAAGACCATCCCCGCCGCCGAGGCGTTCCGCGCCCCGTCCCCGGACTGCAAGCTGTGACCGGTTTCCTCCAGAACACGTTCAACGGGTTGGTGAGCGGGGCGTTCTACGCCCTGCTCGCCCTCGGGCTCGCGGTCATCTTCGGCATGCTCCGGGTGGTGAACTTCGCCCACGGGGCGTTCTACATGCTCGGCGCCTTCGGCGCGTACGTGCTGCTGGCCGAGGCGGGCGTGCCGTTCTGGGCGGCCCTGGTGATCATGCCGGTGTCGCTCGCCGTGGTGGGCATGATCCTGGAACGGGCCGTCATCCACCGGCTCACCCGGCTCGACCCGCTCTACAACTTCCTGCTCACCTTCGGCCTGACGCTCATCCTCCAGGACCTGGTGAAGACCCGCTACGGCGTGCAGTCCAGCCCGTACGCCACCCCGGACGAGCTCAGCGGCTCGGTCGACTTCGGACTCTTCGACTTCCCTGCGTACCGGGTCTTCATCCTCGGCTTCGCGGTGCTGCTCTGCGTCGCGGTGTGGTGGGTGCTCACCCGTACCCGGATCGGCATGGTGGTCCGGGCGTCGACCGAGCGACCGGAGCTGACCCGAGCGTTCGGCATCGACGTCGGGCGGTGGGTGACCCCGGTCTTCGGCTTCGGCATCGGCCTGGCCGGGCTCGCCGGGGTGCTCGCCGCACCGATGCGGGCGGTGAACCCGCTGATGGGCGCCGACCTGATCATCGTGGTCTTCGCGGTGGTGGTGATCGGCGGCCTCGGCTCGATCTTCGGCTCGGTCGCCGCCGGCTTCGGCATCGGTCTGGTGCAGGCGTGGGGCGAGGCGTACCTGTCCGAGTTCCCCATCGTGTCCCAGACGATCGTCTTCGTCGTGATGGCCGCCGTGCTGCTCTGGCGGCCGGCCGGGCTGTTCGGCCGTGAGGAGGCACCGGCATGACCAGCACCGTCGACACCCCGGCCGACGCGAACCGGCCGGCCCCGCCGTCCGGGCTCCTCGCCGTCGCCCGCGCACCCGGCTGGGTCCGGTACGCGCTGCTCGCCGCCGGCCTGCTCGCCGCGCTCTGGCTGCCCAACGGGCTCTACCCGGCGGTGGCCGTGGACATCCTCTGCTGGGCGCTCTTCGCCGTCTCGGTGGACCTGCTGCTCGGCTTCACCGGGCTGATGTCCTTCGGGCACGCGGCGTTCTGGGGCACCTCGGCGTACCTCACCGGCCTGGTCGCCATCCACGCCGGCCTGCCGTTCCCGGTCGCCGTGCTGGCCGGGGCGCTCGGCGCGGCGGCGCTCGCGCTGCCCATCGGCTACCTGGCGGTGAAGCGGACCGGCATCTACTTCGCCATGGTCACGCTGGCCTTCGCCCAGATGGTCTACTACGTGGCCAACGAGTGGCGCTCGGTCACCAAGGGCGAGAACGGCCTGCAGGGCGTGCCCCGGTCGCTGTTCGGCCTCGACCTGACCGACGACTACTACTTCTACTACGCGATCCTGCCGATCGTGCTGCTCGGGCTGGCCGCCGCCTGGCGGATCACGCACTCGCCGTTCGGCCGGGTGCTGGTCGGCATCCGCGACAACCCGGCCCGCGCGCGGGCGCTGGGCTACCCGGTGCACCGCTACAAGCTGACCGCGTTCGTGCTCTCCGGCTTCATCGCCGGTCTCGGCGGCGGGCTCTTCGCGGTCGGGCACCGGTTCGTCTCCCTCGACGTGCTGCACTGGACCACCTCCGGCAAGGCGGTCATCGTCGTCGTGCTCGGCGGCATCGGCACGCTGTGGGGCGGGGTACTCGGCGCGGCGGTCGTCGTCCGGCTGGAGGACTGGCTGTCGTTCTCCGGGTTCGAGGCGATCGGCCTGGTGACCGGCGGCATCTTCGTCCTCGTGGTGCTGCTGTTCCGCCGCGGGCTGTGGGGCACCGTCGCCGCCCTGGCGTTGCGCTGGATGGCCGCCCGGCGCAGATAAGTCCCGCGACGGCGCATCCGAACCGCGCCGTCCCAGCGAACCCCCTGGTAGTGACCGCACACCCGGGGGTACGTCTGGTGCTGACCGAACCGATGCCGGCCGACGCCGTCGAGGCGGCCCGCAAGCGGCTCGCCGTGGCCGCCGAGGACCTCGACGCCAACCAGGTCGCCGCGCTGGTACTCGACCTGGCCGCCGAGGCCGGCGTGGCGGCGGTCTGGGAGCGGGTCTGCGTACTCGGGAGCCTGCGGGGGCACAGCGCCACGGAGATCGCGATCGAACACGCGCTCTCCGAGGGCGTCCGGATCGGCCTGGACGTGTACCGCCGGGACCGCGGGCGCCCCCTGCCACCGGACGGGGTGCTGCTGGCCGGGGCGGAGCATGAGGCGCACTGCCTCGGGCTGCACGCCCTCGCCGCCGCGCTGCGCGAGCAGGGCCGGGGCTGCCTGCTGCTCGGGCCCGCGCTGCCCTGGGCCGCGCTGGCCTCCGCCGTGGCGCGGGCCCGCCCGCACACCGTCCTGGTCTGGTCGCAGACCCCGCTCACCGGCCGCGCGTACCGCCTGGTCCGCTTCGGCCGCGACGTTCCCGGGGTACGCCTCTTCGGCGCGGGACCGGGCTGGATCGAGCCCTTCCCGCCCCCGTCCATCCGCCTCACCACCTTCTCCGCCGCCCTAACCGCCTGCACCACCCCCCACCCGTAACCCGCCCTCTACCGCGCCCGCCCCCTCGCTGCGGTGATCATGAAGTTAGCGGCGGCGTGGATCTCCCCCACTGCCGCTAACTTCATGATCGCCGGTGTGTGGGTGGGGGTGGATATGCCGCTGGCCAGCACCCCGCTCGGGGGTGCCGGCCAGCGTGTTGTTCAGTGCGTCAGTTGTTCCAGTGCTTGGCGACGAGGTCGGCGGCCTGCTGCTCCCACTGGGCGTAGTGGAAGGGGTAGGCCGAGACCTG